>JBHAFL010000153.1:0-3917 GCA_041856085.1 Anaerovoracaceae bacterium | reverse complement strand
GGTGGTAAAGGCATATATCTATACAGGTTCTTTGATATATCTCGCTCCATCCCGGATTATATATTTCAAGTATTTTTCCGCCCTCTGTCGTATGCGTCCTGAGCAGCCCCGTTTCCTCCTCGCTGAGCGGCGGCGTTTTGTACAGGATTTCGTAAGGGACTCTTATTTTACCAAGGTCATGAAGCGCGCTTGCCGAGGTAATTATCTCCACTTTGCTGCGGCTAAGCCGGTATTCAGGCCGATCCTCGGCAAGCTGCGCAGCAAGAATTCTCGTAAGGCTTTTTACATTAACGATATGATCGCTGTCCCAAAGCATACGATTCTCTATAACGCTTCCCAAAAATTCTATAATGCTTTCGTTAAGCTTGTTAAGCATTAAGTTCTGCTCTTTAATCTCATTAGTTTTTTCGGCAAGTTTTTCGTTAAAACTGTCCCTAAATATCTTCTCGGCTTTAACCTCATTGTCTATGCAGCGTATTCCGCAAATCATCCCGCTGTACCTGCCCGCGACGTTTTTTTTCGAGCTGAACTTAATCTGATATATGTGAAATGCACCGTCGCGTCCGACTCTGAAATTGGTAAAATATATCCCCGAGTTCTCAATAGCCGGCAGTATTACTTCCCTCTTAGTCTCCGCCACGAATCTTTCTCTGTCATCGGAGAATACAATCGTGTCGGCTATATACCTCAATATGTCCGAAAACCGATTTCCCGCCTTGTCCACATTGAAAACCTTAAGAAATTCTTCGCTGAAATGGTAGCTCTCGATTTCGTCGTCATACTTGTTTTCATATATTTTGACATAGTAAATACAGTCGTAATCCTGAAGAAACGACTCGACAAGCGCGGATTGCCCGATAAAATATTTATGCGATCTTCTCGTGACAACCGTTATTACGGAAAAATAAAATATTGTGGAAATAACGAATAAAATGAAGATGCTTGTCTCAAAATCCTCGTCGGATATTCCCCTGAACGCGCCGAGTCTGTCTTTCGGGTCTGTGATTATGGTTTGTCTGTACGCCAAAAAAACCAAAATACCGACAAAAATCAAAACAAACATTATTGAAAGATAAAATATCTGTCTTTTTGCAATCAGTCTCTTTGTTTTCATGATACTTCCGGCAAAAGCTTGCCGCCCCCTCAGGTCACGAACAAAAAAGTCAAAGAAGCTTGGTCAACAAAAATATGAAAATCCCGAAAGCGGCGGCATATATGAAATAAACAGCAAAGGTTGCCGCAAGAGCGCCTTTAACGGCTGCAAAGAGACCCTCGGGGCTCAGCTCCGAGGCAGTCTTGTTTTCGGGTGCGGTATCTACAATCTTTACCCGCCGTCCGAGCGGATTGAAGCGCGGCTCCAATCCGCTCATATCGGCGATAACCTCCCGTTCTTTTTCGTCGTTACTTATATCTGATGATTTAGCTACATTATTATCGTCTTTCATATATCTTTCAGATTTCGTCAATCATAAAGGTGGCATACTGCGAAATGCCCGGGTTCAATCTCCTTTTGGCAAGGAGCTTCTTTCTTACATATATCCATACATTTAGAACATCTGGTGTGAAACTTGCAGCCCTCAGGAGGATTAGCCGGAGACGGAATGCTGCCGGAGAGGACTATTCTGTTCATCTTGACCGTAGGGTCAGGAACGGGAATTGCGGAGAACAGAGCTTCCGTATAAGGGTGAAGCGGATTTCTGAATATATCCTCCTTATCGCCGTACTCCACGAGATTACCAAGATACATTACTCCTATATTATCCGAAATATGCTCTACAACCGAAAGGTCGTGCGATATAAACAGGTATGTGAGATTTCTCCTTGCTTGGAGCTCCTCAAGCAGATTGATTATCTGCGCCTGAATCGACACGTCGAGCGCCGATACCGGCTCGTCGCATACTACGAACTCGGGGTTTAGTGCAAGAGCTCTCGCGATGCATATCCTCTGCCTCTGCCCGCCTGAGAACTCATGCGGATACCTGTCCTTATGAAAAGGCTGGAGACCGCACTGGTCCATTATCATATCGATATAGTCATTATGTTCCTCGGCGGATACTATGCCATGCTCCCTCACGGCTTCTCCGATAATCTCGCCGACAGGAAGTCTCGGGCTCAAGCTTGAAAACGGATCCTGAAATATGATCTGCATCTTCGGGCGAATACCTCTAAGCTCGTCCTTTTTCAGATCATATATCTCCTTGCCGTTAAACAGTACCTGTCCGTCGGTCTTTGAATCCGTAAGTCTCAGTATAGTTCTTCCGACAGTGGTTTTGCCGCAGCCCGACTCGCCTACAAGCCCCATAGTGGTTCCCCTCTTAAGGTTAAAGGTTACTCCGTCTACCGCTTTAACATGACCTACGGTTTTTGATATGACGCCGCCCTTGATGGGAAAATACTTTTTTAACCCGTTTACCATAAGAAGATACTGTTCATCATAAGTCACGGGAGTGAATTCGCCTTTATTGATAGTATCAGTCATTGTTTTTCTCCCCTTTCCCGTCGTAGTAGCGATAGCATGAAACCCTGTGCGTCGGCGTGACGTTTATGTATTCAGGATATTCTCCCGCACATTCCTCGCACTGCATTTCGCAGCGATCCTTAAAGTAACAGTAGTCAGGCATATTGATAGGATTAGGTACCTTGCCCGGTATCGAGTAGAGGCTGTCGACTTTTTTTCCTACCACAGGCTTAGACGCCATAAGCCCTATCGTATACGGGTGACGAGGATTGAGAAATACCTCCTTTGCCGTGCCCGCCTCAACTATTCTGCCCGAGTACATTACCACAACATAGTCGGCCATCTCGGCTATAACTCCGAGATCGTGAGTTATGAACATTATGGACGAATTAATCTTATCCTTGAGATTTCTGAGCAGGTCGAGTATCTGCGCCTGTATTGTCACGTCGAGAGCCGTGGTCGGCTCGTCCGCTATGATTATACGGGGATTGCATGCAAGCGCCATCGCAATCATAACCCTCTGTCTCATACCGCCCGACAGTTCGTGAGGGAACATAGCATATACGCCCTCGCTGTTCGCGATTCCGACCATCTCGAGGAGTTCAATCGTTCTGCCCTTGATATCCTCGTCGCTCTTACCCTCGCCGTCGTGGAGAGCAATTACCTCGTCAACCTGCTCGCCTATCCTGAATACGGGATTAAGCGCCGTCATAGGCTCTTGAAATATCATCGAAATGTAATTTCCTCTGAGTTTTCTCATAAACTCCTCGGGCGCTTTCGTAACATCGACAGCCTTGCCGCCGTCTATGTTCAATCTGATTTCGCCGTTTACCACCTGTCCCTGCGGCCTCTGTAAAAGCTGCATTAAGGATAGGCTCGTTACGGATTTGCCGCAGCCCGACTCGCCTACCACGCCCACGGTCTTGCCGATCGGCACGTCGAAAGTGACGCCGTCTACCGACTTAACCGTTCCGATATCGGTAAAGAAATATGTATGGAGGTTATCAAACTCCACCGCATTATCGGGATTACGCATCTTCGTCATATATTCCGACTCGGGCACGTTTTTTCTTTTTCTTTTCTTTTCGTATCGGTTTGTAATTTTTCTGTTTTCTTTGGATATCCTTCTTGATTCTTTTCGGGAAAGATAACCGTTATTATTATCTGCCATATTATCTCTCCTCTCTATCTCTTCATACGCGGGTCAAACGCGTCTCTAAGTCCGTCTCCCACAAGGTTAAACGCTAAAACCGTAGTGAGAAGCAAAACGCCCGCAGGTATCCATATGAACCAATAGCTCGTAAGCACATGGATATTGTTTACATCGTTTATGATATTACCCCATGACGCAAACGGGAATTTAACCCCGAGTCCGAGGAAAGACAGCGTAGCTTCCGTTATGATGGTACCGCCTATACCCATTGAAGCGGAAACTATGAGGAGCGGCACTACATTAGGG
>JBHAFL010000152.1:0-2518 GCA_041856085.1 Anaerovoracaceae bacterium | reverse complement strand
GTGATTATATTGGACGTTAAGATGGAGGTTTTGGACGGTCTTTCCGCGGCTAAGGTCATCAGCGACGAATGCCCGAGCACCGCCATAATAATACTTACGGGCTTTAATAAGGGCGAATATATCGATAAGGCGAAGGAATGCAGAATCAGCAGTTATATAGTGAAGCCGATAAACGAAAAATTACTTATACCTAATATTGAGCTTGCGGTCGTCAGAAACAGAGAGCTTTATCAATACCGTGAAGAGATCGAAAAAGCAAACGAAAAATTAGAATCCAGAAAAATAATTGAAAAAGCTAAGGGTCTCCTGATGAGCCGGGAAAATATGTCGGAGGACGAAGCGTATAATTACATAAGACAGATAAGTAAGGGACGAAATATAGCTATGAATAAGGTGGCGAAGCTGATTATAAAAAAATACGAAGACTGATGGAGAATGGTGACGCAATTGGGTATTATCAAGGAACTTTGCAGGGAATATACCGACCTTAACGACGAAGAAATAGGGTGTGTGGAAAGGGCGGCGGAATCACTGCCTGCGATGGCGAATATGTTTAATGCGGACGCATTCATCGATTGCCCGATGTGCGACGGCAGCGGCGATTCAATAGTTGTAGCGGAAGCCAAACCGGTAGACAACATATCCTCGTACAAAAGACCCGTGGTAGGCCTCGTAGCCACTAAAGAAAAGGAACCGGCCGTCCACAGAACCTTTTCGCTCGGAGTATCCACCAAGTTTATGAAAGCGACAACTCAGGAGGACGCGCACGTAGTACAGACGGTTGAACCGATATGCTGCCTGGACAGAGTGGTGGGAGTATTCATTATAGAGCAGAGAATGGAATACGCCAAAACGAGAACCGGCGTGGTTAGAGTCCCTCGTGAAGAAGACGAGTTTGACAGCATATTGCTTGAGGACAAGGGCGGCAAGCTCATAGATAATATTGAGCTCGGAATGATATTCGTCAACAAAGAAAATAAGGTTATGTTCAGAAACAGAGCCGCCGCCGACATATATAAGAGGCTCGGTTTCATAAAAGAGATAGAGGGACTCAGCTATAATGAAATCGCCATAGTCAAACAGGCCGACGCGGACGAAATGAGCGGGGTCACATCTCAGGAGACGAAGCTGGGAAACTTCTATTTCGACGTGAGGACGGCGCATATCGGAAGAGATGACATTAACTACATAATAACAATCTCGGACGTCACCGCAAGCACGCTCCAAAGGCAGGAGTTAGTGCTTAAGTCGGTAGCGTTCAAAGAGATGCATCACAGAGTCAAGAATAATCTCCAGACCATAGTATCTCTGCTCAGATTACAGCGAAATTCTCTCGAATCGGAGGATGCCGTGCAGGCGCTGAACGATACGATAAGCAGGATAATGGCTATAGCCGCGACTCATGAGATACTCGTCGAAACGGAGATGGAGGACGTGAAATTAAACGATATCGTGGCGAGCATCAAGGATAATCTCCTGAAATACTACGGCAGAGACGACTTTTTCCTGCGTGTGGAATACCATGGCGGCGACTTTAATGTTAAGTTCGAAAAAGCTGCGGCGGTAGCCCTCATACTGAACGAGCTTATGCAAAACTCCATTAAATACGCTTTTCAGGGTCGAAGGGAGGGTAAGATAGTCATAATGACGCTTCGCAGGAGATCGAAGTCCGACGAGCTTATATTCATCGACGACGGCTGCGGCTTCGATGTGAAGAAGACATCCTCGGGGAGTATGGGCTGGAGCATAATAAGGTCAATGGTTCGTGAGAAGCTGAAAGGTCATATTACCGTTAAATCCGACAGCTTGGGTACGAAAGTAAGAATTATATTCTGAGCGGTTTAGCTTATAAAAGCCGCTGAAAAAAATACCGATACGGGGATATATAACGACGCAGAGATAAAAATAATAACATAAAAATAATAATAACTTAATAACAAAGAAATCGACGATGAAGTTGATTTTTGTCAAGGCGAAGCAGTCCGGCAAACTCCCGCACGGGGGTTGTTGGGCTGTTTTTTTGGAGGAAGCGAATGAAAGAGGTAATAAACAGCGTAGGGATTGATATAGGTACGTCGACGACTCAGCTTATATTCAGCAAACTGACAATTGAAAATATGGCTACGAGCTATACCGTACCGAGAATCTGCATCGTAGATACCGAGGTGATATACAGGAGCGATATATATTTTACACCCTTGAGGGACGCATCCACCATAGACGCCGACGGCGTCAAAAAAATTGTCAGACAGGAATATGACAAAGCGGGTATGAAACCCGAAGACCTTAAGACAGGCGCTGTAATAATCACGGGGGAAACGGCAAGAAAGGAAAATGCCGATGAGGTTTTGTCGGCTCTGAGCGAGATGGCAGGGGATTTCGTAGTAGCCACGGCAGGACCGGATCTCGAGTCGGTGCTTTCCGCTAAAGGGGCGGGCACTAATATACTTTCAAAAGAAAAAAGAAATACGGTGGCGAATATCGATATAGGAGGCGGCACGAGCAATATAGCGGTATT
>JBHAFL010000151.1:0-9350 GCA_041856085.1 Anaerovoracaceae bacterium | reverse complement strand
CCCCAAAAACTGATACTCGGTGCTTATCTCCATTATAAGAGTCTCCGTCACGTCGCCTATCCCCGCCGCCTCGATTCCGAGTTTAGCGACGGAGGTATAGGCTCTCATGAGCCCGCCCGTGCCCAGCTTAATTCCGCCAAAATACCTTGTTACCACGATTACCGTATTGGTCAGTCCCATGCATGTTAAAAGATTTACCATCGGCGCTCCTGACGTACCCTGCGGTTCACCGTCGTCGGACGCCCATTGGAGCTGCATTTTGTCCCCTATTACCATTGCGGGCACATTATGCGCAGCATCCCTGTACCGAGCTCTTATCTCCGCTATAAAGGCGTCCGCCTCTTCCTTTGTGCTCGCAGGCGAAACGTGCGCGATGAATTTTGATTTTTCAATTATCAGTTCCGCCTCGCCGCTCCCCGTAACGGTGCTGTATAATGCTGCCATCTGCTTCAAATTCCTTATATCTGTTATAGTCGGAGAGCTTAATCTCCGCGTCTATAAGAGTTCCCCCCTCTTCACAATCGATACTGAACACCTGACCCTCGTTCATTATACGCGAAACAACCTCTCCGCGTGAGTACGGAATCAGCAAGGTTGTCCTTACTCTGTCCTTAAAAATATGTGTTCCGATGCATTCAAGAAGCTCATCTATGCCTTTGTCATATTTTGCAGATATCAAGAAGCTTTCGCTTCCATGTTCGGTAACGATGAGCGACGCTTCATCTTTAATGAGATCGATTTTATTATATGCCGTTATTTTTTTTCGGTCTCCGGCTCCGATTTCATCTAATACACGCTCGGTTACATCTATCTGAAAAGCGTAGTTTTCATAGGACGCGTCCACAACGTGAATGAGAAGCTCCGCGTCGGAAACGACTTCAAGCGTCGCTTTGAACGCTTCCACAAGCGCATGCGGCAGCTTGCTGACGAAGCCGACAGTGTCTACAAGTATGAAATGATGATTGTTGTCAAGCCTCACGCTTCTCTCGAATGTATCAAGGGTTGCAAATAACATATTCTCTTCAAATACCGACCTTTCGTCTTTCTCGGTCTTTGAGAGTATACGGTTCATAAGGGCGGACTTACCCGAGTTGGTGTAGCCGACGAGCGCGACTACGGGTATTTCTCTCTTAGCTCTCAGTTTTTTTTGAACCCCGCGATTCTTTTTAATGCGGTCAAGCTCCGACTTGATTTCGAGCAATCGTCTCTCTATATGCCGTCTGTCCGTCTCGAGCTTCTTTTCTCCGGGTCCTCGCGTTCCTATTCCTCCGCCCAGTCTTGACAGTGACTTGCCGAAGCCGGTAAGCCTCGGCATTCTGTACTTCAGCTGTGCCATCTCTACCTGAAGCTTGCCCTCGCTTGAGCTCGCCCTGTCAGCGAAGATATCGAGTATGAGTATCGTTCGGTCTATTACCCTGACGCCTATTTCCTCTTCAAGGTTTCTAAGCTGCATTCCCGTCAGTTCCTCATTAAAAATAACGGTGTCAGCCTCCATATTTTCGGCAAGCTCCTTTAGCTCCGAAACCTTGCCCTTGCCTATAAGTGTTGCCGTATTCTTTTTTTCGAGGTTCTGAACCATCATACCGAGAACCTCGATGTTATCCGCTTCGGCGAGTCCCTTAAGCTCTTCCATCGAATAGGAAATATCCTCGCCAAGCGAAACCCCGACGAGAATAGCCTTGTACTCTTCCTCTCTGATAACCTCGTTATTTTCGTTAAATTTTAGCATTTTCCACCATATCTCTCAAGTATGAGCTGACAACTCTGATATATGTGCCTTTCATTCCGAGCGACTTGGTCTCAAGCAAGCCGGCACTCTCAAGCTTCTTAAGAGCGCTCACTATTACAGAGTTCGTCAGCCCATATCTGCTCGCTATCTTCGACGCGACAATTATGCTCTCGTTCTCCTCGAAAGAGTCGAGAATTTTTTCGAGGGCATCTTTCTCCGAAAAAGATAAGGTATCGAATGCCATTTCACAGGCGAGCTTGAGACTTCTCTCCTTAGCTCTTGTCGCGGCGGCATTTCTCTGCATTTCAAGAGCTACCACGGTAGCCCCGAGTTCGCACAGCGCGATATCCTCCTCGTCAAAGGGCTGCTCATACCTCGTGAGAAGTATCGTACCGAGTCTGACCCCGCCGCATATGCAAGGTATTATGGTGTGGTATTTACCAGTCAGCTCATAGTCCTTGCCGAGGATTTTTTTTATCTCTTCCCCGAATGCATTGGCGAGCGTTTCACTAACCTTAAGAAAGTTCCGGTTATGCTCTTCGGGAACTTTTTCAAGTCCGGATTCGTCCGAAACGGTCGACGTGTCGTCTTCCTTATTATATGATACCCCGATTACCTTGCCGCTGTTATCAAGGATATAGAAGTTAGAGTCGTTTATCTCCGACAAAAAACCGCTGAGGTCCGAGAAAGAAAGGCTGCCCGTAGTGCTCTCGGAAAGAACCCAGTTCAGTTTTTTAATTTTTAGTAATAATTCGTTCATTTTTTGTTTAAGGGATACTGCCTTAATCGCTGCGTGGCTGTTACAGGATAAATCTGTCCAAATCCTCGGCTGAAATCGTCTCTTGGAATTTGTCCTTGACGTAGTCCGAGTCTATCTTAAGCTCCGTCACTTCAGGATTGGGAACATTGAACGAAGCGTCCTCCAGCAGCTTCTCCATAACCGTGTGAAGCCGTCTCGCGCCGATATTCTCGGTCTGCTCATTCATAAGATATGATATCGTTGCTATTTCGTCTATGCCGGTCTCCGTAAACTCGAGTTCGACGCCCTCCGTCTCAAGAAGCGCTATATGCTGTTTAGTGAGGGCGTTCTGAGGCTTAGTGAGAATCTCTATGAAGTCTTCCTTGGTGAGGCTGTCGAGCTTAACTCTAATCGGGAATCTTCCCTGAAGCTCGGGTATCAGATCCGTAGGCTTGGATACCGAGAATGCTCCCGCACCTATGAAGAGTATGTGGTCGGTCTTGACCGGACCGTACTTCGTGTTTATTACGGAGCCCTCGACAATAGGAAGAATATCCCTCTGAACTCCCTCTCTTGATACGTCCGCTCCGGAAGTCATTCTGCTGCCGGAGGCTATCTTGTCGATTTCATCGATGAAGATAATGCCGTTTTGCTCCGCGTTGGCTATAGCCTCGTCAGTGACCTGATCCATATCGATAAGCTTGTTGGCCTCCTGCTCGGTAAGGATTTTTCTGGCTTCTCTGACCGTGCAGCTCTTTTTTCGGGTCTTCTGCGGCATATCCGCCCCGAAGATGTTTCCTATCGCAATCGACATACCCTCGTTCGACATATCGAGCTGGTTTCCCTTATGCTGGGCGACAACGTCTATCTCGATGTACTGGTCTTCCAAAAGCCCGTTCTTAAGCTGCTCTCTGACCTGCTCTCTCGCCATCTCGATGTCGAGGTCTTCCTTGGCGGTCTCCTGACCTTTCTGGTCAAGGTACTGCTGTTTTTGGCTTTGGAAGCCCCCCGCGTTCATTATGAAGTCGAACGGGCTCTTTTTTTCGCCTATATTCTTTTTCTTACCGGGTATAATCGCTTCGACGATTTTTTCCTCGGCTATCTTCTCGGCTACCTCGAATTTCTCCTCAAGCTTAGTCTGTTTGGTTACTCTGAGAGAGGCCTCCACGAGATCCCTTACCATCGAATCCACGTCTCTTCCCACATAGCCGACTTCCGTGAACTTCGTCGCTTCAACCTTGACAAACGGCGCGTCCATCAGCTTGGCGAGTCTTCTTGCTATCTCGGTTTTACCGCAGCCCGTCGGCCCCATCATAAGTATGTTCTTAGGGGTGATTTCTTCCCTCAGCTCTTCTGAAAGAAGCGAGCGTCTGTACCTGTTTCTGAGCGCAATCGCCACGGATTTTTTCGCTTCGTTCTGTCCTATTATATATTTGTCAAGCTCCGCCACTATCTCTTTCGGCGTCATATTATACAGTCTGTTAGCCATCTATCTCGCCTCCGGTTTCATCAAGTTTCAGCACGGTGATATGGTCGTTAGTGTATACGCATATTGAGCTGGCTATCCTGAGGCTCTCCTTTACCACCTCGTCAGCCGGCATATCCGTGTGATTATAGAGGGCGTTCGCCGCCGAATAGGCATAGTTGCCGCCCGAGCCTATCGCGATAAACGGCTGGTCGGGTTCTATTACCTCTCCGTTTCCCGATATTATTAGGAGATTCTCTCTGTCCATCACTATCATAAGAGCCTCGAGATTCCTCATTCCCTTATCCGAGCGCCAAAGCTGAGCAAGCTCTACCGCGGCTTTTTTCATATTGCCCGAGTGCTCGTCAAGCTTCGCCTCGAACTTCTCGGTCAGTGAAAACGCGTCCGCCACAGAGCCGGCGAAGCCTGTCAGCACCTGTCCCTTGTATATTTTTCTGACCTTCTTCGCTCCGTTTTTCATAATTGCGGTTTCGCCCATCGTAACCTGTCCGTCGCCGCCGATTGCGATGTCGTCAGGGCCGCGCCTTACCGCGCATATCGTGGTGGCGTGAAATTTTATCGGATTATTTAATTCTGACATATTTTTTCCTCCCAAAAGAAAAGCTATTCCTTATAATCACATTTTACATCGGAGCATGCAAGTTTTGTGTTTTTAAGGTGTTTTTCAAGTAAAATATTCCCGCATTTCGGGCACAGTTTCTTTGACGGCTTGTACCAAAACGCCCTGTTGCAGTCGGGGTAGTTCGAGCAGCCATAAAAAATCTTACCCGACTTGCCTCTTTTAGCGACTATGTCGCCGCCGCAGTCCGGACAGCTCACCCCTACAGTCTTCATAATCGGTTTGGTATTCTTACACTCGGGATATCCCGAGCATGCCATAAAATCGCCGAATCTGCCCGACTTGATCAGCATAGTTCTCCCGCATTTCTCGCAAAAAATCTCGTTTCCATTGTCGTCGGTAGCAGGCTTGTTCTCGAGCACGACGTGCTCTATCTCCTTTTCCGCGGTTTCAAGCTCTTTTTCAAAAGGCTTGTAGAAGTCGCGGATTACGTCTTTCCAATCGGTGTTTTTCGCTTCGATTTCATCAAGGCGGTCTTCCATATTGGAGGTGAACTCCACGTCCGATATCTCGTTAAAGTATTTAACTATAAGATCCGTAACTATAATACCGAGCTCCGTAGGCTGAATGGATTTTGACCTCGCGGGCTTGGATATATATTTTCTCTCGAGCAGGGTTGAAATAATCGGGGCATAGGTCGACGGTCTTCCGATATTCTTTTCTTCAAGCTCTTTGACGAGGCTCGCCTCCGTGAATCTCGACGGAGGCTCGGTGAATTTCTGTTCCGTCGTGATATCCTCGGCATTCAGCTTATCGCCCTCTTTCACCTCGGGAACGAAGCTGTCCTTGTCCTCGTCAAAATTAGGCGAATATATCTTTTGGTAACCGTCGAATTTTCTCGTCGAGCCGTTTACCCTTACGATGTAGTCGCCGTTTTTAACGTTTATCTGAGTTGAATCAAATACCGCCGCCGACATCTGCGAAGCGACAAACCTCGACCAAATCAGATTATAGAGGCTGTACTGCTCCTTGTCGAGGGAATCCTTAATCGATTCTGGCGTGAGATATACGTTCGTCGGTCTTATCGCCTCGTGCGCGTCCTGAATGTCTTTTTTCTTGTTTGAATACACGTTATAAGCCGTATATTCCTTGCCGAGATGGGGGGCGTTCATTATATAGCCGTACGCCGCCTTTCTCGCCTCGTCGGATATCCTGACGGAATCCGTTCTCATATATGTCACGAGGCCGATGGTTCCCTGTCCCTGTATGTCCACTCCCTCATAAAGGCGCTGAACTACGGACATCGTCTTTTTAGTGGTGAAGCCGATCTTGTTCGCAGCTTCCTGCTGCATAGAGCTTGTCGTAAACGGCGGAAACGGTTTTCGGCTCCTCTCCTTTTTTATTATCGAGCCGACGGAGTATTCGCCTGACTCAAGCGCAGCCCTCGCAACCTCAGCCTCCGCCGCACTTGAGCATACGAACTTTTCGCCTTTGTATTCGGCAACCTTTCCCGAAAACGGTTTTTTATCGACAAAATTAACCGTTATGTTCCAGTATTCCTTAGGTATGAAGTCGAGAATCTGTTTCTCTCTGTCGCAAATCAGCTTAAGAGCCGCAGATTGAACACGCCCTGCCGATAAGCCTCTTCTGACTTTTTTCCAGAGGATGGGGCTTATCTTATAGCCTACAAGCCTGTCAAGAACTCTTCTTGCCTGTTGTGCGTCTACGAGTTTGAGGTCGATTGCCCTCGGATTTTTTATCGCTTCTTTTACCTTATCCTTGGTTATTTCGTTAAAGGTAACCCTGATTTTCTCGTTAGGGTCAATGCCCAAGATATGACATAAATGCCACGATATCGCCTCTCCCTCGCGGTCGGGGTCCGTCGCCAGATAAACCCTGTCTGCCGACGTCGCGTCTTTTTTTAGTTGCTTTATGATATCGCCCTTTCCCCTTATCGATATATATTCGGGTTCAAAGTCATTCTCGATATTAATCCCCATCTTGCTCTTAGGCAAGTCTCTGATATGTCCGACGGAAGCGGTTACCTTATAGGTTGACCCTAAATACTTGCCTATAGTCTTTGCTTTTGACGGTGACTCTACTATTACTAATGTCTTTGCCATTTGCTCTCCTTATTATTTCTTTTCAAGGCTATATAATAGTAGATAATCAAAAAAATGGCAAGACAATTTCTCAAAATAGATAAAACTATTTTGAGCTATTTCAGTTTGAGCTATTTCAGCTTCGAGTATCTGTTTTTATATATTCGGTTCATCAGCAGGCTCTCAAACAGGCCGATGGGTTTTTTTCCTGCTATCTTCGCCACACATGCCGCGCGCGCATTCTTTTCGAGGATATGAACCGCCGCTTTCGCGTCGTAGAGATCGCCCGCAAGGCACAGAGCCGTGTCGTCCAGCATTACCACGTTGTGCCTATAGGATTTATCCGCCCTTGTGCCGATAATTTGGGCGAAATCATCTAAATACGGCAGAAGCTTCCTGCCGAAGAAGCGCGCCGCCTCGCTGTCCGATGACGGTACGACTGCGCTGATATCTCTTCGCCTCTTATATATTTCATAATGAATATCGCAGCTTCGGGGCTTCTCCGTCTCGCTGCCGTTTCGATAAAAGCGGATTCCGGCCTCGCCCCGCAGGGAATATATTAAATCTTCTTCCGCCTCGGCATTCACTTCGGCAGGCGCTTCGCCAATCAGCTCCGCATAGCGTTTTTTGCATATTTCTTCAAGAAAGAGGGCTTTTTTCAGAACGTCCTCCTCGGAGACTCCCATCACGACAGCTCCGTGTTTTTCAAGGAGTATGGCTCTCGTGCCGTCCTCTCTTGCCGTCCTTTGCGCGCCCCTGTGCAATTTTTTCGTACCCGGAAGAGCATAGGGACTTGTGTGAAGAGCTTTTCCCTCCAACTTTTTCCGTTCCTCAGGGCTGAGCGGCAATACTTCGCCTAAGACGCTAAGTGCGGAGGCATACGGCTGGTGCGTATGCATAATGACCCGAACCTCCGGAAACACCCTATATATAGCTAAATGCATAGGGGTTTCGGATGACGGTTTAACATTTCCCTCATAGCTCCCGTCCGAATGAACTCTCACAAGGTCTTCCTCCCTCAGCTCTTCATAGCCGCGTCCTGAGGGTGTGAGCAAAAAATCTTCTCCGTCTCTTTTGCTCAGGTTTCCCCATGTTCTGAACAGAAGTCCTTTCGAAATTCCCTCGCGTGCAAGATCTGTAAGCTGCATTTTTCTCTCCTTAATGATATCGTTTTTTTGTAAGTTTACGAGCATTGCAGATCATTGAGCGCTCGCCGCCCGCTTCGCAGAGAATTATGGTCTCGCTGCGAATCTCCGTATAATGACTGCCTTCGTTGTCATTATACCCCAAATTCCGCCCTTTATAAACCCGATTTTTTGTGTTATAATAACCTCACGGCGTAAGCCGCGCTTCGCTTCGCGAATCGGCGGACGCCTGAGAGAACATTGAAAGATAAGGAGAAATTCTATGATATATAAACCTACAGTTTTGATGATATTGGACGGCTTCGGTCTGAATCCCGAGGCCTACGGCAACGCGATAAAAGCCGCGCATACGCCTAATATCGACCGCTGTTTCAGTGAATATCCATTTGCGGAGATAAACGCCTCGGGACGTTATGTGGGTCTTCCCGACGGCCAGATGGGTAATTCCGAGGTCGGCCATCTCAATATAGGAGCAGGCAGGATAGTCTATCAGGAGCTCAGCAATATAACCGAGGCAATCAGAGACGGCAGATTCGCGGAGAATCCTGCCATAAAAAAGGCGACGGACAACGTTCTCTCGGGCGACGAAAACGCTGCTCTTCATATCTTCGGTCTTATCTCCGACGGCGGCGTACACAGCCACATTGACCATATTAAGGCAACCGCCGAACTCGCCAAAAAAAGAGGCATAAGTAACCTCTTCGTCCACTGCTTCACCGACGGACGAGACGTGGCGCCGACTTCCGGTCTTGGCTTTGTCAAAGAGCTCGAAGATTATCTCGAGGCTTTAGGCTTAGGTAAAATAGGCTTGGTCTCGGGCAGATACTATGCGATGGACAGGGATAGGAGATGGGACAGAGTGGCTCTCGCCTATGAAGCCCTTACAAGAGAAGGCAAGGAGGTATATTCGTTCGGCTCTAATGCAGTCAATCTTATCAACGCCTCCTATGAGGTCGGCGTTACGGACGAGTTCATTCTCCCCGCTCTCACATCAATGGACGGCTATGTAAAAAACGGTGATTCCGTAATTTTTTGTAATTTCAGACCGGACAGGGCAAGAGAGCTTACGCGAGCTTTCGTCGACCCCGATTTTGAAAAGCCGACTTCCGAGGGCGGTCAGGGCGGCTTCAAGAGAGATATCATATTGGAGAATCTTGTTTTCGTATGTATGACTCAATACGACGCGACCATACCGAACGTTTCGGTTGCTTTCCCGCCGACGACATTAAATAACACGCTCGGAAGCTGCATAGCCTCATCAGGTCTAAGGCAGCTTCGGATAGCCGAAACCGAAAAATATGCCCACGTAACTTTTTTCTTTAACGGCGGAGTCGAGGAGCCCTACCCGGGTGAAGACAGGATTCTCATTCCTTCCCCTAAGGTAGCCACTTATGACCTTAAGCCGGAGATGAGCGCCTATGAGGTTACCGACAGGGTTATAAACGAAATACTCGCGAAGCGGGACGACGGCTCTTCAAAATATGACCTGATAGTGCTTAATTTCGCCAACGCCGATATGGTCGGACATACCGGCGTAATGGAAGCGGCTGTTAAAGCCGTCGAGGCGCTCGACGACTGCGTAGGCAAGAT
>JBHAFL010000150.1:0-15136 GCA_041856085.1 Anaerovoracaceae bacterium | reverse complement strand
TCATTGGTACAATGAAAAAAGAATCAAGAAATCGTTAGGGTATTTGAGCCCTGTGGAGTACAGGCGATCTCTTGGATTGGTTGCCTAAGCTGTCCAAGAAAACGTCCGCACCCCCATGGCTGAATTATACCATGTAAACATGGTATAATAGTCTCTGTAACATATCTGAGCGATTAGTGCTGCTGCGCTTTGCTTCCGCAGTGAGGATATAACTCTCGGCGAAGCGAGCGACGGGAAAATTCGGTTCTCGTCAGCTGTCTGAGCGCAGCGAGTTTTGACGAGAACCATTTTGCCGGCGAGCAAGCCCGAAGAGTTATCCGAAGCGAGGACTAAAAAGCGCGGCAGCAACTATCACTCATAATATAGTATGAATAGAGAACAATGAATCATAATTTGCGAGCTTCGCTCGCCGCGGCTTCGCCGCAGGCAGCCTTGCTTCGCAAGTCTGCAATTATGTTATAAAATATTAATTAAGCCTGAAAAAAATCAGGGTTAAATTATAGAAAGGTATATAAGGGATTTAATTTATGGGTTTTATGGAAAAAATCTTTGGCAATGTTAACGCTAAAGAGATAAAAAAGCTTGAGAGAACCGCGGACAAGGTTATGGCGCTTGAAGACGAGATGGCTGCCCTTTCCGACGAAGAGCTAAAGGCGAAGACTCCTGAGTTCCGAAACAGACTGGCAAACGGAGAAACTCTCGACGACATTCTGCCGGAGGCATTCGCGGTGTGCAGAGAGGCGGCGTGGCGCACTCTTAATATGAAACATTTCAGAGTGCAGGTAATCGGGGGAATCTGTCTTCATCAGGGCAGAATATCCGAGATGAAAACAGGAGAGGGTAAGACTCTCGTAGCTACTCTTCCTACATACCTGAACGCCTTAGAGGGTAAGGGCGTTCACGTAGTTACGGTAAACGACTACTTAGCTAAGCGTGACTCGGAGTGGATGGGGCAGGTATATACTTTTCTCGGGCTGACCGTAGGCTGCGTAATCCACGGTATAAGCGACAAAGAGCGAAAAGAAAGCTACCTTGCTGATATCACATACGGAACCAATAACGAATTCGGCTTCGACTACCTGAGAGACAATATGGCGACATATAAGGAAGAGCTTACACAGAGAGAGCTTAACTACGCCATAGTCGACGAGGTCGACTCAATACTGATAGACGAAGCGAGAACTCCGCTGATTATTTCGGGTCGCGGTGACGAATCCACAGACCTCTATCGGACGGCGGACAGCTTCGTCAGGACTCTAAGAATAGAAGACGACTATACCACGGACGAAAAAGACAAAAAAGTCTCGCTGACAGACGGCGGCGTAGCTAAAGCCGAAAAATATTTCAGAATCGAAAACTTCGGCGACCCCGAAAATATGGAGATCAACCATCACGTGCTTGAAGCTCTTAAGGCTCACGCGATGATGAAGAGGGACATCGATTACATCGTCAAGGACGGTGAGATTATCATAGTAGACGAGTTTACGGGTCGTCTGATGTTCGGCAGGAGATATTCAAACGGTCTGCATCAGGCAATAGAGGCTAAAGAGGGAGTGCTCGTGCGGGCAGAGTCGAAGACGCTTGCGACCATAACTCTACAGAACTATTTCAGAATGTATAATAAGCTCGCAGGAATGACCGGTACCGCTAAAACCGAGGAAGAGGAGTTCCGCGATATCTACGGTATGGACGTGCTCGAGATTCCGACAAACAAGCCGGTGATAAGAGACGATCTCGACGACGCGATATTCTCCACCCAAAAGGCTAAGTACAAGGCAATCGTCGAGAGAATCGCAGAGGTTCACGAGACGGGACAGCCGATTCTTGTCGGCACTATTTCTATCGAGATTTCGGAATACCTGTCAGGCCTCTTAGACAGAAGAGGCATTAAACATAATGTACTAAACGCCAAGCAGCACGAAAAAGAGGCGCAGATTGTCGCAGAAGCCGGAAGACTCGGTGCGGTGACAATCGCGACCAATATGGCAGGTCGAGGTACGGACATAATCTTAGGAGGCAAAGACTGCACCGAGGAAGAGCATAACCGTGTAGTTGAGCTCGGCGGGCTCTGCATTATCGGCACGGAGAGACACGAGTCGAGGCGTATTGACAATCAGCTGAGAGGACGTGCGGGACGTCAGGGAGACCCGGGAGAAACTCAGTTCTACATCTCGCTTGAGGACGACCTTATGAGGCTCTTCGGCGGCGGTCGTATGCAGTCGGTTATGGATAAATTCGGTATGTCCGATGAAGCAATCGGCGCCGGAATGCTCTCAAAGACCATAGAAAACGCTCAGAAAAAGGTTGAGTCCAGAAACTATGAAGTCCGAAAATACGTACTCCAGTATGACAACGTTATGAACAAACAGCGAGAGGTAATATACGACGAGAGGCGAAAGGTTCTGTTCGGCGACGAGGTTAAGGACTATGTGATGGGAATGATGGAGAACCTTATAGGCAGCATAGTAAGTCAGGCTACCGTAGGGGCTAAATTCCCCGAGGAATGGAATATGGAGCTCCTTAATTCCAATATTTCGAGGATAGTCGGCAGGCTGCCCGAGATAAGATATGAGCCGAAACGAATGAAAAACTGGACGCCGTCGGATCTCGAGGACGAGGTGCTCGGACTTATGAAAGACGCATATTCGGACAAGGAAGCCGAGATAGGCGAAGAGACTATGCGCGAGGTTGAGAAGATGATTATGCTGAGGGTTGTGGACAATCGCTGGATGGATCATATAGACGCGATGGACGATCTTAAACAGGGCGTCGGGCTCAGGGCGCTCGGACAGATAGACCCCGCCGTAGCTTATGCTAACGAGGGCTTCGATATGTTCGAGGAGATGATATCCGATATCCAAGAGGAGACCGTGAGATTCTGCTATAACGTGACTGTCAATACTAATACCGAGCGTAAGCGTGTAGTTAAGAGGAGCGAGGAGAGAAAGGACGAATACAGAGAGGAAGCTCCGCTCGGAGCGGCTGCCAAAGAGGGAGGAATGCCTAAGGCGGCGCCGAAAGCCGAGGACGGAGGCAGACAGGAAACCTTTAAGCGCGAAGCTCCTAAGGTAGGAAGAAACGATACATGCCCTTGCGGCTCAGGCAAAAAATACAAAAACTGCTGCGGGAAGAGCTGAATTTTTATAAAAAATATGTTTTGTAAAAAAAACATAGAGAATAATTAAACAAAGAATAATTATAAGCGGGTTGTATATCCCGCTTTTTCGTTATAATTATATGGGCTGCTGCAAATATATGAAAAAATATAGGATTTTCAACGCCTCACGGCGCTTCGGCGGCTTGACTGAGTGTGAAAATATTGTTAAGATTTATTAGTACAGTTATAACGAAGGGAGTTATATAATGAATAACAAAGGGAAAAATATGGCCGCATTCATCGTGCCGTCGCTTGCCGGAATCCTGCTTTTTATGATTCCGATCAAGTTCAACGGTGAATGGACGATCTTTGTAAAGATCTTAGCCGACAAGCTCGGCGGCCTGATGGGGGATTATCTACCGATCCTATGCTTAATTATTGTTACAATTTCAGCTGTTATGTCGCTTATTGCACAGGCAAAGCCTAAGTTCATAATGAATAACGGCATGCTCAAGGATACTTTCGCAGTTACTCCGGTTTGGGCAGTTATCAGACTTCTCGGCTGTGTATTTATCTGGCTCACATATCTCGGGGTTCAGGCGGGCGACGACGCGACAGGAATTATTCATATGATTACGGAGGGCGGCGCCGGCGGCTTCGTGCTCGCAGACCTGCTCACAGTTCTCGTAATCATATTCGCAATTGCAGGCTTGCTTCTTCCGCTTCTTCTTGACTTCGGTCTCCTTGAATTCGTGGGAGCGCTCCTTACTAAGGTTATGAGACCTCTTTTTAAGATTCCGGGAAGAGCGGCGGTCGACTGCTTCACCTCATGGATAGGCGACGGTACGCTCGGAGTTATGCTTACATGCAATCAATATGAGGGCGGGTACTATTCGGCAAGAGAGGCTTCCGTTATCGCGACTACATTCTCAGCAGTATCCATCACTTTCAGCATCGTGGTGCTTGCACAGGTGGGACTCATGCAGCATTTCGGAATATACTATCTGACAATCTGCCTTATCGGCGTGGTATGCGCTATCATATCGCCGAGAATACCGCCTTTATCATTAAAAAAAGACACCTACCTCGTAGAGGGTAAGGCGCTTCCTGAGGATATCCCGGAGAAGTTCAGCTCTTCGGCGGAGTACGGAATTCATCTCGCCTTAGAAAGAGTTTCGGAGCATAAGGGAATCGGAGAGTTCCTCAGCAACGGAATCAAAAACGCGGTAGGAATGTGGTTCGGCGTTATGCCCGTAGTTATGGCTATAGGGACGCTCGCGCTCGTGCTGGCGAATAACACTCCGGTATTCGAAATACTCGGCAAACCTTTCCTGCCTCTGCTCAACCTGCTTCAGATTCCTGAAGCAGCCGAGGCTTCTAAGACGATGATAGTAGGCTTCACAGATATGTTCACGCCTTCCATCATCGCTTCCGAGGGAATCACAAGCGAAATGACCAAGTTCATCGTCGCCGTTGTTTCGGTAACGCAGCTCATCTACTTATCGGAAGTCGGCGGCCTCATCTTAGGCTCGAAGCTTCCTGTTAAGCTCTGGGAATTATTCGTAATCTTCCTTGAGAGAACTATCATCAGCTTAGTAATCGTAGCGCCGATTGCACACCTCATTTTCTAAAAAAACAAAAAACAAACGCACATAACTGTAACAAGAAGCATGAGCATAGCGAAAAAACGCTATGCTCTTTTTTGACTTTTTTGATGGTTTTGTGAAAGTTTCGCCTGTACTGTTGACTAATCGCCCGCATGCTGTTAATATGGTTAAGATTTTTTAATTAAAATTATTTAACTAAAATAATTTAATCAATTTAGAAAAAATAACGGAGGACTCAGAATGATTTTTGAAAAGGTAAAAGAGACGATAGTTAATTCACTTGGCTGCGACGAGGCAAACATCGTGCCTGAGGCGAAGCTGGCGGAAGACCTCAGGATTGATTCTCTCGACGCGGTGGAGCTTGTTATGGCGCTTGAGGAAGAGTTCGGAATATCCATTCCGGACGAGGAGCTTTCTTCTATGCTCACGGTAGGAGATGTGGTTGACTGTATCAACAAATATCGGGCTTAAAAAATGGAAAAAAAAGAAATACTCGAGCTTATCGAGATATTTAATTCCAAGGGACTGACGGAGTTTTCGATTGAAAACGGAGATTTTTCGATGACCCTAAAAAAAGAACCCGCGCCGATAAACATATCGCAGGCGGCATATTCGCCGAGCCTTTTCGCGGCTAAAACCGGCGAATCTGTCTTCGGGCTCGAGGAGCTCGGAGCATACGGAGCTGCCGGAAGCGCCGCATATAGGAATGCTGCGGGAGCAGGCGCGGGAGTTGAAAATACCGAATACGTAAACGCCGCGGGATCGCGCGGCGCGGCGGGAAGCTCCGCGGCGGCCGCTCGTGCGGACAAAAGCCTCGACGAGGCTTGTATGATTAAGGCGCCGCTCGTGGGAGTTTTTTATGAGGCGCCCGCGCCCGCCGAGGAGCCTTTCGTGAGGATAGGCGATATAGCGGAGAAAGGGCAGACGCTCTGCCTCATAGAGGCTATGAAGATGATAAACGAGCTTAAGGCGACAGACAGAATCAGAATCAAGGATATCAAAGTTTCGAACGGGGATATGGTGGAGTTCGGACAACTGATTTTTGAGGTAGAGAAATGTTAAAAAAAGTGCTTGTCGCCAACCGCGGAGAAATCGCGGTGAGGATAATAAGGGAATGTCGCGATAATTCCATAGGAGCAGTGGCGGTATATTCTACTGCGGACCGACACTCTCTTCACGCCATGATAGCCGACGAGGCGGTATGCATAGGCTCCGCTCCCGCCGCCGAGAGCTATCTCAATATGTCGAATATAATAGAAGCGGCGAAAGGAACGGGCTGTGACGGAATTCACGCCGGCTTCGGTTTTCTCTCCGAAAACAGCGAGTTCGCCGCTATGTGTGAGGAGGAGGGGCTGAGGTTTATCGGGCCGTCTGCTGAGGTTATCTCTACTATGGGAAACAAGGCGTCCGCCCGAAAGCTTATGATAGAGGCGGGCATTCCCGCAGTACCGGGCTCGGACGGAAACGTCGCTTCGTGGGAGGAAGCCGCGCGCGTAGGAGACAGGCTCGGATATCCGATTCTCCTAAAAGCAGCCTCGGGCGGGGGCGGCCGCGGAATGAGACGCGTTTATGATAAGAGCGAGCTGAAAGAGGCATACGAGACTGCGTCCAAAGAGGCGATGAGCTGCTTCGGAGACGGCGCGATATATGTCGAGAAGCTTATCGAGAACCCGAGGCATATCGAAATCCAGATTCTCGCAGACGCCTACGGCAATATAATACACCTCGGAGAGAGGGACTGCTCCATACAGCGCAGGAATCAGAAGATGATTGAAGAGTCTCCGGCATGGGGAATATCGGACGAGCTGAGAACAAAAATGGGCAACGCCGCGATTAAGGCGGCTAAGGCCGCCGGCTATGAAAATGCCGGAACCGTAGAGTTTGTAATGGACAGAGATTCCAATTTCTACTTCATCGAGATGAACACGAGGATTCAGGTCGAGCACCCCGTTACCGAGATGGTAACCGGAATAAATATAGTGAGGGAGCAGCTGCGAATAGCTTCCGGACTGCCTCTTCAAAAAACGCAGGACGAGGTCAAGATAGACGGTCACGCGATAGAGTGCAGGATAACTGCGGAAAAAGTCTTCGAGGATTTCAAACCCTGCCCGGGGACTGTGGATTTTCTGCACTTCGCCGGAGGAAACGGCGTGAGAGTTGACAGCGCGCTTTATAGCGGTTGCGAAATAGTCCCGTATTACGATTCTATGGTTGCGAAAATCATAGTAAAGGGCGGCAACCGGCTTGAGGCGGTGAGGAAGATGAGAAGAGTTCTCGAGGAGACGGTTATTACGGGAGTCGATACGACCTTAGCTTTTCAGAACCTCATAATGTATAATCAGGCGTTTCTGAGGGGCGGCTGTACTACGGCGTTTATAGATGAAAATCTGAGCGGAATTCTTAGGATATATAAGGAGGCGGAAGCGAAAATATGAATCCTTTCAATATCAAAAAATCCCTGCTGCTCGCTCTGAAAAGCGTCGGCGAAGAGGGGAGTAAAAATCGCATCCGTGAGGTCTCGGACAGGGGCAGCTTTCGTGAGATATGCGGCTCGCTCAGGGGCGGCAACCCACTCGGCTTCGACGGATACGAAAAAAAGATTGAGCTTGAGAGAAAGAAGACGGGGCTGAGGGAAGCCGTGATTACAGGTACCGCCAAAATCGACGGCATTAAGACCGTTATATGTATGATGGATAACAGATTTATGATGGCGAGTATGGGAACTGCCGTAGGCGAGAAAATAACGAGGGCGGTGGAATACGCTACCGCAAAAAAACTCCCGCTCATTATTTTTTGCACCTCGGGAGGGGCGAGAATGCAGGAGGGAATCTTGTCGCTATTTCAGATGGCCAAGACGGCGGCGGCGATAAGAAGACACGGCGAAGCGGGACTCCTCTATGTGGCGGTGTTGACGAATCCTACGACAGGCGGCGTTACGGCGAGCTTCGCGAGTCTGGGAGATATAACTATTGCCGAGCCTAAGGCGCTCATCGGCTTCGCGGGGCCGAGGGTAATAGAGCAGACTATCGGCGGGAGGCTTCCCGAGGGATTCCAGAGCTCCGAATATCTTCTTAAACACGGATTTATCGATATCATTGTCCCGAGAGAAGAAATGAGGGAAAAACTTGCGGCGATTCTAAAAATACATTCGTGCAGGAAACCGCATTGAGAATCGTCTATATACGATTATACGCGATATATGTGAGGAACAGCTTATGAAAAATACGAAATTAAACGCCGCCGACAGAGTTCGCCTCGCGAGGAATAACGAAAGACCTACGACGGCGGACTATATAGAGGCGCTTATTACGGACTTTATTCCTATGGCGGGAGACCGGAGCAGGGGTGAAGACGAGAGCGTCATAGGCGGAATCGGCTTTTTCAGAGATACAGCCGTAACCGTAATCGGTCATCAAAAGGGCAGAACGCTTGAGGACAACCTCAAGTACAGATTCGGCATGGCGGGGCCCGAGGGATATCGAAAGGCGCAGAGGCTGATGCTCCAGGCTGAAAAATTCAACAGGCCGGTCATAACCTTTGTAGATACGCCGGGAGCCTACCCCGGAATTGAGGCTGAGGCGGGGGGACAGGGCGAGGCTATAGCCAGATCCATACAACTGATGTCCGGACTCAGGGTTCCGATTATCTCCTTTTTCATAGGCGAGGGCGGAAGCGGCGGAGCCTTAGCTCTGGGGGTTGCGGACAGGCTTGTAATGCTCGAGAACAGCATATTTTCGATCTTATCGCCTGAGGGTTTCGCGGCAATTCTCTGGAAAGACTCCTCGAGGTGGGAAGAAGCGAGCGAGGCTATGAAACTCACGGCGGATGAGCTTGAGAAGCTCGGGATATGTGACGTCGTGATAAAAGAGGGCGAGGGAGCGCACGTGAACCGAGAAAAGATATTCATAAGCATGGAGAGGGAAATCGACCGTGCTCTCAGGGAGCTTATGAAAAAAAAGGGAGAGCAGCTCGTGAAAGAAAGATATAAGAAGTTGAGGGATATCGGCAGGTATAATGGGCGGAATTAGGATAATCGGGCTTGGCAAGTCAGTCGGCGAAAGGAAAGTCGAAAACGGCGAGCTGGCAA
Organism: Anaerovoracaceae bacterium; assembly: GCA_041856085.1. Classification (GTDB taxonomy): domain Bacteria; phylum Bacillota; class Clostridia; order Peptostreptococcales; family Anaerovoracaceae; genus RUG754. Next base: position 6,345 of record JBHAFL010000150.1, on the reverse strand, counting down.
AAATCGTCGATACGAGCGACGAATGGATAAGAGAAAAAACCGGAATCAGAAGCAGATTTTTTGCGGAGACGAAAACCAACGCGGATATGGCGAGCGAGGCGGCGGCTGAGGCGATTAAAAACGCGGGCATAGATAGGGAAGATATAGGACTGTGCATCGTATCGACCTTTACGCCGGACGATTTCACGCCTGCCGTAGCCTGCACCGTGGCGGGACGGCTCGGGCTTATGGAAGACGCGCTCGCATTTGACCTTAACGGGGCATGCGCGGGCTTCACAATCGGCTGCAATGTCGCGAACGGAATCCTCGGCGCAGTACGCCGCGACGGAACGAAAGGCTTCGCGGATAAAGGCGGAGAGGCGTCTTGTTGCGCCCCGCCGACCGCAGCCTCGGGAGCGAAAAACAGCTATGCCCTCGTAATAGGCAGCGAGAGGATATCGCCGCTTATGAATATGAACGACAGGACTACCTGCGTTCTCTTCGGGGACGGCGCCGGCGCGGCGGTAGTGGAATACGACGATAAAAGCGAATTTTCGTTTGCGGGCGGCGTCATATCGGACAGAGAGGTGCTCCATTGCGGAAGAGAGGGAGCGTCTATAGCTATGCAGGGTCAGGAGGTGTACAGGTTCGCCGTGAGCAAGGTGCCGGAGGTCATAAAAAAGGTGATGGCTGCGTCGGGCAAAACCTCTGCCGACGTCGACAGCTTCGTATGCCATCAGGCGAATGAGAGAATAATCGACAACGTGGCTAAAAAGATAAGTGAAAACGGAGACAGCTTCTATAAGAATCTCTATTGCTACGGGAACACCTCGGCGGCGAGCATACCTATAGCGCTCAGGGATATGGAGCTTGAGGGCAGGCTGAAAAGCGGGAGCAGGCTGGTCTGCGCCGGCTTCGGAGCGGGTCTTACCTACGGCGCGATTTATATTACGAGAGCTTAGGAGAAAACTAAAAGGATATGAAGATAAACGAATTATTGAATATAGAATTTCCGATTTTTCAAGGAGGTATGGCGAATATCGCCACGGGAGAGTTTGCCGCGGCAGCGTCAAACAGCGGCGCGCTCGGGATAATCGGCGCGGGCGGTATGAAAGCGGAAGAGCTCAGAAGCCATATACTGAGGTGCAAGGAGCTGACGGACAAGCCGTTCGGAGTGAACCTGATGCTTATGAATCCGGAAGCCGACAGAATGGCGGAGATAATCGCCGAAGAGCGAGTTAAGGTCGTTACCACGGGCGCCGGCAATCCGGGGAAATATCTGCATATATGGAAAAAATCCGGCGCGAGGGTTTTTCCCGTAGTATCGTCCGTGGCGCTGGCGAAAAGGCTCGCTTCTCTCGGGGCGGACGGAATTATCGCCGAGGGTTGCGAAAGCGGCGGACATATCGGAGAGCAGACGACGATGTCGCTTATTCCTCAGGTATCGGACGCGGTGGAAGTACCCGTAATAGCGGCGGGAGGAATCGCCTCGGGCAGACAGATGGCGGCGGCGTTTATCTTAGGCGCGGCGGGGGTTCAGCTTGGAACCTGCTTGCTGGCGAGCGTGGAATGCCCTATTCACGAAAACTATAAAAAGGCGATATTGAACGCTAAAGATAACGATACGACAGTAACGGGCAGGAGCGCAGGCGCGCCCGTCAGGATACTTAAGAATCCTATGGCGAGGGAATATCTCGCAATGGAAAAAGCCGGAGCAGACAGGCTGGAGCTTGAGAAATTCACCCTCGGTTCGCTGAGAAAGGCGGTTATCGACGGGGACATAAAAAACGGCTCGCTTATGGCGGGGCAGTCGAGCGGTATGGTAAAAGAAATTCTGCCGCTCAGGACGATATTTGAAAATATGGTAAGAGAATATGAAAACGTTAGATAGGCTTCGGATTCCCGTAATACAGGGCGGAATGGGAGTCGGAATATCTATGGGAAACCTCGCGGGGCACGTCGCGCTCGAGGGAGGTATGGGGGTAATATCCACGGCGGATATAGGTTTCAGAGAAAAGGATTTTTTGACCGATAACCTCGAGGCGAACAAGAGGGCGCTCATAAGAGAGATAAAAAAGGCTCGCGATATTGCGGAGGGCAACGGACTTATAGCGATAAACGCTATGGTTGTGACGGGAAACTATGCCGAAATGGTGAAAACCGCCTGCGAGGCGGGAATAGATGCCGTGATAAGCGGGGCAGGGCTCCCGCTCGGTCTTCCTGAAATAGTAAAAGGATACAAGGTTATGATTGCCCCGATTGTCTCAGGCTGTAAGGCGGCGGCAGCGATGATAAAAAAATGGGGAGCAGGCTACAGCCGGAAGCCGGATTTTATCATCGTCGAGGGGAGCGAGGCGGGCGGACATCTCGGATTTAAGGAAGAGGAGCTTTTGTCGGGGGAGACGAAGAAGCTCGCGGAGATAGTGAGAGAAGTGTGCGAAACCGCGGGAGACATACCGGTGTTTGCCGCGGGCGGCGTTTTCGAAGCCGAGGACATAAAAGAGCTGATGGCGGCGGGCGCTTACGGGGTTCAGCTTGCGACGAGATTCATCGCAACGGAGGAATGCGACGCGACAGAGGGCTTTAAGAAGATGATAATCGATGCGAAAGAAGAGGATATCGTCATAATAAAGAGCCCCGTGGGAATGTCGGGGAGAGCGATAAGGAGCCCTCTCACCGACAGGATTGAGAGCGGCGGCAGAATCCCGCCCGAAAGCTGCGTATCGTGCGTCAGAACCTGCAAGCCGTCGAGCACGCCTTATTGCCTCACACAGGCGCTTATAAGCGCATACTACGGGGATTCCGAAAACGGGCTTTTTTTCTGCGGGGCTAAGGGCGGCAAGCTGAGAGAAATGACTACGGTAAAAAAACTTATGACGGAGCTTAGCGCCGTATGGGAGTGAGCACGGGAGGTATTATGAAATTAGGAATATTGTTTGCGGGTCAGGGAAGCCAGACAGTGGGAATGGGCGAAGATTTCTATATGAGGAGCGAAAGCTTCCGAGAGGTGTTCGACCTGCTGCCCTTAGAGAAAAGAAAGATAGCCTTCGAGGGCTCGGAGGAGGAGCTTTCGCGGACGGAAAATACCCAGCCGATTATGGTTGCATTCGGAATAGGCGTGCTTAGCGAGCTTAATAAAATATTAGAAGCTAAAGGGATTAAGCCGGAAGCCGCGGCAGGACTCAGCCTCGGGGAATATACCGCTCTGTATAGCGCGGGGGTGTTTGACGCAGAAACGGCATTATGGCTCGTGACCGTGAGAGGCGAGGCGATGGCGGAAGCCGCAAGCGGGACGGATTTTAGTATGGCGGCGGCGTTAAATGTGAGCAGGGAAGCTCTGGAAGCCTTTGTTGAAGAGGCTTCCGAAGCCGGCAAGGCATACATAGCCAACTATAACTGCCCGGGTCAGACGGTCATAGCCGGCGAGCTTCCGGCGATAGAGAGAATATCGGAATCGATAAAAAAAGCGGGAGGCAGGACGATAGCCCTAAGCGTAGGCGGCCCTTTTCATACACCGTTTATGGAGCCGGCAGGCGAAAAGCTTAAGGCGGCGCTCGAAAAAATCTGTCTCGGAGAAATGCGATTTCCCGTGCTCCTGAACGCGGTCGGGAGAGAGAAACGGGAGGACGAAGACCTCAGGTCGCTGCTCGTGCGCCAGATATCAGGCAGCGTATATTTTCAGGATATAATCGAGACAATGGAGAGCTCAGGCATAGACAGGATAATCGAAATCGGACCGGGCAAGGCGCTATCGGGCTTCGTGAGAAAGACGGCAAAAAACATACGGGTAATGAACATAGAAAAATACGAAGACCTCATCAAGGTCGGAGATTTTTTGGAGGAAAAATAATGAAAAGAAGAGTTGCTATCGTGACGGGCGGAAGCAGGGGAATAGGAAGAGCGTGCGCCGCAGAGCTGGCGGCAAGGGGCGCGGATATCGTCATAAGCTACAGAAACGGCAGAGAAGCCGCCGAGGAAACGGCGAGACTGTGCAGGGAAAGAGGAGCTTCGGTGCTGCTCGTCCGCGGAGACGTCGGCATAGAAGAAGACTGCGCCGCGCTCGTCAAGGCGGCGATCGATGCTTTCGGCAGCGTGGATATCTTAGTGAATAACGCGGGGATAACTAAGGACGGGCTTCTTATGACTATGAGCGGGGAAGACTTCGAAGCTGTCATAGACACCAACCTCAAGGGAAGCTTTTTTATGATGAAAGCGGTGAGCAGACCTATGCTGAGGAGCAAATACGGCAGGATAGTCAACATCTCAAGCGTGGTGGGGCTGATGGGTAACGCCGGTCAGGCGAACTACGCCGCGAGCAAGGCGGGGATAATCGGACTCACGAAATCCTTTGCCAAGGAAGTCGCTAAAAAGGGAATCACTGTAAACGCCGTCGCACCCGGCTTCATAGAGACGGACATGACGGCGGCTCTCGGCGAAAAAGCAGGCGCGGATATGGGCGCGCTTATACCTTTAGGAGAGATAGGCAGACCTGAGGATATCGCGAGCGCGGTGGGCTTCCTCGCAGGTGAGGAAGCGGGATATATCACGGGTCAGGTTATATCGGTAGACGGCGGTATGTCGATAGCTTAGAGAGACGCCGACTGAGGAGGAATCTTATGAAAAGAAGAGTTGCAGTTACCGGAACGGGTGCGATATCGCCGATTGGGAATACGGCGAAAGAAATGTGGATTAACGCAAAAAACGGCGTCTGCGGGATAGACCTCATACGCGGGTTTGATACCTCGCAGCATAAGGTGAAAGTGGCTGGCGAGCTGAAAAACTTCAATATCGAGGACTATATGGATAAGATGGAAGCGAGGAGAACCGCGCGCTTCGCGCAGCTCGCCCTTATAGCGGCTGAAGAGGCTATGAAAGAAAGCGGTATCGATATGGCTAAAGAAGACGGAAGCCGCTGCTCGGTAAACGTTTCGAGCGGCATAGGCGGGCTTCCGACCATCGAAGAGGAGCATTACAAGGGCCTTAAGAGGGGCTTCGACAAGGTTTCGCCGCTGTTCGTGCCTATGGCGATTACGAATATGGCGGCAGGCCTTATAGCCATAAGATTCGGTCTGAGAGGCGGGGCTCAGTGCATTGTCACGGCATGTGCATCTGCGGCGAATGCGATAGGAGAGGCATACAGGCAGATAAAGGACGGCTATATGGATATCTGTCTCACAGGCGGAGCCGAAAGCTGCATTTCGGAGCTCGGTATCGGCGGCTTTACCTCGATGAAAGCGCTGTCCGAGGAGAGCGACCCCGACAGGGCGTCCATACCGTTCGACAGGCTGAGGAGCGGCTTCGTAATGGGCGAGGGCGCGGGCGTGCTCGTACTGGAGGAATATGAGCATGCTCTAAGGAGAGGGGCAAAAATCATAGCCGAGGTTGCGGGCTACGGTATAAGCTGCGACGCGAATCATATGACAGCTCCTGCCGAGGACGGCTCAGGAGCCGCACAGTGTATGCGAAACGCGCTTTTTGACGCGGGAGCGTCGCCTGAGCAGATAGGATATATCAACGCGCACGGCACGTCAACGCCTCTCAATGACAGATGCGAGACGAGAGCGGTTAAACTCGCTTTCGGGGAAGCCGCGGGGAAGCTAAAAATATCCTCGACCAAGTCGATGACGGGACACCTTCTCGGGGCGTCGGGAGCTGTCGAAGCTATCCTTGCGATTGAGGCTCTCAATGCCGGCTTCGCTCCGCCTACGGTGGGCTACGAGCACTTCGACACCGACTGCGATCTCGATATAGTTCCTAATTTCGGTAAAGAGATAGACACGGATTATGTAATGTCCAACTCTCTCGGCTTCGGGGGTCATAATGCTTCTCTTATTTTTTGCAGGAACAGGGGGATATGATAATGAAATTGGATTCGAATCAGATACAGGCGATAATTCCGCACAGATACCCGTTTCTTCTTGTAGACAGGATAGAGGATATGGAAGAGGGAAAATGGGCTAAGGGTATCAAGTGCGTCACTGCGAACGAGGCTTATTTCGCGGGGCATTTCGCCGATAAGCATATAATGCCGGGGGTGCTCATACTCGAGGCGTTAGCGCAGACGGGGGCGATTGCGCTCTTGTCCGAGGAGAGATTCCGCGGCAAAATTCCGGTATTCGGCGGGGTTAAAAATTGCAGATTCAAGGAGCCGGTTTTGCCGGGCGACATACTCGAGCTTTTTTGCGAGCTGAAAGCCGTGAGGGGCGGCGCAGGCTTCGGCAGCGCAATCGCAAGAGTTAACGGCAAAACGGCGGTCGAAGCCGAGATATCTTTCGCGATTATGGCAGATGAGAGCAGATAATTTTTTGTCGCACACGGCTATGCGGCGTGAGGCGTCGGCTTTTAGCTGCGAGCCGATAAGCCTTG
>JBHAFL010000149.1:0-4879 GCA_041856085.1 Anaerovoracaceae bacterium | reverse complement strand
TTATATAAAAAAAGAAGTTACTTTTACATTATAAAATGCGCAAAAGAGCCCCGGGAAATATCCGAAGCTCTTTATGAATATGAAGTTAATCGTTCATTTTGAACTTAGATTTACATTATGAAATTACTTTTACAAGTTACCCAGATTTTTGGAGGTTCTCGGAGCGTTTTCGTATTTTCCGGATTTTTGCTCGGAGTTTTAGCGTTTTTGCGGGGTTTTCGCGGATTTTGACATGTTTTCCTGCGCATCGGGGTCGGTCTGAACCGACCCCGACGCGCTATTCAAGCTCAGTGAATACCCGAGCGATTATCTGCGGTTATTTTAGAATCTCCTTGACTCCGGCTGCAAGCCCGGCTATGCTCTGAAGCTCGGACGGAATTATAATCTTCGTCGCCTGTCCGTCGGCGGCTTTTTCGAATGCCTCGAGTCCTTTCAGCTTGATTACGGAATCGTCCGCACCTGCGTTTTTTATGGCGGTTATACCGTAAGCGGTAGCCTCGTTTACCATTCTGATAGCTTCAGCCTGACCCTCAGCCTCTCTTATAGCAACCTGCTTGGTAGCTTCGGCATTAAGAATCGCGGCTTCCTTTTGACCCTCCGCAATAAGTATTGCCGAGGATTTTTCCCCCTCTGCACGGAGAATAGCTTCTCTCTTCTCACGCTCAGCTCTCATCTGCTTCTCCATCGCCTGCTGGATATCGCGCGGAGGCGTGATATTCTTAACCTCTACACGGTTAATCTTGATTCCCCACGGGTCGGTAGCCTCGTCAAGGACGATTCTGATTTTACCGTTTATGTGCTCACGAGAGGTGAGCGATTCGTCGAGCTCGAGATCTCCGATAATGTTTCTGAGCGTCGTCGCAGTGAGGTTTTCGATTGCCGCCATAGGATTCTCCACTCCGTAAGCATAAAGCTTAGGGTCCGTAATCTGATAATAAACTACGGTGTCAATCTCCATTGTAACGTTATCCTTAGTAATAACCGGCTGCGGCTCAAAGTCGATTACTTTTTCTTTTAGAGACACTCTCCTTGCAACCCTGTCTACGAGAGGCAGCTTGAAGTGCAGTCCAACCTGCCATGTCTCTTTGTAGGCTCCAAGTCTCTCAACCACGTAAGCCTGCGCCTGAGGCACTATTCTGATATTGGTTGTAATCAAGCTTATCAGTATTATAAGTACAGCTGCTAAAACGATAAGTCCTATGATTCCCGGCATTTAATTTTCCTCCTTTTTTTTAACTAAAAGTTTCACACCTGAAATATTCGAGACGACCACGGTCTCTCCTGCGTCTAAAGTCTGCGTATCGTCTGTCGCAATTGCAGACCAGTTCTGTCCGTCCACCTTAACTCTGCCCGGTACATAAGGCTCAATCTTCTCGATTACCCTGCCCTCGCGACCGATTATGGCGTCGGTGTTTGTCTTTTCGGAGCCCGTTCTCAGCTTATTCACGAATACCTTTCTCGTCGTACCGATCAGCAGGAGTGAAATTATAAGAAATGCGATAATCTGAGTCCATACGCCGACTCCGATAACGGCAAGCCCCAATGCGACGAACGCTCCGCATGCCAACCAAATCGTGGTAAGTCCCAAGGTCAGGGCTTCCACTATGAGGAATATGACCGTGGCTGCGAGCCATATCCATACCATATAGTCGGCAATGTTAAAAACATCTTCCATTTTATCTCCCTTCTGAATTAAATATGTTAACGATATCATTTTAACACATTCGGACAAAAAATGCACCCTTAGGGCATATTTTAATTTTTCTTGAAGATTTTTTCGCAATTAAGATTTTCGAGGTTTCGATAACCCGCAAATTCGATAACCCGCAAATAAGATTTTTTGCGAAAATCACTCGTCCTTAATCGCCTCGAGCGCCGAAATCTTAACCGCCTTGTTCGCAGGATAATATCCTGAAACTACGCCGACGGCAATTGAGAAAAAGATGGCGAATACCACCAGTTCCGGCGAAATTGCCGACCTTCTTGTAATGCCCTCTCCTCCCATCAGCGCCATCTTAACGGTCTCCATGGTTACCCCCGAGGGGAAAACTCCCATAGAAACAAGATTCACTATCACAGAGGCTATGAGGCTGAACGTAATTCCGCATACTCCTCCGATAAGGCCGATACTGCCTGCCTCCATCAGGAACAGCGCCCTTATGTCCTTTACATAGCAGCCGAGCGCTTTCATTATACCGATTTCCTTTGTTCTTTCTGAAATCGACATTATCATCGTATTCGTAATTCCGATAGCGGCAACGAAGAGCGATATAGCGCCGAGACCTCCGAGCATTAACTCGACGTTTCTCATCTGTTTTGCCATTTCCTCTCTGAAGCTCTGCATGGACGAGGTATTGAAGCCGAGATTCTGTATTTCCTTTTCTACCTCGGCGACAGAATCAATATCCGTAGCCTTAACGAGAACTGTTCCCGGCTCGAGTTTTATGGCTGCTTCGGACTCTCCCGTAATTTTCGAAACAAGTTTTTTGTAGTCGTTTACATCTATAAAGAATCCCTCCGAGGTTTCCCAGCCCTTGCCGTAGTCCTCCTTGATTATCCCTGTTGCCTTGAATCCCGTCTCAAGCTTTTTCGGATTTTCCTCATATGTGCTGAGCGTCATTTTCATACTTTCGGTGAGAGGATTAAAGAGCGGGTCGGGTATGACGGCGTCCGGATTATATTTGCCGTTTTCGTCATACTGAGCGGAATATCTGTCAACTCTGTTATTGCCCTCGGACTTGTAGCTGTCATAAAAATTATATGCCAGATACTGCCCTATAACAGCGTTTATGCTGTTCTCGTCGGTAGACCGCGTCGGGAAGCTTCCGTCCAAAAGCTCGTAGCCCATCTCGGACATACTCTGCATGTCCACTATAGCCATTTCGGCCCAGTCGGCAATATACCTGTCGTTGCCCGCCGTCATGCCGACATTATATTCACCCGTATTATACTTGGCCATTACTCCCTTGACGCCGGCAATTTCGCGAATGCCGTCTATCGCCTTGACATCAAGCTTCACTTCTTTTTGGCCGTTATGCCCCTGATGCACGTTGATGATAGTCAGGTCTCCCATGTTGGCAATGCTCTGCTCCTGAGACTCCGAGAGCGCGGCTCCGACGGACACCATAAGAATAATCGATGTGCAGCCTATAAATACGCCGAGCGCAGTCAAAAATGTACGTCCCTTTCGTCTCTTAAGGCTGCCTATACACATTTTGAAAATATCCCCAAAATTCATTTTTTTCTCCCTGAACTAATCTCTGTCATCCCTGTCATCCCTGTGCCTCACGCTTGTCTGCCTGAGAGACGGAGCCTGCGGCTTCATTGTAAGTCGCGGCGTTTGCCTCGGGCGCTGTCGTACCGGCGGCCTCCTCTTTAGCGATTTCTTCTTCGTCCCATTTAGCCCAAAGCGCCTCCTGCTTTTTTATCTTGGCTCTTTTTCTCATCTTCTTCAGAACTATGAGTGCGGTAATAACCGCTGCGGCAACTACCGCAAAAAATACCCATTTAGGAAGTCCGAGTATCTTGCCCGCTCCGCTATCCGGCTCTATATCATTCGGGTCTACGTCAGGCATATCGGGCGCTACGAATTCCATCGCGTTTAACTTTACCTTGAACACTCGCTTTTTTGTGTCTCCGTTTGAGTCCTCATAGGTTACCTTTATCTTTACGGCGTTTTCGCCCGCGTTGTTAGGAGTCAAGGCAAAGACAATGGTTCCGTTTTTGCCGGACTCTATGTTTCCGACTACTTGGCTCGGACGTTCTGTGTATATGTCCCCCGAAATCGTCGCAGCCACGTTTGACACCGAAGTTTTACCCTTGTTTACATAGTTTACGGTTATCGTAGTTTCCATTCCTACGGTTGCGTCCGCAGGTAATGTCGGTTCATCGATTTTGAATTTGTCCGGCTGGTATTCGGGCACGGAAACCTTGAGGTTCGCAGTCCCCTGCTTCCTCGTCTTATTATCTACGTATTCGTACGTTATGGACAGTGATACCGTATTCGCGGACGCCGTGATCGACGGAACAACCTTAAGAGGCAGACTTATCGATTTTGAGGCGCCTGCCGCTATTTTCTCGAAATAGAAAGTATTCGTTCCCCCGTTTATAGAAAAATCCGTTCCCGCTTCTACGGTCGCAACTGCGTTTTCAATCGGGATTTTTTTGCTCGTATTCCTGAACGATATACTGAGGTTAAAGTCGGAATTCGCCGCCACCGAGCTTCCGCCGTAGTCGAAATCTGTGATTATCAAATTAGGTACGGGAGAGTCGATTTTTTTGTCTTCCTCTTCTTTCACTTCCTTGGTGACGGTCGCCGGAACGGAGATTTTGAAGCTGTCCGTGGCAGGCGCGGTTTCATTGTCGCTGTTCGATATATAGTCGTATGTCAGGCTTACGTCAAGAAACTGGTTCTGTGAAGAAATCTTATCAAAAGCCTTAACCTTTATCTCCTTTGTCACTGAAGCTCCCGCAGCTATCGTTCCGATTTCATATGAGGTCTGAGAGTCCCTGATTATAAGCTCATCGGAGGTGTTCACACTGAGAACCGCATTGGTTATAGGGCGTTTGCCGGTGTTTTTGGCGCTTACGGTTATGGTTCTGGTCTCTTTAGCTTCTATGTTGCCTATGAGGTCGCCTCTGCTGAATATTATTGTCGGTTTAGTGTAGGTCTTAACCTGAGGCTTATTCGCGTCCAATGCCGCATTCGCCGCTGCCGCGTCGGCGGCTGCCTCCGCATTGCTGTAGCACTCCGTTATATTAAAAGTGACCTGATCGTAGCTCGGAGTTGTCGCCGGCGGAGTCGCCGATTGTTTTACGAACAGGCTGAGCTCTTTGGAGTCTCCCTTATATTTAAGATCCTTTACCAATACTACGAGAG
>JBHAFL010000148.1:0-5656 GCA_041856085.1 Anaerovoracaceae bacterium | reverse complement strand
GTACAGGCGATCTCTTGGATTGGTTGCCTAAGCTGTCCAAGAAAACGTCCGCACCCCCTTTTATTAAAGAAAGAGTATATAATGTTAAGACCTATATTAGAGATAACCAAAGAAATGAAAGACGTCTTCGCCGAATATGAGCTCACGAAAAAAGAGCTTGCGAGGACGGAAGAACTGATAGATAAGATAGAGAACAGGAAGATTACGGTCTCGGTAATCGGACAGTTCAAGAGAGGCAAGAGCATGCTCGTAAACTCGATAATCGGAGAGAGGGTGCTTCCTATCGGGATAGTGCCGGTTACCGCTGTCGTTACGACGATTGAGCATGGAGAAAGAGCCGCTACGGTCAGCTTCGAGAACGGAATCGTCAAGGGTATTGACTTCGACGAGCTGAAATCATATATAAACGAGCAGGAGAACTGTGATAACCACCTCGGCGTAAGGCAGGTGACAATATATTCTCCGTCCGAGTTTTTATCGGACGGGATGACATTCGTGGATACTCCGGGGGTCGGCTCCGTTCACCGGAAAAATACCGACGAGGCTTATGCATTCGTTAAAGAATCGGACGCGGTAATATTTTTGCTTTCAGTGGACAGCCCTATAAACAGCATAGAGGTGGAATTCCTGAAAAACGCAAAGGAATATGCCTCAAAGTTCTATTTTGTGGTGAACAAGATAGACACGATAGATGAAGAAGAGCTCGGTCAGTACCTGAGCTATTGCAGGGGTCTCATCAGAAGCCTTATGGAAGTCGAGGATATACAGCTTTTCAGTGTCAGCGCGAAGCACGGACAGGGGATTGAAGAACTGAAATACGTTATTAAAAATGACTGCGAGACGACGGTTAGAGAAATAATAGAGCAATCAGCGAAGCTGAAAATGAAAGACATCGGCGCTTCAGCGCTTTCACAGATTATGCTCTATAGGACTACTCTTCAGATGACGGGTAAGCAGTTTGAAGAGACTTTCGGAGAATTAGAGAGATGCTTTGCGGACCTTAGAGAGGACGCAAAAAAAATTGCCGGACAGTTTAAGCACAGCCCGAAAATGCTTGAGGCTAAGCTGAACGACGTCAAAAACAAGCTGTCCGACAGCGTGTCGAGGCTGTTCAGAATCGATTATTATTACGATATTTCAACCGTGGATTTCTGGCGTGGCGGCAGGGTTGAAGAAAACGGGAAGCGCGACGTCTCCGAGGAGTTCATAAACGCCGTAGAGGACATATTCACCGAACTTGAGGAGACTATAAAATCAGTATTCCTCTATCAGGAGGAAAACACTATAACCGTCGCGGAGAGAATCTACGATGTAAACAAGCTTACACGTCGCTTGATAAGGCTCAGAACCGAGCTTGACAGGACTCCCGCGGAGCAGGAGGCGATAGACGCCGCAAAAAAACCGGAGTTCAAGGCTGTTAATTGCGGGTAAGCCGAAAATAAAAAGATGATAGAGGATTCTATAATAACGGATAGGAAAAGCAATGTCGGATAATGTTACAAAAAAGACTTCGATGAAGAAGTTTCAAAAGCCTAACAGATTTTTTTATACCTTATACCTGATATTGGCGCGCATATTCCTGAAATTTTTTCTAAACACCGAATACGACTGTTCGGGTTTCGAGGAGCTTAAGAAAAACGGTGGCCCGGCGCTTGTGATTTCACCGCATGTGTCTAATCTTGATTTTCTTTTCGCAGGAGTCGCGCTTGCGCCTAATCACGTAACTTTCGTAGGCAGCCATCATTTTATGGTAAATCCGACCGCGAGAAAATACCTAAGCAAGGCGCGCGTCATACCAAAAAAGATGTTCTGCGCTGATGTCAGCACCATAATCAATATAATGAGGGCTAAGGAAGCGGGTCAGATTATAGTAATTTATCCCGAGGGCAGGCTGACCTGTGCGGGGCATTCGCTCTATGTGACCGAGGGCACGGCTGAGCTTGTTAAAAAATTAGGAGCGCCGGTTTACTGTATCAAGCAGGACGGCGCATATAAGAGCCTGCCTAAGTGGTCCAAGTTCAGGATACGTAAAGGCAAGGTGTCGGTGCACGGCTTCAGGGTGTTCAGCGCGGAGCAGATAATGGAACTCTCGACTGCCGAGATACACGACGGTCTTGAAAAGGCGATACTCCATGACGAGGAGAGAGTTCTTACCGAAGTAAGCTATAAGTGCAAGGAAACCGCGGTTGGGCTTAACGGGCTTCTATATAAATGCCCTAAGTGCGGGACGCTGTATGAGATGAAGACGGAGGGGTGCAGAATTTTTTGCGGGAGCTGCGGTGCTGAGTGGTTGCTCGACGAAAAATATCTGCTTCACGGAGAAATAATGAACAGCATTAACCGCTGGTATGACTGGCAGGAGGAAGGGATAGACCTTGATGAGGCTATAGACAGCGAGGTTACGGTCGGCACACCTGACGAAAAAGGCAATCTGGATAAGAACGCTGGTCGCGGACGCCTCACCGTAAACAGGGACGAGATACGCTTCAAGGGCGAGGTTTACGGCAAGCCTCTTGAATTCACCGAAAGCACATCGGCAGTTACGGCGTTTCCGGCTTCCGTGAACGATCACATCTCGATGTATTCAAGCCGCGTGCTCTATTATTTTTATCCGGAGCCGGACAGAATTGTGACCGTGAGCTGGGTGCAGTATCTGGATAAATTAACAAAAGAGCGGAAAAAATGCAATATTAAAGCGCGATAATTACATCAGAGCTTATCGGACAAATTCGTAAAATAAGCGGCATATTCAAAAAACTGATAAACAGGCATAAAAAAATCAGCTAATTAAAATAAAAGATAAAGCAGACGAGATATCCTTACTATAATTTTACTGAGTAGAGATGAGGTAAAGAGGAGGTGTCAAAATAATGATGTATTTAATAACAGGCGCCGCGGGGCATCTGGGAAGCGTCATAACGGGGGAGCTCGTTAAGAGGGGGAAGTCGGTTAGAGTCCTTGCGCTGCCGGGAGAAAAAAATATACCCTTTGGCACAGAGGTCTTTTATGGGAATGTATGTGATATAGACAGTCTTATGCCTTTTTTTGAGGGAATCGACGGGCACGAGACCATAGTCATTCACTGCGCAGGCATCATTTCGATTGCGAGCAAAGCGGACAGACTTCTCCGCGAGGTTAACGTCGGCGGCACTGAGAATATTGTTAATCTATGTCTTGACTTCGGAGTGAAGAGACTCGTATATGTCAGTACAGTCCATGCGATTCCCGAAAAAAAATATGGTGAAACAATGTGCGAGATTTCGAAGTTCGACCCGAGCGAGGTAGTAGGCTCTTATGCAAAAACGAAGTCGGAGGCGTCGGCATATGTGCTTAAGGCAGTGGAGTCGGGACTGGACGCGGTAATCGTTCACCCCTCGGGAATCGTCGGACCGAATGACTACGGCAGGGGACATCTTACAACGCTTGTCGAGGATTATTGTCGCGGCAGACTCGGAGCCGGCATTGACGGCGGTTACGACTTCGTGGACGTAAGAGACGTAGCTTCGGGGATAATATGCGCCGCCGAAAGAGGAAAAAGAGGCGAATGCTATATTTTATCAAACAGATATTTTACGATTAGGGAAATCTTCGAAATCCTCCACGAGGTGACAGGCAGAAAAAAAATAAAAATTTATCTACCCATAGGCTTTATACGGCTGATGGCTCCGATAGCCGAATTATATTATAAAATCAGGAAGCAGCCGCCGCTGTTTACTCCGTATTCGATATATACGCTTACGTCCAATGCGATTTTTTCAAATGATAAAGCGACTCTTGAGCTCGGCTACATGACTCGCGATATGCGGGAAACCATAGCAGATACCGTGACTTGGCTGACAGTGCAGGGACGGATTTAGCTTTATCTTCGGCAGCTAACCTGCCGACACGGTGTTTTTTTGTAATTTAGCTTTGTAGAGAAGTTTATCCGCGGCATTCAGAAGGTCGGTATTTATAGAGCTGCCCGATTTGCCGCCGATACTTACGGTAACTTTGAAATCGCCGGCTTCTGATTGGAAGCTGAGCGCTTCTACAGCTTCTCTTATCTCTTCTAATTTTTTTATGAAAATTTCCGATGAAATTTTATGGAAGACAATGAGAAATTCATCACCGCCGTATCTTATTACCGCGTCTATCGGTCTTACCTTTGACTTGACAGCATTGACGATTTCCTTAAGGACGGTGTCGCCCGATATATGCCCGTAACTGTCGTTAATATCCTTGAAATTGTCAACGTCGATGATTGCGAGCGCGCTCTCGCTTCCAAGTTGTGAAAGCTGCTCGTCAAAATGACGTCGGTTATATGCGCCGGT
This sequence comes from Anaerovoracaceae bacterium, assembly GCA_041856085.1. Lineage (GTDB taxonomy): Bacteria > Bacillota > Clostridia > Peptostreptococcales > Anaerovoracaceae > RUG754. The sequence goes on along the minus strand of JBHAFL010000148.1, from coordinate 1,346 downwards.
CAAAGGGTCGATGTATAGTTTTTTGTTGTTATCCGTAATAGCCTTAATGAAATGGTCACGGTCTATAGAGGTGAACATCGTATCCTCATGGACGCTCGTAGCGCCCTCCAATGCATAATATTTGCCGTTGATTTCGACTCTTTGACTTGTAACATGGTGGACGTTACGACCGGCGAACTCGAACTTTTCGGCACGAATTCCGTAAGCGCATACCTTTGAAGATATGCAGTTCTCACAGCGGCCGTCTTTTTCCCATACCGAGCTGCATTTTTTCGGCTCGGTCGTCATGTTGCCGTCTTCATCAAAGGTGCAAACCTCAAGATTCGAGACATCGACAAATCTGACAATGTCGTACATCAATTTCAGAGTTTCCGCTAAAGCGTAAGCTTCTTTTCCGGTCATTAAAACATTCTCCTTAATTACTAAAATGTATCGGTTAATATTACTTGCAGTCCATATGCCGGTAAGTAATTGTCCGTATCGCCGCTTAAGCCTGTTTATTAACCGTTATTTTGCCACTGCGGCTGCTTAACCGTATCGACGGTGCGCCGGTAACGCGCAGAAAAGCGGTTTTTCGGTATTTTTTTGGGGGGGGGAGGAACTGTATCGCCGCGTTTTTCATCCGAACGCCTTAACAGTAACAGGAACTCCGGCGTTTTTGTTCTGCATTATAATAATATCACAGTTTTGTGAAAAAGACATGTAAAATATATTTTACCTTAAATAACTTAGAAAAAATATATATTTTTTGTGCAAAAAATAAATTTTCAGAAAATTATTGACATTCAAACATTTTTAGTGTATGATCAATGAACAGATAATAAAACTTAACGGAAAGGAATCAAAAATGCTACCTGTCACTAAAAGATACTACTACTATTATTACTACGGAAAAACGGCGTCTTAGAGATATCAGCTCCGGGACGCTGTTGGTGTTGCCCGGAGAAGTGATAGTATCAGCAAGCATATTTTGACTGACTTGGCTTTCGGGTTGCACTCTGGAAGCTTTTTTATTGCATTGGCGCCTGATTATAAACGTCGTTAAATGCGATTTACAGAGAGAATCTTATGAATAAAGAAAGTACAGCATACAGACCTTGGAGAGGGTCTATAAACACTACTACTATTATATAATACGAGGGTAAAAAATATGAAAAAAATTATATTGTCGAGCGGAAAGTCGCTGCCGATCGAAATGCACAAGGTTCGCATAGTACAGAAGCTGAATCTGATACCTGCCGATGAGAGAAGAAAAGCCATTGAAGAGGCGGGATTCAATACTTTCCTGTTAAAAAACAGAGATGTTTTTCTGGATATGCTCACGGACAGCGGAGTGAACGCGATGT
>JBHAFL010000147.1:0-10579 GCA_041856085.1 Anaerovoracaceae bacterium | reverse complement strand
TGGTTAGAGCATCCGGCTCATAACCGGCAGGTCCCGGGTTCAAATCCCTGGAGGCCCACCATAATTCAATACTCATAAATGTGCCCAGTTAGCTCAGTAGGTAGAGCAGAGGACTGAAAATCCTCGTGTCTCTGGTTCGATTCCGGAACTGGGCACCATTTATTTTTTGAAAGTCTGTTTTGGTTATATTTCGATTAAAATAATCAATTAAAAAATGAGGGCGGCAGCCGGCGCGGTTGCCCTCGTTTTTTTAGTATGCCGTCCGAGGCTTAATAAGATTCCGAAACAATATAAAATACGGGAAAAAGTGATAGAGGATTTCAAGGGTCTTTTATTATAATAGAATACCTCTCTCAATTTCAGAAAATTTTGATTGAAAAATGATAACGATTAGAGGATAATTACAGCAAGGATAAATATAATAAAAATATGTTTTTAGGGAGGATTTACTATGTCATTGCTTAATATTGAAAAATACCTGAAAGAATTGGAAGAAATAGTCAATATAGACAGCGGGAGTTACGATATAGAGGGGCTCGCGAAAGCAGGAGAATGGTTTGAAAAGAAATACAGAGACGCCGGACTTTTCGTCGAGAAGCTTTCTCTTCATGATTTCGAGGGAAGAGGCGACAGACCGTATATTATTGCGTCGACAAAGGATATAAGCGAATATATTGATTCTGAGACTGTGAAAGATAAGCCTGTCGATATATTGTTTTTTGGTCATATAGACACGGTTTATCCGGCAGGAACAGCAGGCGAAAGACCGTTCAGAATCGAGGGGGATAAGGCATACGGACCGGGAGTTGCCGATATGAAATCGGGCAATCTTCTCGCACTCTATATAATTTCATACTTAAAGAAAAAATATCCCGATAAAATTTTTGCAATAGCGAACAATGCCGATGAGGAGATTGGCTCAGTAGATTCGGAGCCGACGCTTACGAAGATTGCGGCTTTGGCAAAAACGGCGTTTTGTATGGAACCGGGTAGAATAAACGGCAATATGGTAAAGGAAAGAAAAGATGTGGCGGAACTTGAAGTAGTTTTTCACGGAATTTCCGCGCACGCAGGTAATGCACCGGAGAAAGGGGCATCTGCGATATCAGAGATGGCGCATTTCATCACGGAAGTTGAAAAACTCAATGATTTTGAAAGGGGCGTCACCGTTTCTGCCGGTATATGCGAAGGCGGCAGCGCGGTAAATGTAATATCGGATATAGCTAAGACGAGACTCGATATCAGATATTGGAAGAAAGAAGACGGGGAGCTTGTGCTGGGAGCGATTGAGAAACTCGCGTCGGAACCGATGAATGACAGGGTCGGCATAGAAACAAAAATGATATCCGATATGCCGCCTATGGAGATGACGGCGGGAACAAAAAAACTTGTCAGTCTCATTGAGAAGCAGGCGAAAAAGCTCGGGCAGAAAGTGGGTTTTGAGAGTTCGGCGGGGGGTTCGGACGCGAGCTACGTGTCAAAAACCGGTATTCCCGTTATAGATGCCTGCGGGCCATGCGGAGATTTCTTTCACAATGAAAAAGAATATCTTTTAATAAGCAGCATCAAGGAACGGTTTGAGCTTATTGCAGGAACTTGTGAAGAATTGCTGAAATGAAAGGCCGACATTTTAACAATTTCTTGACAAAGTCCACATCTATTCAATATAATTAAGTATGTAATCGGTATTATTAAAACACAGTTTCGGAGGTAAAAAATGAACGAAAAGAAACAGAGATTTAAGATTCCTCACGTTTTCGTACTGCTGATGGTTATCATCTTGATTTGCGGTCTGCTTTCATATGTAGTTCCGGCAGGGCAGTATGACAGAGTACATCTTGACCCCGCAGATGAAACAAGCAGAATGATTATTGACCCGGCTTCATTCCATAATGTAGAGCAGACGCCGGTAAGTCTTATGACCCTGCTGAGTGCGCTTGCAGGCGGTATGGAGCAGGCGGCGGATATAATCTTCTTCATCTTCATCGTGGGAGGCTCGATTGCAATTCTCCAGAAGAGCGGCGCTCTCGAGGCTTCTCTTATGAGACTTGCAAAAGCTCTCAAGGGAATGGAGATCGCAATAATTCCTATTATGATGACTGCAATCGTAGCTATGTCCGTTATAATGGGAGCATGCGAGGAGTTTATCCCGCTCATACCTATTATGGTAGCGCTCTCGCTAAGGTGCGGATTCGACTCCATCACGGGTACCGCAATCGTAATCTGCTCCACTGCGGCAGGCTTCGCTTGCTCCATACTTAACCCTTTTAATGTAGGAGTAGCTCAGAGTATCGCGGAGCTTCCGGCATTCAGCGGAGCGTGGTTCAGAATTATAATGCTTGTTGTATTATTCGGAGTAACAATTATTTTGGTTTGCCGTTATGCGATCAAGGTTAAGAAAAACCCTCAGCTCAGCCCTATGTATGAGTTCGACAGAACGAGAGAAGAGGTTATCGCCGAGCAGCAGGATCTTCCTTTCGGAGGCAAAGAAAAAGCTATTATGCTCGTATTTTTACTCACTATCATAATGCTCGTCATAGGCGTTCTCAAGTGGGGCTGGTACTTCTCAGAAATCGGAGCTCTCTTCCTCGCAATGGGTATCATCATTGCAGTAATAGCTCGTATGGGATTGGACGGCTACGGTAAAAACCTGGCAGAGGGTATGGCTGATATATGCAGCGGAGCCCTCGTAGTAGGTTTCGCTACCGGTATCCTCTGGATATTGAATCAGGGTAACATCTTAGATACGATTCTTCACGGAGCGTCAAGTCTTCTTAACGGACTACCGTCACAGATTTCGGCAGTAGGAATATATATATTCCAGTGTCTTATGAACTATCTGATTCCGTCGGGGTCGGGACAGGCAGCGGTTACAATGCCGATTATCGCGCCGCTTGCAGACCTCGTAGGAGTTACGCGTCAGACTGCCGTTATCGCGTTCCAGCTCGGAGACGGTATCTCGAATGCTATTACTCCGACCTCGGGCGTTCTTATGGCTTCGCTTGCACTCGGTAAGATTCCTTGGGCAAAATGGGCTAAATGGTTCCTTCCTATTATGCTTGTTCAGTACGGTATCGGACTCGTGTTCGTTATCATCGCGCAGGCAATCCAGCTCGGACCGTTCTAAAAAAGAGAAAATACTGAGAAAGAGAGCTTCGGCTCTCTTTTTTATGCATTTTTTATCTAAGATTCTCTTTTTTCGTGCCGTATGTTTTTTGAATAAGGGCAAGAACAGGAGGGAAGAATCGGCAGGACGCTATAGGGAAAGACGCAGGCGAAGTAATTACTGACATATATGGTAAAAGTACAAGCTGCGAGGTACGCTTCATCGATGATTTGAGACCGATAATCTTGCGGGCTTATTTTTTTTGTGTTAAAATGGAGATGATTCAAACGAAGCTTAAACGGAGGAAGCTATGGCACAGCTATATTACAGATATTCGACTATGAACGCGGGTAAGTCCATCGACTTGATTAAGGTTGCATATAACTACGAGGAGAGGGGACAGAATGTGCTTTGCTTGGTTCCGGCTGTGGACGGCAGATACGGCATAGGCGTAATCACATCGCGAGTCGGTATTCAGCGTGAGGCTGACGTAATCAATGACGAGACTAACATACTGGAGCTCTACCTCAGAGAAAACGAAAAGAGAAAGATCGACTGCGTGCTGATAGACGAGTGCCAGTTTCTTAAGAAACATCACATCGAGGAGCTTGTCGAGATAGTGGACTCCTGCAATACGCCGGTGCTCTGCTACGGGCTGAAAAACGATTTCAGAAACGAACTCTTCGAGGGCTCATACTATATGCTCGTATATGCGGATAAGATAGAGGAGATTAAGACGATATGCTGGTGCGGCAGGAAAGCGACTATGGTCGCCAGAATCGTGGACGGCAGGATTGTTAAATCGGGAGAGCAGGTTGTAATCGGCGGAAACGATATGTATGTTTCACTGTGCCGCAAGCACTATAACGACGGCAGGCTTCAGGCTCAGAATATTCCATATCCGCCGAAGCAGGAAGGTAAATTATGATTTTATCAAGGGGTATTAAAATTACAGCGATTTTAGTTATTATCACTATGTTTTTTGTCACGGCGTTTTCTTCTGCGGCGCTTGCGGCAAACGCAGGGGATATAGGCACTGTGAACTCGCCGATAGGGTTAAATGTGAGATCGGGAGCGGGCACGGGCTTCCCTGCCGTGACCGGGCTTTCTGACGGAGAAAGGGTGAAGATTCTCGGTGAGACGAGGGATTCGGGCGGCAGTCTGTGGTATAATATCGAAACGCTCACGGGGGTGAGAGGCTTCGTATCGGCGTCATATCTCGCAGTTTCGGCGAACGGGGAGGAGCCCGCGCCGGTATATGTGACGGACGGCAATTTCGAGAGCTACCTGAGCGCTCAGGGCTTCCCGGAGAGCTATAAACCTTATCTCAGAGAGCTTCACGCCGCCTACCCGAAATGGCTCTTTGTCGCAAAAAACACGGGGCTCGACTGGAATGAGGTCATAACGCGGGAAAGTAAAATAGGCATTTCCCTTGTAGCCGGCTCACTTCCGAACTGCTATAAATCGAATGACCCTGCCGCATTTAACAGCGACGGTTCATATAAGTCGTTCGACTCGGGCGGCTGGCATGCCGCTTCTAAGTCAGCGATAGAATACTATATGGATCCGAGAAATTTTCTCACAAAAAACAGAATACACCAATTCATATCACATAGATTCGACCCGACGGTTCAGACCATTGACGGACTTAACGCGCAGCTTAGAGGCACGTTCCTCGGCGGCGCATACCCTAAAGAAGAGGACGAGATAACGGAGCATTCCACCTATGCGGAGGTAATATACAGCGCCGGTACGACATCGGGAGTCAATCCCTATGTGCTTTCTGCGATGATACTTGTGGAGCAGGGAACTCAGGGAACAGGCGGATGTATCTCGGGAACGGTCGAGGGCTACGAGGGATATTACAACTACTATAATATCGGAGCATATAAGGCGGGTACACTCTCCGCCGTACAGAGGGGGCTAAGCTATGCTAAGGGTACGGGCTCATATCTCAGACCGTGGGACACGAGGGCTAAGTCAATAACGGGCGGAGCCTCATGGTATTTTAACAATTACGTGGAGAGGGGCAAGGACAGCCTTTACCTCAAAAAATGGAATGTTATGAACGGTCTCTCCTACGTGGGAGTAGGTCAGTATATGACGAATATTCAGGGAGCCTACATAGAGGCGTGCAAGCTCTACAAGAGCTATGAGGGCGTGCTCGACAGCGTTATGACTTTCGAGATACCGGTATTCTCGACTATGCCCGAAAAGGCCGCTCCGCTTCCGACCGAGACCGCACAGGAAGAGCCGGATCAGGAAGAAAAAGACAGACTTGCGGAGGAGGAAAGACTCGCCGCCGAAAAGGCAAGGCTTGAAGCTGAGCAGGCGGCACGCGAGGCTCTTGATAAAAATAATGCGGAGATTGCCGCCGGATTGGCAGGCAGTTCAGTTAAGCTGAAGTCCGAATATTATACGAGCCCGAAAGGGAAAAAGTCGATTCGCGTATATTGGGAAAAAGCGAGGATAAACGGTATAAGCTACAAGGTGGACTACTACGAGGTTTTTCGCTCAGAAAAGCGCTATTCCGGATATACCCTATCGCCGTTTTTCACGACTAAGAGCGGCAAGGTTAGCTCCTATATAAACTCTAAACAGCTCATCTCGGGAAAGACATATTACTACAAGATAAGGGGCGTCAGAATACTTAAAGACTATGACGGAAACGAAACAAAATACTACACGCCTTTCTCAAACAGAGCGTATAGGATGTGGAGCTGATACACGCGGAAACCGGCAACGCGATTACAAGCCGCATCGGAATTGACCGTATATTGTTGCGGCAAACGGCTTCGACGGTAATGTGAAAGATAAAAACGGCGAATATCGTTCAACCGAAAAATCTAAAATCCGTAGCGAGGGGGGGAGGTATTTGCTAAAAAAGGCAGTCAGCGGACTGCCTTTTTTCCTTGCCATGTGTCGAGCATATTCATTCTGTCGTTGATGCCGTTTAGTATGGTACGCTTGTTGAAACTCCATACAGGACTTATAAGTATGTTTCTCGGAGCGTCGGCGGTCAGCCTGTGCACGGTCACTTCGGGAGGTATGATTTCCAGACACGAGACTACGAGACTGATATATTCCTCGATGCTTCGGAAACTTACATAGTCGGGGTGACTTAATTCCATAGCAGAGCCTTTTACAACATTGAGAAGATGCAGCTTAATGCCGAACAGCTCGGGAAATGAGGAAACATATCTGACCGAATCGAGCATCATATCCTGAGTTTCACCGGGCAGACCCAATATGAGGTGAACGACAGTTTTTATATTTCTTTTGCTGAGCTCACTCATTGCCCTTTCGAACACCTTAAGTTCATAGCAGCGGTTGATAAGTTCGGCTGTCTCTTCGTGCATCGTTTGAAGCCCGAGCTCGACCCAAAGGAAATGCTTAGCAGAGATTTCTTCTAAAATGTCGAGAACCTCATCATTAAGACAGTCGGGTCTGGTCGCAATAGCGAGCCCCGATATTTTTTCGTTATCTAAAACCGAGTAATATTTTTTTCTAAGCTCGTCGACAGGCGCGTAGGTGTTGGTATGGTTCTGAAAATAGGCGATATATTTAGCGTCACGCCACTTATCGCTGAGCAGCCCGATCTGGTCGTCTATATTCGAGCTGAACTCCCCCGAACCCGTATCCGAGCAAAAAATACATCCGCCATAGCCCTTGCTTCCGTCACGATTGGGACAGGTGAAGCCGCCGTCGATAGACAGCTTGACGGTTTTCGTACCGAAGACGGTTTTCAGGTAGTCCGATATTGAATTGTATCTAAGAGGCTTACTCATAACTTTCTCTTTTTGATTTTTTATACTTAGGGACGCCAATGTTTTAATGACGTAATTTAAGGCGGATTTTTTCAGTTCCGCCGTCATTTTTTCTGAAATCGTATATTTCTTTGGCAGCTGTTTTGTGGTATAATATAACGATAAAATTGAGGGGGAATTTATCGGATAGTAAGCCCGGGGAGTTATCCGAAGCTATGAATCGTAAGCGAAGCGGCAGCTATCGCAAAAAACAACAGTCAACAGCTGCTGCGCCGGCAGACTGTCGGGCATAGCGCTTGCTGCGCTCTATCCATAAACTAATTATATGAGAAAATCGAGGATTGTCAAATGAAGAAGAATGCTTTCGTGAGATGCGCTTTGACAGAACTTAATAATGAGAATGCCGCCATCGGCATAGAGACGGAACCGAAACTTGAGAAAAGGCGTATTCTGCTCCACTCATGCTGCGGCCCATGCTCGACAGCCTGCATAGAGAGACTTATTCCTGACTGGCATATCACGGTATTCTTCTACAATCCGAATATAACCGAAAGGGAAGAGTACGAGCTGAGAAAGGCCAACCAAATGAAATTCATAGAGGCATATAACGCACGCATGGAAGATCCCGAGCGGAGAGTGGATTTTATCGAAGGCGAGTATATTACCGAGGACTTTTTTAACGTCGTCGGAGGACTTGAAGCCTGCCCCGAGGGTGGCGACAGATGTACGGAATGCTTCAAGCTGAGACTTGAAAGAACTGCGAGGGCGGCGGTGGAACTGTCGATTCCCGTATTCGGGAGTACGCTTTCAGTGAGTCCGCATAAGAACTTCCAGCTAATCTCGGCGATAGGCTCGGAGCTCGCGGAGATTTACGGTCTCGAGTTTCTCGATATGGACTTTAAGAAAAAAGCGGGTTTCCGGCGCTCAATCGAGATGTCCAGGGAATATGAACTATACAGGCAGACTTACTGTGGCTGCATATACAGTAAGCGGGAGGAATGATGATAAAAGAATACGGCGATTTAATGATACCCGAGGGTTATGAGAGCACTATATCCCTCATGGAAAGCCAGAGGGCGATAAAAAAGATTAAGGATTATTTTCAGCAGGAATTAGCATACGGACTTAAGCTTCGGCGAGTTTCGGCGCCGCTTTTCGTAGATCCGATGACGGGGTTAAACGACAATCTTAACGGTACGGAGAGAAGAGTCGAATTCACCCTGAAAGGCATAGACGAGCTTAAGGTGGAAGTCGTTCAGTCGCTTGCCAAGTGGAAGAGAATGGCGCTCGGCAAGTACGGTGTGGAGCCGGGACATGGCATATACACAGATATGAATGCACTTCGTCGCGACGAGGACTTGGATAATATACATTCGGTTTATGTTGACCAGTGGGACTGGGAAAAGGTCATTACGAAAGAACAGAGATGTGAGGAATATCTGATTGAGACGGTTACGACAATCTATGACGGCATCAAAAACCTCGGCGACTACGTCAACAGGCTCTATAGGGGGATACAGACCGAGCTTCCGAATGAGATTCACTTCATTACGACGCAGGAGCTCGAAGATATGTACCCTGAGCTTAGCCCGAAAGAGCGTGAGGACGCGATAACTAAGGAGCACGGCGCGGTATTCATAATGAAGATAGGCGATGTGCTTAAGTCGGGCGATAAGCACGACGGCAGATCGCCGGACTATGACGACTGGCAGCTTAACGGAGATATAATTCTATATAACGACATACTGGAGAGAGCCTTTGAGATAAGCTCCATGGGCATAAGAGTCGACAGGGAGGCTATGCTCAGGCAGCTCGAAAAAGCGGGGTGCAGGGAAAGGGCGGAGCTCCCATATCAAAAAGCCGTAATTAACGGCGAGCTGCCTTACACTATAGGCGGGGGGATCGGGCAGTCGAGGCTGTGTATGTTTTTTTTAAGAAAGGCGCATATAGGAGAAGTCCAGGTTTCGGTATGGCCCGAGGAGCACATCAGAATCTGTGAAGAAAACAATATCCATCTACTATAAAAATGTATGTAAACGTAGCGATAGACAATAAAAGCAATCACATAGACAGGCTTTTTACATATAGCGCGGCGGGGTTTGACATCAAGACCGGCGACAAGGTGACGGTTCCTTTCGTAGCTAAGACTAAGGAGGGCTATGTCGTAGACCTCGCAGCTTCCGCAGATATCGACGAGAAAAAAATAAAATCCGTAATTTCCGTTGAAGAGGGTATGTCCCTGACCGAAGAGGGTCTTGACACCGCTCTTTGGCTGAAAAAAAGATATGCCGTCAGGTATTACGACGCGCTGAACCTTTTCGGAGCGCCGCTGAAACCGAGAAAAAAAGGAGCGCTCGTCAACCCTTACGAAAATCTTGAAACGAAATACGTCGCTCCCGAGGCGCTGACGATCGAGCAAAAAACAGCCGCCGACCTCATTAAAAAATCAATAGGAGACAAAAAAAACGAGATATTCCTCATATACGGCGTTACAGCGTCCGGCAAGACAGAGGTATATTTTGAAGCAATAGCGGAATGCCTCAAAAATGGCAGAACCGCCATAATGCTCGTCCCCGAAATATCGCTCACGAAGCAGATGATAGAGAGGGTCGCGGGGAGATTCGGCAAGGATATAATCGCAGTGCTTCATTCTAAGCTGACTCCGCGGAGAAGAACCGACGAGTGGGAAAGAATAAGACGCGGCGACGTCAGAATCGTGATAGGCGCCAGAATGGGCGTTTTCGCACCTCTCGAAAACATCGGGACGATAATACTGGACGAGGAGCATGAAGCGACCTATAAGTCGGATATGACCCCGAAATACGACACGGCGGAGGTCGCCGCGAAACGTATGATGACGAATAAGGGAGTGCTGATTCTCGGTTCTGCAACGCCCTCGGTAAGCTCGTATGAGCGCGCTAAAAGGGGCATATACAGGCTCATAGAGCTAAAAGAGAGATATAACGGCACACCTCTCCCCGAGGTCGAGCTGATAGATATGAGGGCGGAGCTAAAAAAAGGTAATACCTCTATTTTCAGCAATAAACTCAGGGAGGAGATAGAGGAGGCGCTTAGTGAAAAGGAGCAGGTAATTCTGCTTCAAAACAGACGAGGCTATTCGAACTTCATATCTTGCAGAGAGTGCGGGACGGTTATGAAATGCCCTAACTGCGAGCTTTCGCTGGTATATCACAAAAAAACAAACAGAATGGTTTGTCATTATTGCGGCAGAGGGTATAATGTACCTAAGCTCTGTCCTAACTGTAGCAGCAGATATATCAAATATTTCGGAATAGGCACGGAGCAGGTCGAAGAAGCCGTAATCGCGGCTTTTCCGGGTGCGAGAACGGAGAGGCTCGACATAGACTCTATTTCTGACAGAGGAGAGCTTGACAGAATTCTCGAGAGCTTCTCAAAAAAGCAAACCGACATACTGGTCGGGACGCAGCTTGTCGCAAAGGGGCTTGATTTTGATAACGTGGGAGTCGTGGGAGTGATATCTGCCGATACGGCTCTTAATCTGCCGGATTACAGGGCTGAGGAGAGAACGTTTCAGCTTATCACGCAGGTCGCGGGAAGAGCAGGCAGAGGCGATAAGCAGGGTCAGGTTATAGTTCAGAGCTATGAGCCCGACAACTTCGCGCTGAAAGCGGCCAAAGAGCATAACTACGGTGAATTTTTTGCTAAAGAATCTAAGCTGAGAGAG
>JBHAFL010000146.1:0-15437 GCA_041856085.1 Anaerovoracaceae bacterium | reverse complement strand
GTTTTCTCAGTCTAAAAGCACGGCAGGCAGTCTAATGTCCATCTAACACGATAACTGTAGCTCCTGTCTATCTTTTAATTGATGCTCTGCTACCTAAGATTATTACATCAGAGTCATAACTCGTCTCCCGACTCGTCCTATTGCCCCGACCTCTCATACGAGTCAAGGGCTTCGGCATTACGGTTACTTAGTATAGCCCGGGGTTCTCACCCGACTTCCGTTAGCTACGCTCTTTAACTATGTATTAATTTTTGTACTTTAACAATACTCCTGTGTTTATTATTTGTCAAGGTTTTTATTCTCTCTGTGATGTGCTGCGTTTGACATATCGCGTATTACACAAATAACCTTCGGCGGCACGCCGTCTTTTTGCTCCGATATATCAGCACTTGCTCTTTTCTGATTTTTTGCTGTATAAATCTCAGGGCAAGGCGTGCTCCCGGTTTTTCTGTAGGCCTTAATACCTTGTGAAGCTTATGAATCAGAGCATTATAAATCCCGCTATCAGGAACATCACCGCCCCTAATGCGAACGGATATGCCATTATTATCGGGAATGACGTTCTGAAATAATCGGAGTTTGTAACCTGTGTAGACGCGCCTGTCAGAACTACCGTGTCGGAATACATACAGATGTGTCCTCCGAACGCTACTGCAGATATAACCGCGCCCGACAGCAGGAACGGATTCAGTCCTAAATCCTGCGCCACGGTGCCGACTATCGGAAACGCTACCGCAGCAAGTCCCCAGAATGAACCCGAACCGAATGAAAGCAGTCCTATTCCTACGAATATAATCATAGGCAAGAGCTTCGGGTTGACCGACGCGGAGCATATATCGGAAACGAAGTCGTTCAGCCCGAGAGCCTTATTAAGCCCCGTCAGCATATAAACGGTTATAATCATTATGAGTACGCTGAACATTTCTTTGAAGCCTTTCATCATTATGTTGACGAAGTCGAGCAGGTTCATAAGTCTCTGCGCGAGGTAGAGCACGAGGCACAGCAGAATAGCAATTACCAATGCCACCACCATATCGTCGAGCAGTATTGTCATAACTATTACTGCAAGAATCGGAAGTATGAAGTTTATCGTCCTGCAAGGCTTATCCGCAAGTCTTTTTTCGTCTTCAAGTCCCTCGATTAGAGCCTCTTTTGACTCCTTGGACAGAACCTCACCCGTTTCAAGCGCCCTTTTTTCAGCCATATTCATATTCTTAAATTTCGGCAGTATGCCCAGGAATACAAGCGGTACGGATATTACCGCAATTATCGCGTAGAACATATATGGTATAGAGTGGCAGTAGGCTTGGAATGGGGACAGTCCTCCCGTAAGCCCCGACTTATCCATAAGTCCTGACATAAACGCGCCCCACGATGATATAGGGACTATGGCACAAACCACGACTCCTGTGGAGTTGATTATGTAGGCTATCATTTCTCTCGATATTCTGTGTTCATCAGACAGCGGTCTGATTGCAGCCCCGACGGACAGGCAGTTAAGATAGTCGTCTATGAATACGATTATTCCGAGAATCCATGTGCCGAACAAAGTCTTTTTTCTTGTATTCAGAAGTTTTTTTGCCCAGCCGGTAAATCCGAGCACACCTCCCGACTCGGTCATCAGCGCAATCAGCGCTCCGAACAGCGAGCAGAGCACCAGAACCCACATCGTGTTTGAATCTGTCGCCGTAGAATAAAATTGATCTAAGAAAAGTCCTATAGTAACGAGGGGATTCCCTTTCGCAACCATCAGGCAGGCTGCCACCACTCCCGCAAGGATTGCCGGATATGTTACTTTTTTCCATATTGCAATCGCGAGGATAATTATTATCGGAACTACGGAAAAAATACCGAAGTTCATCGCAGCTTTTTCGCTCCACTCTTCCATTGTCATAAATAATGCGTCCATTTTTTTCTCCTTTCATGTCTATGTTATATTTCAGCCGTTTGCGATTTTGCCGAAGTTTACGCAGGCAAATGTCGCACGGCGTGACTGCGTATGCAGCCTCTGATTCCTGCCGACGACAAGGATTTGTCCATCTTGCTTCTCGGCCGATTTTTTTAATTCACTTGAAGCTTTTTTCGGTCAAGGCGATTTTTGAAACAGCCTCCGCGAATATCTTCGCCGACGTCATCAGGCTCTCTATCCCTATGTATTCGTTAGGCTCGTGGCAGGTGTCCTCTTCCCCCGGGAAGATTGGCGCCCACGACACCACATTCGGCATCGCCTTAGCGTACGAGCCTCCATAAGCTAAGGTATATTCGTTTTTCAGCCCGCTCACCTCCTCATATGCCTCGGCGAGCGCTCCGAGAAACGGCTTGTCTTTTGAGACGAAAACCGCCGGAGTGGAATGTACTCCTATAACTCTTCCTCCAAGTGATTCAGCCCACTCTTCAATTTTTTTCAGAATCTCGTTAAAGTCGGCTCCGTATGCAAACCTTATGTTTATGTTTAATTTTGCTTTGCCGTTTTCTGTTTTTAATATTGTGGGTGAGAATGCGTTTCTGTGGACAAATTCACCTTTGTAATACTCGCTCTCCGAGTCGAGTCCCAGGCTCTCTCCGAAAATATCTTCAAAGGCTTTTCTCACCTCGTTTATGAGCGTCAAAAGGTTATTATTTGCCAATTTTCTTTTTGACAGCTCGCCCTGCAGCTCAAAAATCGCATTTATGCCTTTTTCCGGCTGGCAGGAGTGTACCTGCCTGCCCGCGGCGTTAATTATCTCTCCGTTTGACAGGGTGGCTGAGGCTCTGCCCGGCACGGCATTTTTAGCTACGCCTGCTTTGATTTCTTCGATATAGATTCCGTCTTCCGGTCTGTCGCCCGCTTCGAACTCAATCATAATATCCCCGTTGCCTTTTTCGATATTACATATCGGATATTCGCCGTCAGGCGTGAACCCGTAATCCGGAAGCTCATATTTTTTGACGTATTCATTCATATCCGTCCATTCTACTTCCTCCTGAGTCCCAAGTATCAGCCTGACTTTCTTTTTTAGCGGCTGCCCGAGATTTTTAACGGCTTTCATCGCGTATAGGGCCGCTATTACCATTCCCTTGTCGTCCAAGGTTCCTCTGCCGAAGATTTTGCCGTCCTTGACGGTCGCCTCGAACGGCGGTGCGTCCCACTCCTGCACGTCCCCGGCAGAAACCACGTCCACGTGGACGAGTATCCCGAGCGTTTCGTCTCCCTCTCCCATCTCTATCGTGCC
The DNA here is from genome assembly GCA_041856085.1 of Anaerovoracaceae bacterium. Taxonomy (GTDB): domain Bacteria; phylum Bacillota; class Clostridia; order Peptostreptococcales; family Anaerovoracaceae; genus RUG754. The sequence continues at coordinate 12,225 of JBHAFL010000146.1, read as the reverse complement.
GACCCTGCCGTCTAAGAGACTGTCGGATTCGAACCCGAGCTCTCTGCCTAAGTTAAGGACATATTGAAGAGCTTTTTTTACCTCCGCTTCATTTTCGGACACGCTGGGGATTGCAACCAATTCAGATAATTTCCCGATTATCTCTTTTTTGTTCTCGTCTAAATAATTTACCAACAAACTGTTCATATTACGTCCTCCTCTCTGATAAAATAATAAACCTCGGAGTAACTCCGAGGTCAAGCAGTATCGATTAAAAATCATATTTTTTTATTATTATTCTCTCAAAACCGGAGCATACAGGGCATACAGGCACTTTCTTTCGCGGTTTACGTAGTAATTCGTTCTCTCTCTTCCGTATATTTTCCCCGAAAGCGCGATTCCGTTTTCTTTAGCGTATTCTAACATAGGCGAAATCATTTCCTGAATATTATCCGAAAAATGAACCTTTGTTGACAGGCAATATTCCGACGGTTCCTCTACAAGCTCATGCGCCAGGTTTTTTTGAAAGATTTTCGCGGTTTTATTCAAGGATATATACTTGTAGACCACTTTCGGTTCTATATTCAGGTCTAAAAAGAAAGACAGGCTTACGAAACTCCAATCCTCTTTTTCGATTTGAATTCGGTCTTTCATATAGTGCGCTATGTGCTCTTCGGAGCTAAGCTCTCTCCCTATTCTAAGTGAGGCGGGCATATATGTCATTTTGAATTTGCCTATGCCGTCAAGCTCCTCTTCATATAGGCTCTTCCATTTTTTCAGATTTTCGAGGCAGGTCGTATATCCTGCTATTTTTTGCCTTACTTCCTTTTCGGTTTCGTCGATCACTCCGCCTATATCGCTTAGTGGCATACCGTCTACAATTCTTTTAATATTATTGAGCGATATTCCCAAATACCGATAAAAAAGGACGTCTGAAATCAGGAGTACGTCTTCTGAGGAATACTCCCAATAGTTGTTTTCAGGATTTTTTTCGGGTTTTATCAAGCCCTCCCTTACGTAATAGCGTATGGTTTCGTTCGTGATACCCAATACTTCGGTTATTTCTCCTACTGTCAGTCTCATAGCTGTTTATCCTTAAATATAGCCGTTCTCCTATATTGCAAAAAATACTCTTATTAAGAAATCTCAACATACCCTTCGTTTTTTTCCATGAATTTTCTTGCCGAATCTGCGGCGTATAACCTGTACATATCTTGAAACCGCTACTATTTCAACCGTACTTACAGGCTCTTTTGCTTTTATGGTAAGATTTTTCACCCCTATTACCGCAAGATCATAGCCGTCAAACACCTCTCCGATGTACGCGTTATCATATATATTATAATAGTTACTGTCAAACCATAGATTTTTTTCGTTTTCATGGTTAATTGCCGGTATTGCAACCTCATTAAGCCAGTCTTCAATGACATATTCGCCCGGCTCCAAAACAATAACGGCATTATCTTCTATGGCTCGCATAAGCTCATCTAAGGTTGACACGACAATCTCACCGTTTCAGGTCGCTTCCTGATTTTTTTCCGTGCATGCGCTTAACGAAAAAACAAGTGCCGCTATAAGAACTAAAGCAAATAATTTTTTAATAACGTTTTCCCTCCTGAGTTTTCTGATAATTTATTTCCCCGAATTATCGATGTTTATGTCGCTTAATAGCTGTGCCGCTTCGTTCCTCAGTCGATAACCTTATTCCTGCCTTCTACCTTAGCGCTCATCTTCCTGTGAGCCGACATATATTCTTCGACTATCTGAAAGCATGAAGTAGCGATAACCCTCGGTTTCCTGTTAGCCGCAACTTCATCGGAATTAAATCCGAACGCGAGCTCGAAATTATTGTAGTGAAAAGTCTGAAGCCCGATCGAGTACAGCCTGTCATCCTTAAGCTCTTCACCCATATATTCGAACTTCTCAAAATCGTGTTTCGACTTGGAATAAATGATTTCGACGCCCTTTGAGAACTGATAGTACTCTGTGTGGCCGGTAAAAGCTTCGTCTCTCTGCATATACTTTATCATTTTTCTAAGCTGCGCCCCTGTCACCTCAAGCATATATATTTCATCGTCGTAAGGGAAGCCGGTCACCAAATCGCCGTAAGTTACTATCGGTCCCATATAATCCGAGCGTATGCTGCCCGAGCCGAGAATCATCACATCTACGCCGAGGCTCTCCTTGAATATATCCGCGAAGAGATTGCCGAGCTCGGTTTCCATATTTCTCCCGGGATGCGTAAGCTCGCGGCTGAACCTTGTGAGCACTCTGCTATATTTAGCGTCCGTAACCTCCTTGTACTTCGATACTATACGCTCTATCTGCGGATTTCGCGGCGCGGTTTTATCGTTTATTTTGATAAGCTCCCATGTGTATGAGTCGAGGCAATTTCTCCCGCGGTCAACAACAAGGTCGAATCTTCCGATTGAATCAGTTCCCGTATGTGCCTGCACTATAGGTATGCCGTTTATGATTTCGGGCTCTGTGATCAATGTATGCGAATGCCCCCCCTATTATTATGTCCACTCCCCATTCAGGTTTTAGGAGAGAAGCAAGTTTTTTGTCTTCTTCGAAGCCGATGTGCGTAAGGAGCACAGTCAGGTCGATGTCCTCCGAATTATATGCATTGCATATTTTTCCTATTTCCTTAGCAGCCGCCACGGTATCTATCAAAGCGCCAACCTCATCGGATTTCGCCATCGCCATCACTTCTTTAGTGACTACGCCGATAAATAGTATCCTTGTTCCGTCCGTCTCGATTATTATGCACGGCGTAAATAGCCTTGCGCCGGTAGATTTAATAAAAAGGTTGGCGTTTATTATCGGGAACTGCGCGCACTTTTCAATGAATAGAAGATGTGCGACGCCGTAATCGACCTCGTGGTTGCCGATTGTAACAACGTCAGGCCCGAGTGCGTTCATTATGTCTATGGTCGACACGCCCTTAAATTCCGAGTCAATCACTGATCCTCTGAACATATCTCCCGCGACGGCATATAGCACATTCTTTTCTTCTTTTCTTACTTTCTCAATATATCCCGAAAGTCTGGATATTCCGCCCGCAAGTTTGTCATCTACTTGCTCCGCCTCAAAATCTCCATGCATATCGTTAGAATGGAGCAAGGTGATTTTTTTTAGATTATCTTTCATAAGCCTCTCCCTCTTAAGATTTTGGTTTTCGCAATATTTATTTGACAGCGCCAAGCTATATGCGGCAACCGTCCGCAGTGTTTATCTCTAAGGTACGTTAAGATACGTTTTCCTGAATTATACCATGTTTACATGGTATAATTCAGCCATGTGCGATTTTGCCGAAGTTTACGCAGGCAAAATTATCGCACGGCGATATAATCTCCGTATAATATTTACGCAGCGAAGCTGTGTAAGTATTTTACCATAATTGCCGTGAATTGTCTCGATTTTTTGTATATTTATCAAAAAACAAGGGTCGCGTCGCGGTCGGGAAGCAGGCGCACAAGGCTCATATAGGCGGCTTTGGGTTTTCTCCCGGCATTTTCGGTCGGGTTTTTAGCAAGGTTTTTTCGGACATAAAAACATAAAAGCGGCAGTATCAGCTGCCGCTTAATTCGTCTGCTTGGTTTATTCGGATTTTTCAGAAAACCGCGTCTCGGAAAACCTTGATTAGCGATTTTTATTTTCAGCGGATTTTAGCGGGGCTTACATCATACCGCCCATGCCGCCCATACCCGGCTGCCCGCCCATCATAACGGGAGGGGTCGCCTCTTTGATATCCACTACGCCGGCTTCCGTGGTGAGGAGCATTGCCGACGCGGACGCAGCGTTCTGAAGCGCTGAGCGTGTAACCTTAGCAGGATCTACAATACCCGCTTTCATCATATCGACATATTCTTCGGTAGCGGCGTTAAGTCCCGTGCCTTTTTCAGCCTTTTTTATCTCTGCGACTACTACCGAGCCCTCGAGACCCGCGTTCTCCGCAATCTGTCTCACCGGCTCTTCGAGAGCTCTCTCGATTATAGCGGCGCCTGTTTTACGGTCTCCCGTGAGAGTCTTAACCAGAGCTGAAACCTCAGGGATAATGTTGACGAAAGCAACTCCGCCTCCCGGCACGATGCCCTCTTCAACCGCCGCCTTAGTAGCGTTAAGAGCATCCTCGATTCTGAGTTTTCTCTCTTTTAACTCCGTCTCTGTAGCCGCACCGACCTTGATTACGGCTACTCCGCCCGAGAGCTTAGCCAATCTCTCCATAAGCTTCTCGCGGTCGAACTCCGAGTCTGTAGCCTCGGCCTGAGTCTTAAGGCTTGCCACCCTTGCTTCGATCTCTGCTTTGTCACCCGCTCCGCCCACGACTGTAGTGGTATCCTTGTTTACCTTAACAGTGGCAGCCTGTCCGAGCATATCAGGTGTAACCTCCGCAAGCTCATATCCCAAGTCTGTGGAAATATACGTACCGCCTGTGAGTACGGCGATATCCTCAAGCATAGCTTTTCTTCTTTCGCCGTATCCCGGCGCTTTAACCGCTACGACGTCGATTACGCCTCTAAGCTTGTTAACTACGAGAGTAGCAAGCGCTTCGCCCTCCACGTCCTCTGCGATTATGAGGAGCTTTCTTCCCTGCTTCATTACCTGCTCGAGGAGCGGCACGAGATCCTGAATGTTCGAAATCTTCTTATCCGTGATGAGAATATACGGATTCTCAACATTAGCTTCCATCTTGTCGGCATCGCTTACCATATATGGGCTTAAATATCCTCTGTCGAACTGCATACCCTCTACAACGTCGAGCGTAGTGCCGAGCGACTTGGATTCTTCAACCGTGATAACGCCGTCCTTACCGACCTTCTCCATTGCGTCGGCGATGAGCTGTCCTATAGTCTCGTCAGCAGCGGAGATTCCGCCTACCTGAGCGATAGCGTCTTTTGTCTCTACCGTCTTAGCATTTTTTGCGATTTCGTCGACAGCAACCTCGACGGCTCTCTGAATACCTTTTTTGAGTTCCATCGGATTAGCGCCTGCCGCTACATTCTTAAAGCCCTCTCTTACGATAATCTGTGCGAGCAGAGTGGCTGTAGTGGTTCCGTCTCCCGCCACGTCGTTTGTCTTGGATGCAACCTCCTTGACAACCTGCGCTCCCATATTCTCGGTAGCGTTGTCGAGCTCAATCTCCTTGGCTATGGTAACTCCGTCGTTCGTGATGAGCGGAGAGCCGAACTGCTTAGCGATGAGGACGTTTCTGCCCTTAGGTCCTAAGGTAATCTTAACCGCGTCCGCTAATTTATCAACACCCGACTGTAAAAGTCTGCGCGCTTCTTCACCGTATATAATTTCTTTTGCCATTTTGTTCCCTCCCGATTATTCGATGACAGCTAATATGTCGCTCTGTCTCATTATGGTGTATTCTTCACCTTCAAATTTAATGTCCGTACCGCCGTACTTGCTGAAGCAAACTCTGTCTCCAACCTTGACTTCCATAGGCTCGTCCTTAGTACCCGGGCCAACTGCGATAACGTCCGCATACTGCGGAGCCTCCTTAGCGGAAGACGTGAGGATAATTCCACCCTGCGTTTTCTCTTCTGCTTCGGCTTTTTTAATTACTACTCTTGCGCCTAAAGGCTTAATCATTTCATTCCCTCCTGTTATTTAACGAAGCTCTCGCTTCTAAATTTAACGTTTTGGTTTTTCCAAGCGGTTAGCACTCCATCTTTTCGAGTGCTAACATATTTTATTATACGCAATCTGCGCTCAATGTCAATAGCTTTTGTATGCCGTTACTGTGAATTTTAAGTGAACAAAAAATCTGCCGTCATTACTCCGCGTCAATCTGCCTGATGTAGTAAAAAAGGTATTGCTGCGCGAGACCCGCATATTCGCCGAAGCGCTCTTTCGCGAAGTCCTCCATTCCTTTTCTGTCGTTTTCATCGAAACGGTAGAATCTGTGCATAAGTCTCTTGACCCAGACGTCTATCGGGAACGACTTAAGGTCGTGAAGACCGAAGAGCCTTATGCATGCCTCGACCTTGGGGCCGACTCCCGAAAACCGCGATATCTCCACGGACATATCCGTTTCCCTTTCATTAGAAAGCTCTACCCAGCGTTTCGCCGTTTCGATCAGGTATTTATCCCTGTAACCGAGCCTGACGGGCGCAAGTTCTTCCCTCGTCATCTTCGCCAGTCTCTCCGGCGAAGGTATGGAATAGTATTTCTTCCCGTTCAGTTCTCCCGCGTATTCGCCTGCAAGCTCGGCAAGCTTTTCGACGCAGCCCTTGATTCTCGGTATATTGTTATTCTGAGATATGATGAAATCGACGACGGTTTCCCAGAGCTCCTGCCTTAGAATCCTTATTCCTGCGCCGGCTTCTATAGCACGCGGCATATACTTAGGCTCGCCACCTGTCAAATCGGATTTTATCTTCCCGTAATCCCTATCCAAATCAAGGTATTCTCTCCAAAACTCCTCGCTGCCCGTGCCGTATATTACGAGTCTCAAGCCGGAGTCCGCGGCGTTTTCTTCGCCGCCCGAAGCGCTTCGCTCCAGCCTCATATTGGCTATATTCCCCATTGCCATTCCGCTATAGCTGCCGTCCTCCTGTTCATTCCAGCGAAAACACTGACCGCAGCCGAAAGTTTCCCTTAAATCAAAATCCCTTATATCCTCTATAATTATCTTATTCATAACAATTTTCACCTTTTTGTTCTCAGCTCTCATACTCCGCTTCGAAGCCCGAACGCGCAATGCCCGAGAATAGGCTTACGCTTCCCGCAATGCTCGAATGATATCGGCGTCCTCTCCTACAGCCCGCATCGCCGCAATTACAACCGAAGTTTTAATACCGGTTAAATTATACCCCTGATTTCGACGTTTACCTCGGTCATATTAAAGGCGGTCATCTTCTCGACCGTATCCGAAAGCCGGCGCTGGAACGCGGCGGCCGACTCCCAAACGGGATAGCCCTTATTCATTCTGACGGCGATATGCAGCTTGTAGTTTTCCGGCGACGGTTCCTGCGTAATCATAATTACGCTCTCGATCGACTCGTCTGTCTTAGCGGTTATGCTGCATATATCCGAGATTACTCTGTTCGAAAGAATATAGTCGCCCATATAGCTGAACGTCGGCCTTACAACGGTTCTCTCCGGCGAAAGGCTCATATCCTTGCCCCTGATTCTGGCAAGCGAGTCCAAAAAATATCCCGCGAAGCTTTTTTTCAGGGTTACGGCAGGTACGGGAATAACGTGCTTCCCGTAGACCGAGCGCTGTACCTTAGCCTGCTTGCGCTCTACTTCACTCGATATGTCTTCTATATATATGCGCTCTATTGCGGAGTTTTCAACCGGCGCTTCACTGATATTCAAAAGGTTCAGTCTGCTTAATATCTTGTCCGTCATATCGTCCGATGTACCGAGCACGAGAATGGACTCAGGCTTCTTCTCTTCAATCGCCCGTCTTACCGCTTCGGCTTTTTCGTCGTCATAAAAGACGGCGGTTTTAACCGCTCCAATCTTCGTCGCCGACTTCTTCGCCGATTCTCCTGCTATGACTGAGTCGTGGTAGATAAATAAGCCGTCGTCTATTATTGCGTCAATATTCTTTTCTCTTGCTATACCCATAGCACGGAAGCTTTTTCCCGTGCCTGAGGCTCCTGTTAACGTATATATCTTCATTTTTCTCTCTTACCTGCCTGCAGCTCGTCCGAAGCCTCCGCTTCCGCGCTCGCCTAAAGCCGACGCGCACGTTTCAGCCTTGTATACCGTGTACGCCGTACGATACATATCAAATTTCCCTTTACTATTATACTACATTTTGCTATAATTGACTATGTAAGATATCTTATATTAGTTGGAGGTAAAAAAATGGCTTATAACATCACTGACGCTTGCATCTCTTGCGGTGCATGCGCTCCTGAGTGCCCGGTAGAGGCAATTGAGCAGGGTGAAAGCATCTATGTAATTGATGCCGACAAATGCATCGACTGCGGTTCATGCGCAGACGTTTGCCCGGTAGATGCGCCTGCTGAAGCATAATTTTGCTTAGCGGGAGCAACCCGCATCTTATATTAAAAAAACGGGAGCCCGGTCTAAAACCGGGCTCTTGTTATTAAAGGACTCTGAAACGGTCGAGGGTAGCTGCCCGAGACTTTCTTTCGGAGTCCGATTTTTTGATTGAGCGAGCCGCTATGAGCTTCCCAAACGATGAAAGACGGCAGTGGTATCTTATACTAATACACTGTCAATCTATCTTTTTATCAGAGCGTTTCTATGAAGCTCATAGGCACATAGAGGTTGCCGCCTCTCAGGTACGGAGCGACGCTCATCTCGGCTTTAGTTTCAGTGCCGTTCTCTATTACGGTATATCTCTCTTCGCCTAAGGTCAGCTTAACCGTCTTAGCGTCCGACTTAAGAGTGTACACCTTACCGCCCTTTGTAAGCGACCCGGTATTAACCTCATATCCCAGATACGAAGCCGCAGGAATAAGCTTAGTCTCAGCTACGAATTTATTTTTTCTGGCATTGTTCACTCTGTCATTGAGGTTGTTCCCCTGACAGAATGCGAGGGAAGTTCCTAATATCTCAGCATTACGGTACTGCTCCTTAGCAACCGTCTTAGCTAACTCGGTTACATACCTGCGTCCGTTTTTCTTCGAGACGGAGTATGCTTTTTTAATTTTTGCAAGTTGGCTCTTAACGTCCTTTAGCATTATTTTTTCCTGAAGCAGGTTAAAGTCCTTAACTCCCTCGGAAAGGAACTCGCGGTCGGACTCTGCAAGCTGACAGAGGTTCTTACATACATAATAGTAGCTGTCGTTTACCGCATTGTATGTTCCTGTATTATCGACCTTATATTTCGAGTATGTGTCCGTGATTCCCGAGAATGCAGGAACGAAGATTGCGTGCTCCGCATTACCCATCGCAAGCCACTGAAGCTGACAGGTATCTGCCGGAAGCTCATCGAAAGTCTGGAAAATATGAACGTCGGACTGACGCGTAACTCCTATAGCTCGACGTCCTGCGTTTTCGGCTTTCATCATATCAAACGGCGTACCCTCATATCTGTCGCCGAAAAGCTGCATTATGTCCGTAACCGATACTTTCTTATCCGGAGTGAAGAGCAGCGAATAATATTCTTTGTCTGAATAGTCTCCCGTCTTCGACGGCGCGAGAACCTGATGTCCTCTCCATGTTCTCATATTGGAATATTCATCTCTTCCGTCAGGCTCAAGCGATTTAACGATATTGTATCTGCCCTTGTCATCTTTAACAGGCTTAGCCAATTTTTCAATGTTTTCGATTAGATTTTTAGAAAGAATGAAGTTCTCCTTATCCTTAGGGTCCACCCAATCGAGCATTATCTGGTTGCCGAATACCGCCGCCTTATCGGTAGGGAGCTTCATAGCGGCGTATGAATAGCCGCCGTAGTTCTCGAATATCCACGCTTCTTTTTTGTCGGAGAAAAGAAGCGTATTCCATTCTTCAGAGCCGTACTCGTCGTGATACTTAGCCGCTACCTCTACCGCCTCTTTAGCGGTCTTCGCCTGACATGCTATAAGTCCCGGAAGAATCGACTCACGAAGCCCCGTGCCCGTATCCTTGACAGGGTCAATCGCTTCATATTCTTCCGAAACACCGGTCGAAACCGTTCCTACAACCGCGAGACCGTATTCGTTTGCGCAGCTTGCGTAATAGATTCCGTCTCCGCCGTCGGCTGCGTCGGATAAGTAGGTGTATTTATATGTGGTTTTCGGCAATTTAACCTTGAAGCCGTTTTGGCCTTCTCCGAGGTCAACCATGTATCTTCCCGCCTTAGTCACCCTCTCCTGAACGAAAAACAGCTTATTATACATACCTGTTCCCTGATCCTCCGACCTGGCGATAAGGGTGGTTCCCTCAGCGGATACGTCTTTTCCCACATACATACCCGTGCACGCGAACGCGCTTGCAGTCGATAACGCCATACATACAGTGAGTATCACCGCAATAAACTTTAGCTTTCTCATTTTAATCTCCTTTCAGAATACCTGCTCCCCTGTTATGCGGGAAGCTTTTCCTTTTTTTATTATATTCCTTTGAGTAAAAAAAATCCACTGTTGATTTGACAAAAAAATATCAGTTCGTTTTGTAGGCGGAATAAAAAATCCCCGAAGTTCCCTCCGAAGATTATATGGGCTTCAATATCAAATTAACGGGCAAAGCTTAAAAGGGCCCTTAAAACAGCCTTTTTAACGCCTGTCCTCCATATAGTATGCAAGCGCATGCAAGCTGTCCGACATATGAACGTTCTCAACGATAACATCTCTCGGAAGCTCGAGGTCTACGGCTGTAAAATTCCATATAGCCTTGATACCTGCGTCGCAAAGCGTATCCGCCACAATCTGAGCCTTTTCTTTAGGGACTGTGACTACCGCAATGTCGATTTCGTTATTACGCACGAAGTCCTTTAGACTCCCGCAGGTCGTAACGACGGCGTCCTTAAACTCCACGTCGCGGATTATCTGTTTCACGTCGAATATTCCGGAGATGTGGAAGTTCTTTTCGTTCTTATCAAGATAGCTCGCCATAGCCTGACCGAGACGTCCGTAGCCTACAATTACTATCTTATACTCTTTGTCAAGTCCGAGAATATTGCCTATCTCGTCATAGAGTGTAGCCACGCTGTATCCGTAGCCCTGCTGTCCGAATCCGCCGAAGTTGTTCAAATCCTGTCGAATCTGCGAGGCGGTGTACCCTATGAGCTCGGACAAATCCTTTGATGAAATTTTCTCAATTCCCTTTTTTTTAAGCTCTCCGAGATATCTTCTGTATCTAGGAAGCCTCTTAATTACCGCTTTAGAAATCTGTTTATCCTGTTTCACTTTTTCCCCTTGTTTTCCTATTTATCTATTCTCTTCGACATACCTGACAAGATCCGATACGGTCTGAATTTTCTCCGCTTCTTCGTCCGGAATCTCAATGCCGAACTCGTCTTCAATTCCCATTATAATCTCTACGGCGTCGAGCGAATCGGCGCTTAAGTCCTTCATAAGGTTAGTTTCCATGCTGATTTCGGACTCGTCTACCTGAAGCTGCTCCATTATTATCTCTTTAATTTTATCAAAAACCATTTTATTTTCCTCCTTATCACGGATTCGGTTATCCGCTTTATAATTATTTCACTGCACCATGATGCCGTTTCAAGCGATAAGCCGCCGCCGCGCTTTTTGTCCTCGCTTCGGGTAACTCTTCGGGCTTGCCCTCCGGAAGTTAAAGCCTCGCTGCGAAAGCAAAGCGCGGCAGCGGCTATAGCTCGGTTGTTTTTCGATGTTATTATACTAATGTTCATATGGTATTGCAAGTGAAAACTGTGTAAAAATTATCATGCTCATATACTTATCGGTATATATTTCAAAATACGCCTGAGAATGCGCCCTATTGCAGGCTTTCCCAATACTCATAGCTGCGGTTCAGAAGCTCTTTTTTTGAGGAAAGCGACCTGCCTATCTCCTCGAGTCTTATGAAATCCGACATTATTTCAGGCTTCAGGAGCTCCGCCTCAAGCCGCGCTATATCCTCTTCAAGCTCCGAAATCTCGTTCTCGGTTTTTTCGATTTCACGTCTGAGTCTTCTCTCCTCGGCTTCTTTCTGTTTCTTCGCCTGCCGCTCTTCTTTTGACGAAGCTTCTCCTGACGAATACTCCCCCGCCTCGCCGCGTGCGGAGCTCGCCGCACGGTTAAACGCTCCGAGCGAATTCCGTCCCGTCATTTCATGCGCCGTCCCGCCGCTCTTGCAGATATCGACCGCCGTCTCTCTTCCGTAAGACGAGTTGCCTATAACGTTCGCCGCCTCTCTTGCCCTTTTTTCCTTGCTCTCGAGGTAAAAGTCATATTGCCCGAGATATTCGACCACCCCATCTTCTGTAAGTTCGAGTATACGGGTCGGTATTTTTTGCAAAAAATATCTGTCATGAGATACTATTATGCAGGTGCCCGGGAATTCTTTTATCGCTTCCTCGAATACCTCCTTGGACTCTATATCCATATGGTTTGTCGGCTCGTCGAGAATGAGTGTGTTGGCTCCGGAGAGCATCAGCTTGACGAGGTTCAACCTCGCCTTTTCGCCGCCTGAAAGCGAACCGACATTGAGGAACACGTCATCGCCTCTGAACAGGAATCTTCCGAGTATGGAGCGTATCTCGGTATCGTTATAAAGATGATAGGCTTCCCTCAGTTCCTCTATAACCGTGAGGCTGTCGCTCAGAAGCTGCTGCCCCTGGTCATAGTAGCCGAAAGCTAC
>JBHAFL010000145.1:0-8559 GCA_041856085.1 Anaerovoracaceae bacterium | reverse complement strand
TCCTCGATAAGGTTCGCCCATTCCACCACGGATACGCCGCTTCCCTCGAAATATTCCTCAGCGCCGATATTATATAGTTCGTCAATGGCGCGTTCCCTGAGGCTTTTCCCCTCTTCTCCCGATATCTGCCGTACCGAAAGCACATCCATATCGCCTGCCAGCCTGTACACATCAAAATGAAACAGAGCCAAGCTGCCGCCTTTATACTCCTTAACTATGGTGAAAGTAGGGCTTGAGATTCTGCCCTCTATACCGAGAGCCTCTGCGATGTATCTCGTAAGCGCGGTCTTGCCCGTGCCGAGATCTCCTATCAGAGCCAAGACGTCTCCTTGTTTAAGCTCCCCTGCAACTCCGCGGGCAAACTCCCTTGTAGCGTCTTCGTTTTCGATTTTGTATGTGTTTATTATTTTCATTATTTTTATGTTAAAATCGCGGGAAGCCGTTTTACCGTATACTTCTCAAAATTTGAAAACCTGCGCGTCGCCTGACTTCCCGTCCGGATTTATAGGCGCTATCTCTTTTATCTGTGAAGAAAGCCGCTGATTCTCTTATAGAGTATGAATGTTAACGCCGAGTTGAGTCCGGCTTTTATGAGGTTGAAAAGCGCTATCCACGGAAGACTCGGCCTGAGCGCCTCAAGCGGAACTCCGAGAAACATCGGCGTGATTATCATATTGGCGGGTACCATCACGGCTGCCATAGCAAGGGTTCCGAGAATCAGCGCTATTACCGCCTGCTTCTTGGTCTTATTTTTTCTGTATATGAGGCTTGAGGTCAGAACGAGCACCGAGGTCGCGAGGACATGCATAATGATGCCGTAAGGACCTGAGGCGCTCGATACGGTTAAGCCCTGAAGCACGGAGGTAATAACCGTGAGAGAAATCCCTGCAAGAGGTCCGAATGCGAACGAGCCTATCAAAATGGGTACGTCGGCAGGGTCGTACTCCAGAAACGGCACCATCGGAAGTATCGGCAGGTGAATCAGATATACGAGAACTACCGACACCGCTACGAGCATGGCCATCTTGGCTAATGTCGCGGTTTTTGACTGTGTGTTAACCATTTTTTGATTCCTTTCTTTCAGGACTTCCACCTGATTTCCCTGCACGGTTTAATATGGTTTTTTGCGCGGGAATTATGGAATCTGTTCAAGAAAATAGGCCCCGAAAAGAATTCAGAGCCCGCAAAAATACAAGTAAACATACTCGTGTTTCTCCCATCCAGACTTTAACTGTCGGTACCGGAATCGCACCGGTTCAACCCATCCGAGGAGCTTCCCTCTTAAGGCTCGCAGACTGTACTGCCGGTGGGGACTTTCACCCCGCCCTGAAACAGATTACTTCTTAATTATACCTATATCATATTTTTCGACTATTGGCAAGAGTCCCTCGGCAAATTTCTCAAAAGATTCACCCTCCGCGGTCATCTCAACCATAGCGAGCTTGTCGCTGATCTCCACGGATATTATCTCGCCTGCCTCCGCAAGCACCGAGTTAAGGCAAAGTATGAAATCGTTCTGTTCATCGTTTATTAAGTTAAGCTTAGAGAGAAAGGGAAAAACATTTCCCCCGGTAACCTCATAAGACTTGCCTATGCCTCTAAGACTCACCGGGGCTTCACCTTCAAAAAATCCGAAGCTTTCCGCCGCCTCTCTTACCTTTTCGTAGCCGTCTCCCTTAGTGTTAAAAAGGACAGCGCGACCGACGGACGCGCTTCTAAGCTCCAGACCGGAAGCGCCTGTTTTAGTGAATTTCTTCGCGATTGTGAAATACAGCTTCATAGGCTAAGGCGCTATACCGCTTCCACTCCCTGAATTTCAGGATAGGTTTCCTTAAGAAGTCTCTCTACTACGCCCTTGATGGTCATCGTAGCGCCGGGGCAGCCCGCACAGTGTCCTCTCAGTCTTACCTTAACGATATTATCGCTCGTATATTCAACGAATTCTATGTCTCCGCCATCTCTTTGAAGATACGGTCTTATCTGCGCTAACGCGTCTTTGATTTTTTGCTCCATTTTTTCCTCCGATGTGTGTTTTTTATTCTACTATATAATCCGCCACTAAATTACCTCGATAGTAGCGGCGTATTATAACCGATTTCGCGGCTTCGTTGTCTCCGTCATAGCTCAGGATTCCCGAGGCTCCGTCGAAATCGTTTATATTCTTAAGTGCGTCCCTGATCTGTACTCCGGTAGGGATTCCCGTATTCATCGCTTTTTCGTATTCCGCCTTGACAGCCATTTTAGCGGCGTTAGTGGTAACCTCCTCCATCTGCTTCTCGAGAGGTGTGCTGCTCACTTTTTCGAAGGCGTCCCGCATAGCTCTGAGCGCCAGAAGATAGGAGTCAAAGGCATTCGCCATCGCTCCCGTCGGTGTCGCGAAGTCGCCGTATTCCTTACGAAAAGCCTCTAAGAATATCTTTGACGTCTCTGTGTTTTCGGCAGCCTGAACCGTAGGAAAGGCAACGTTCGAGTCCGGGTTGGAAGTAAGGAATTTCACCATTTCGTCGGTGTTCCATTCGCTTATTCCTATGAACATCGGATAATAGCCCCCACCGAAGCACTGCTCCATAAACGTCTTAGCTAAAAGCGGCGAGGTCGGCATAAATACCGTCTGCACTCCGGTTTCCATAAGGTCGTTTATGACCAAGCTGAAATCTACGCCGTTCGGGTCTATATCGTGCGTGGTCAGCACCTTGACGCCCTCCGCATATATCTCGTCCTCTTCTTTCACAGCGGAAGCCAGCTTCTTAATTCTTCTCGTGAATCTCTGGATTATCGGCACGGCGATATCGTCGTTCGCAGCCTTGACAACCGCGAAATTCGACCGGTTAAGACCCTCTACCGCATATTCGGCGAGGGCTTCTCCCTGCCTCGGTTCTCCGAAAGTAGTGGTGAAACAGAAGCTGTTATTGGCAGTCAGCATAGGATTGGAGCAGCTGATGGATATTCCCGGCACGCTGTTCGCCAAAAGCACGTCTGAAGCCGCCATAGTGATAACTTCGCCGTAGCTTCCGAGCACTACCTGCGGGCCGTTCGCGACAAGCTCCTCCATGACCGGCACAGCGTCGTACATATTGGAGTGATTATCCGCATATATGAGCTCCACGTCCTTGCCGAGAACCGTAGGATACAGCTTATGCGCGAGCTCGATTCCCGCAGCTTCCTCCTTGCCGAAAGACTTATACTGCCCCGTAAGGCACTCAAAAACACCGATTTTAACGGTCGGCACAGTCTCCCCTGTATTCTCTTCCAAAAACGCGTGCTTGAAATTCTCGTATGTCGTGCAGCCGGCAAGTCCCGACGCGAGCGCGACGCTGAGAACAAGCGCGATGAGCTTCTTAATTTTCATATCGAAATCATTATACTATAATTCGTACTTTACTATTATGAGCGATAGCTGCTGCCGCGCTTTTTAGTCCTCGCTTCGGATAACTCTTCGTGCTTGCTCGCCGAGAGCTATAGCCTCGCTGCGAAAGCAAAGCGCGGCAGCAGCTATCGCTCAGACATTATACCATAATTTCATAAAAAATATCAACCGCAGCCATATTTTTTCATTGAAAGTTCATAAAGATTTCGATAAAAGCCCTCACACGCCGGCGAGGCGGCGAGACTTTTTATCAAAAGCCGAAAAGACCGCTCGCTCATAAAAGCAGCTCGCGGCCTTTTGATTTTCTCTGTGCAGACTCGGGGTTATTTGAAGTATCTCTCCAAGAGACCTTGGAATGCCTTGCCGTGTCTCGCCTCGTCCCTTGCCATTTCGTGAACCGTGTCGTGAATAGCGTCGAGTCCCAATTCCTTAGCTCTTGCCGCAAGGCTGACCTTACCTGCCGTAGCTCCGTTCTCGGCTTCCACCCTCATCTCGAGGTTCTTCTTAGTGGAGTCTGTAACGACCTCTCCTAAAAGCTCTGCGAATCTCGCAGCGTGGTCGGCCTCTTCGAAAGCAGCCTTTTCCCAGTATAATCCGATTTCAGGATAGCCCTCTCTATGTGCAACTCTTGACATCGCAAGATACATACCTACCTCTGAGCACTCACCTTCGAAGTTGGCTCTTAAACCCTCGATGATTTCAGGGTCAACGCCCTTAGCTACTCCTACTACGTGCTCGGCGGCCCAAGTCATTCCGCCCTCGGCCACCTTATCGAACTTATCGGCCTTAACGTGGCAAACCGGACATTCTGCAGGAGGTTCCGCTCCTTCATGTACATAACCGCAAACTGTGCAAACCCATTTCATAATACTCTACCTCCATAAAAAATTGTTTAATTATATTACTTTCATCTTACAACAGCAGGCGCCTTACCTGCGTACTCTAATATTACCACAAATATTCGGAATATAACACAGGAAATATTTTTTTTGGATTTTTTCGGCAAAAAATATTTTCTCGGCGCTTCCCTGATATCTCCCTGACGTTTTACCGTTTATCTGTACGACCTTACGAGCTGTCTCAGCTCCTCGATATCCGTAACAGCGTTTATCGCGTTTCTGAGCGCCGCCGCTCCCGGCCTGCCTTTCAGATACCAGCCTGCGTGTTTCCTCATCTCAAGCACGGCGACGCGCTCCGACTTTAGGGCGGCTGTATCATTCAGTTGTCTCAGCATAAGCTCCTTAATCTCGGCGACGGACGGGATATAGGTTCTGCCGCTGCCGTCGTCTCTGAATATCCACGGGTTGCCGAGAGCCCCGCGCCCTATCATCACGACGTCGCAGCCTGTCTCTTCCGTCATTCTGCGCGCGTCCTCGCGGCAAAAAACATCTCCGTTGCCTATAAGGGTAATCCTTATCGCCCGTCTCACTCTTTCTATTACCGACCAGTCGGCCTTGCCTGAGTAGAATTGCTCCCTTGTTCTCGCATGCACTGCTACCGCCGAGGCTCCTCCCGCCTCAGCCGCAAGCGCTATCTCGACAGCGTTGATATGCTCTCTGTCCCAGCCCGCTCTAATCTTAACCGTCACGGGTTTGGAGGTGTTTTTCGTGCAGGCGGAAACTATGTCGAAGACGAGTTCGGGGTTCTTCATAAGGTATGAGCCCTCGAAGTTCTTAACAATCTTCGGTACGGGACAGCCCATATTGATATCAAGAAATGCGTTTTCGCAACCGTCGAGCTCTCTCGCCGCAAAAGCCATAATATCAGGTTCGTGGCCGAATATCTGATAGCCTACGCTGCCCTCTCGCGGAAGTATCTCAAGCAGGTTCGAGGTGTTTTTATCACCGTAGAAGAGCCCCTTTGCCGACACCATCTCGGAACAGGCAGTGCCCGCTCCCATTTCAAAACATATTCTTCTAAACGCGCCGTTCGTGATTCCGGCAAGCGGAGCCAGATAATATCCCTTGCCGAAGATATGAGTATTATCTCCTTTTTTTTGCGTCATACTTTCTCCCGTAAAATACCATTCTTTAACACAAAAGCCCCTGCCAAAGGCACAGGGCTGATATGACTGTAATTTTCAGTTATCAGGCTATATCGTCTTTAGCCTTATGTTTTCTCTCACTCTCAAGCCTCCTTAGCGCAAGCGAAAGCGTGAGCCCCGGAATTACTCTGTTTCCTGTTATTTCCGCTCCGAGTATCTCGTTTATTTTTTTCAGTCTGTACTGTACCGTGTTAGTGTGTACTTCAAGAAACTGCGCGGTCTTAGCCGAGTTCATGCCCGCGTCAAGCACGAACGTCTCGAGCGTCTCCATAAGCTGTCTCGCCTTATTGGTGCCCTCTTTTCTGAACGGCTCCAATAAATCGGTAAAGTTCTTTTTCATATGTCCGCCTGCAACCTGAATCGATATGCAGTTTGAAACGAGTACGAGCTCATACTTTGAAAAAACTCTCTTATACGGGAATATCCCGGGTGCGAACGACCATGTCTCTCCTATCAGCCTGAAACCGTCTCCCGCGCCTTCGATTCCGTCCAGTCCCGAAATATGAAAAAGTCTCACACTCTTGTTTTCTTTAATTGCGTCATAGAGGCTGATACACTCCTCGAGCTCGGTAGAATCCGCTCTGTCCGTCTTAGTCCCTTTGTCGTCTGCGGCGATTATAATGCCGTAACTTTCCTCTTCCTCGGTTACCTTCAAAACCTTAAGGATTCCCCGGCTCTCAACTTTCTCAATCTTAAGTTCAAGCGCAGCCGCGTCCATTCCTTTGGCATAGAATACTCCTACGATGCCGGCGGCGTTGACTCCCGCTTCGTCTCGAAGCGAGTATGCGAGCGACTTGTTCCCCCTGGTGAGCGCCCTGACGAACTCCGCTTTGGCATCCCTCTCCGGCGTATACTTCCACATTCCCATCGAAAGCTCGATAATCTCCGCAATCATATTGATTTCATCATTCGTGTAGGCGTCCTGATTGTCCACTATGAGGAGGTAATATTTTTCGGAATTGATGGATATCGCGCCCCAATACGTCTTGGTTCCGAAAATATCCACATATCTATAGGATTCGCCTACGCCGTATGACAAATCTCTTCCGACTCTGATGACCTCGTCGAGCGTAACCCTGTGTCTCGTCTCAACCTCGATGAGCGGATTGAAGTCCTCAGACAGCAGAACCACTTGAAAGTCGTTTGCAATCGCTGTCTCTTCGAGAGCCTGCTTGAAGTTGGAGTATTTCTCAAAATTCAGGATATGTGTAATTGTGTTGTTTATGAGCTTACTTCTCATCTTTATCACTCTCTTCCAAATACGGGTCTCCCTGATTGCCGTAACCCGTTTCTTCCGACTCGTTTTGCAGAGCCTCTTTTTCGGCTATTATTCTGGCTGTTTCGGCAGCCTCCTCTTCGTTTTCAGCCGATTTTTTTTCGTTATTTTCTTCTATGGATTTCTTTAATTCCTCAGGGGTGATGTCGCCGTTATAAAGCGCCTCAAACTGCTCGCCGTTTATAGTCTCGACGAGAAGCAGAGCCTGAGCTACTCTTTCAAGCACATCTTCCTTTTCGGAAAGGATTTTTTCGGCGCTTTCAAACGCTTCCGTTATTATCCTCTTAATCTCGAAGTCGATATTTTTTGCCGTTTCTTCCGAGTAGTTATTATGTGCGGTGAAGTCGTTTCCGAGGAATACCTCGCCGTCTCCGCCGTAGTTCACATTGCCGAGGAGCTCCGAAAATCCGTATTTCGTAACCATTTCTCTCGCGATGGCGGTCGCCTGCTTGATGTCGCCCGAGGCACCGACCGATATATCGTCCAGCTTGAGCTTCTCGGCAACCCTGCCGCCCATAGTTCCGATGATATGGTTATGCATCTCCTGACTGGTCTCGAACATATTGTCGTCCTGAGGAAGATACATAGTGTAGCCTCCCGCCATTCCGCGAGGAATTATCGTAACCTCGTGCACCTCCATATGCTTAGGCAGAGACCTTGAAACGACGGCGTGACCGGCTTCGTGGTAAGCCGTAAGCCTCTTCTCTTCGTCCGTCACAACCTTTGACTTCTTCGCAGGCCCCATTTCGACCTTGCGTATAGCCTCCTCTATCTCCTCCATACGTATGCTTCTGCCGTTTCTTCTGGCGGTAATAAGCGCCGCCTCGTTTAATATATTCTCAAGGTCGGCGGGTGTGCAGCCCATAGTCCTCCTCGCGAGTATCTCGGGCGTTACGTCGCTTGCAAGCGGCTTATTTCTCGAATGAACCTTTATTATAGCCTCTCTTCCCCTGACGTCCGGAAGCCCTATGAGAATCTGTCTGTCGAATCTTCCCGGGCGAAGCAGCGCAGGGTCAAGCACGTCGGGTCTGTTAGTCGCAGCCATCACTATTATGCCGGAATTCTCCGCGAAGCCGTCCATCTCGACGAGGAGTTGATTCAAGGTCTGCTCTCGCTCGTCGTGACCGCCGCCGATTCCGGAGCCTCTCTTACGTCCGACCGCGTCTATCTCGTCTATGAAGACTATGCACGGAGAGTTCTTCTTCGCCTCACCGAAGAGGTCGCGCACACGCGAAGCCCCGACTCCTACGAACATCTCTACGAAGTCCGAGCCGGATATGGTGAAGAAAGGCACGTCCGCTTCTCCGGCAGCAGCCCTCGATATGTAGGTTTTACCCGTTCCCGGAGGGCCGACAAGCAGTATTCCCTTAGGAATCCTCGCGCCGAGTTCTCTGTACTTGGCAGGACTTTTAAGGAAGTCGACGATCTCTTCAAGCTCCACTTTTTCCTCTTCAAGTCCCGCGACGTCATCGAAAGTTGTCTTCTCACCTTTTACCATCTTAGCTTTGGATTTCGCGAATTGGAACGCCTTGCCGTTTCCGCCGCCGTTTAGCAGCAGATACATCAGGAATATCATCGCTCCTATCATAAGCACGTTCGGCAGTAGATTAAGCCAGAACGAGCCGCTCGACGGCTTTGTTCCCTTATACACTATCTTGCTCTCCTGTGCCATCGGGAAAAAATACTCCTGATCGAGCATATATACTTCATATTGCGACGGAGCATAGCAAAAAACATATTCCGTATCGCTTATCTTGCCTGTCACCTTGACGCCCTCTACAGATACTTCCTTGATCTTTTCGAGCTCGAGGTAGTTTATGAACTTGCTTAGGTCAACCTCGGTCATTTTAACCGAGCCGTTCTCCGCCCCTC
>JBHAFL010000144.1:0-3571 GCA_041856085.1 Anaerovoracaceae bacterium | reverse complement strand
ATCCCGTCGCTGACCTCCAGGATTTCATCGATGTTATCGACTCCCTCGCGGTTCTCTATCTTCGAAATAATGTGAATCCCCTCTCCGCCGTTCTCAAGGAGAACCCTGCGGATTTCGAGCACATCGGCCGCCTTTCTGATGAAGCTCGCGGCTATGATATCGACGCCGTTTTCGATTCCGAACTTGAGGTCGTTTATATCCTTTTCCATAACAGCAGGCAACTTCGACGTGGCTCCCGGTATATTCACATTCTTTCTGTCCGAAAGCGTTCCCGAGTTCAGCGCCTCCGTCACAACCTCTTTTTCGCGTATTTCCGTTACCCTTAGCTGAAGCATTCCGTCGGCAATCAATATCTTGGAACCTATCGAAACTTCATCTGGCATCTCCTTATATGTGATGCTGAACCTCTCCGAGGTGCCGAGGATGTCTTCGGTGGTTACGATAACCTTATCCCCCTCTTTTATCTCGGCTCTTCCGCCCTCGAACTTGCCGAGTCTCACTTCGGGTCCCTTCGTGTCCAAGAGGATTCCTACGGGAATTCCCGCCTTTTCTCTTACTTTTTTTATCGTCTCAATCCTCGCCTTATGCTCGGCATAGTCGCCGTGCGAAAAATTGAGGCGAGCTATGTTCATTCCCGCGTTCATAAGGGCAGTCAGCATTTCCTCCGACTCGCTGGCGGGTCCTATCGTGCATACAATCTTAGTCTTTTTTAATACCATTTCATTCACCTGAGCCGTTGCGGCTCACATTCCGATTCTACGTTACTTACAGCGCTGTATAAACAGATATCGTTAACAGCGGTTCCCGCTGCCGGGCTTTTTTCACGCCCGAAAATTCACGGCGCAAATATGTTAATTTTTTCTCAGCAGTTCTTCAAATACTCTATTTCCTTAGGCGTAAGTTTGCGATATGTTCCCGCTTTCAGTCTGCCGAGCTTGATTTCGCCTATCGCTACCCTCTGAAGCTCCTGAACGGGATTACCGACCGCCTTAAGCATTTTCCTTATCTGACGGTTTTTTCCCTCGGATATGGTTATCTCGAGCAGGGTTGAGTTTTTATTTTCTTTAATCAGCGTGACTCTCGCCGATTTCGTGACATAGCCGCCTATGTCTAAGCCGTTTCGGAGCCTCCAGATTTTTTCTTTTGATATGACTCCGGAGGCGAGGACGCGATAAGTTTTCGTAACCTCGCTTTTCGGGTGCGTTATTCTGTATCCGAGCTTGCCGTCATTGGTGAGGATTAACGCTCCCGACGTGTTATAGTCCAGTCTCCCCACGGGAAAAATTCTCTCGTTCACGTCTTTCATAAGGTCGAGCACGGTCAGTCTTTCGTACTCGTCGCTTGCCGTCGTGACGACGCCGAGCGGCTTATTCAGAAGATAGTAGACGGACTTTTCCCGCTCGTCCACGAGTCTCCCGTTGACTTCGACCCTATCGCCATCTTCAACCTCATACCCCGGCTCTTTCATAACCGCGCCGTTTATCCTGACATTGCCGTTCAGAACGAGCTCGTCGGCTTTTCTGCGGGAGCACAGCCCCGACAAGGCTATATATTTATTTATTCTCATTTTTTCTCCGTTCAGTGTGCAAAAAACAATATTCCGTCCTTAAATTGCTTATATTTTTTGATTCTCCCCTTATTATAGCTCCGACGATTTCGCCTGCTTTATCATATTTCGAGAGACATTTGATTAGCAAGAGCTTCTTCCCCGACTATTTCAACGTCTTCCGTGTTTATGGCGGACTCTATATCTTCAATCTCAGGTAAATCCTTTAGGGTAGTGAAGCCGAAGTTCTTGAGGAAAAAATCCGTAGTCCCGTAGAGCACGGGTCTCCCTATTGCCTGCGAGCGTCCCACCGCCTCGACCAGGTTTTTTGCGACTAAGCCCTCCATTACGCGGTCGCATTTAATCCCTCGAACCGCCTCAATTTCGCCCTTGGTTACGGGCTGCCTGTATGCGACTATCGCCAGCACCTCGAGCGCGGACTGCGAAAGCCTCTTAGATTTAACGGGCGTGCAGAGCCTCTCTATGAACTCGACGTTAGCTTCTTTGGTGACGAATTGAAACGCTCCGTTCACTTCCCTGAGCTCTATACCGCGCCCCTCCTGCTCGTACTCCGCCTTAAGCTCTCTAAAAAGCTCGAGCGCTTCTTTAGCGGTAATGCCCATAACGTCCGCCGCCTGCTTCGCCGGCAGCGGTTCGCCCCAGACGAACATCATAGATTCAAATGCGGATTTCATCGTCTTATTGTTCACTTTCGCCCTCCTTGCCGTATTCGTCCGGTGCATATTTTTTTAGTATGTCGTCTTTTTCGACATTTTCCCCCGAGGAAACCTCGATATTGCCGAATGTTCTTTTTTGCTCAACCTTAACGACTCTCTCCTTTGCCATCTCCAGGACGGAAGCAAAGGTCACAACCACGTCGTATTTATCTTTTTTGTCGGGAACAAGCTCCCTGAAGCTTATCTTTTCGCCGAGTCTCTCCCTCACGGATTTCAGGATAAGGCTTATCCTGCTCTCCATCGACGAGCGCTCCCTCTCAAGACGGGTGTAATGCCGTCTCACCGCCTCGATTTTTTGTTTTTTTCGTATGAATAATTCAAACGCCGCCGCGAAGCTCTTAATATCGAGCATAAGGTATTCGTCGGGATTCTCCGTGTATACGGAAATGTCCTCCTTAGGTTTTTCGAATATGCGTCTCATACTCTCCTCGCGTAGCCTGAGCATCTCGGAGAGTTCCTTGAAGCGCTTGTACTCGACGAGTCTTCTTACGAGCTCCGTCCTCGGGTCTTCCATAACGGCGTCCTCGCCGTCCTCGGTTATTCTCGGAAGAATCATTCGTGATTTTATCTCGATGAGCGAAGCCGCGAGCACCATAAAATCCTGCGCGACCTGAACGTCCTGCTCCTGCATTTCTCTTATGAAGTCAAGGTACTGTGCCGTAATTTCGCTTATCCTTATGTCATATATGCTCATTTCGGCGCTTTCAATCAGGTATACAAGCAGGTCGAAAGGCCCCTCGAAAGATTGTAGTTTGACCTTGTACATAATTACCTCTCTTCGGTATTTTCAAATCTGTTATACAGGAAAAGCGCCGTAACGACAATGGCGCAGCAGACAATCTCCGTCATCGTCGGATACTGCCCGATAATGAGAATCGCGAGCAGCGTCGCGGCTACCGGATCCGCAGTCTCAACCGTGCTGACATAAAGCGGACTGACATGTCCCATACAGAGGTTCCACATAGCGTGCGCGCCTATCTGACAAAACAGCGCCAGGCAGGCAATATAAAAATAGTCCGTCGCCGGGTAACCGAAGAAGTCAACGCGGAGCGCCATGTTCGACAGAAAAAAGCAGAGCCAGCACGAAGCGAAGACTATAAGCACATATACCGCGCCGTCGACTTTCGCTCTGACCTTGCCGCCAAGCGCAAAATAAAGCCCCATAGATATACCCGAACCGAGCGCGAAGACGTTGCCGAGCATTCTGCCCGTCACGATATCCGATATGTCGGAACTCATCATATAAGCGCCTGCCGCAAGCGCTGTCAATATACAGATAATCGCTCTT
>JBHAFL010000143.1:0-8347 GCA_041856085.1 Anaerovoracaceae bacterium | reverse complement strand
CACATACGAATTATCCGTATATTTCTCAATCAGCGTCTTAGCGCTCAAGGCGTCCATATTCTCATGCTGAAGCCTGAACGAGTGAGCATAGCAGCGCTTCGAGCTTAGTATTTCATCATACGACGGAAGAAAAACCAGCCTTTTTTCGCTGTCGCTTTCATCAGGCGAAAGGATATCGTACAAGCGTTTTTTGTCAGCGCGGTAGCAGGTTCCCCTTATCCACGTGATATCCTTTACCTCTATGCCGCTTTCGAGCGCCTCGGCAATCTCAATTACCGCTTTCTCTCCCATTCCGTACATTAAGAGGTCAGCCTTGGAATCAAGCAATATCGAGCGTCTCACACTGTCCGACCAGTAGTCGTAGTGCGCAAGTCTCCTGAGCGAAGCCTCAAGCCCGCCGATGATTACGGGAACTCCGCTATATGCCTCCCTCGCGCGGTTCGCATATACGATGACGGCTCTGTCGGGACGTCCGCCCGCCATTCCCGCCGGCGCATATTCGTCAACCCTTCTCTTTTTCTTGAAGACCGAATAATTGTTTACCATAGAGTCAACAACTCCGGAGTTTATCAAAAACCCTAAACGAGGTCTGCCGAATCTCCTAAAATCCTCCGCAGACCTGTAATCAGGGCGGGCAAGCACGGCGACCCTGTAACCGTATCTTTCAAGCAGCCTGCCTATTATAGCCGTTCCGAAAGAGTGATGATCGACATAGGCATCTCCCGTGACTATGACGAAGTCGACTTCGCCCCAGCCTCTCTGTGTCATTTCTTCTTTGTTTATCGGTAAAAACATAGATTCATTATACACTTGAAAAATCCGCTCCGCAAGTAAATTAACGGAGCGGTTTGGCGCTGTTTTTTTGTCGCTTTAATTGTTTTTCTCCAGCCTGTATCGGATAAAAATTATTCAGCAAAAAATCATCAGCCTAAGGAGTGACGCACATCGTAAAGTTCCAGCTCCGAGCCGTTTGCGAAAGCCGCTTCGGCGAGAGAACAGGTTATCGCTCCGAAATATCTGAGCCCTTTATTATCGTAGATTCCTATATATCTCGTCCCTCCCTCATATAAATTACCGTATGTATCGGTGGCAATCCCCAATCGTCCGTCTTTATATGAATATGAATAAGTGTGAGTAAGAAATAATCGAAATGCATCTATATCAAATTTCGGTGAAATCAGGGCGTCGATTTTTCTTTCGTAGCGCCCCTCTTCATCTCTTACCAATACTGAGATTCTTTCATCCGATATATTTATTCCTATGAATTCATCGGAATCGTTTTCACCAATCACGGCATTTTTTGAAAACAGCTTTATATTTGCTTCACTGCTCTCTTTATCAGTCAAGGCAATACGTTCTTTCTGCTTTACCTCACCTGTTTCAGCGTCAAGTATGAGAACATGGAAGACACCGTTTTCTTCGGTTATGGCTCTAAACTCGGAACAGTCCGATGATAAATCGGGACTCATAATTGTTTCGCCGGAGCCGACTCCATATATCAGTTTTATGCTGTCGGCGTCATATTCGCCGTCTTTTATGTCTATTGAATATATGCCTCTTATTTTTTGCATAGCTTCTGAACCGGCAGCCGTCCCGTTTCCGTCATAAATATTCAGCCAAAAATAGTCTCTGTCTTTGCCTGATATGTACTCTGCATACATATTTAAGTCCTGCTCAAATTCCAAGTCGACATTATTATATTTATCCTTTATGCTCTTTAGCCTTATGATATAGTCTTTCTCAATCGGTATTCGATAGAGCTCGTAGATTTTATATATCAAATAATCACTTTCTCTGAGTTTCATCTTTCGAAAGCCCTCAAGAGTTCTCTCCGACTCATCAGGAAGCTCACTGTCCAGCATCTCAATAAAGCTGCCCGTCTCCCAACCGAAAGTGGCATTTGAATCCGGCGTCTTGACAATAATATCTATGGGATAGTAATCAAAATAGTCTTTTAGATTTAACTCAAGTTCTCCTGTCTCCCCCGCTTCGAAAAGCCTATATTGCTTTGCCGCCGAGCTCTCCGGATATCTTGATGCAATGCTCATCAGGATATTGTCTCCATCGCTTTCCAAGTAGAAATATCGCTGACCGCTATATTCTTCTCTGCCAAAAAAACTGTTTTTATTATGAACGTCCGCTTTTATCTCTCCGCCGTCGAACTCTATATTGCTTTCCCAAAGCATTCCTGAATTAAGCTCGCTCTTATAGTTAATCTTAACCCCGTCTAATTCCAATGCATCTCCATAGAGAGTAGTAAGCTCATAGCTGATTTTCTCGCTCTCGCTCTTGAAACTCGCCGCGGAATATGCGAACAACGCCGCCGAGATAAGCATTATTGCAGCACTCGCAATCAGTATCTTTTTCATCTGTCTGTTCCCCCTCTATTCATAACATTATGCGCCATATTTATTCCGCGCCGATAATATCCTCTATCGCCTGCCCGACTCTGTTCGCCCTGTAATTATATGTTTCCTTGACATAAGCTGCGAGAGACTTCCCCTCCGTCTCCAGTTCCTCCATTTCACTGTCTCCTATGATTTTTCCCTTATGAATGAGGACAGCTCTTCCTATGAATCCGGCAACCTCCTCTATGAGGTGCGTCGAAAGCACTACGGTTTCATCGGGTTCAAGTATTCCCAAAAGTACCTTATAGAAGTCTTCCCTGTTAAACAGATCGCTTCCTGCGAACGGCTCGTCCATAAATATATATTCAGCGCCCTGTGAAAGCGCGAGAATTACCTCGAACTGATTTTTTTGCCCCATACTGAAATTCCTGATTCTCTTATTCATCGGAAGCTCAAAAAACTCCATAAGACCCTTGAATCTCTTCTCATTAAATCGCAAAAAATGCTCCCTATAGAACTCCGCGTGCCCCGCCGCACTCAAATTAGGAAAAAACGAGTGCTCGGAGGTGGCGAAAGACAGCCTTGAAATATTACCGGCGCTGATTATCTCTCCGTCTATGGTAACCTCTCCGCTGAAGCTGAGCAGTCCCAGTACGCTTTTTATCAGAGTAGTCTTACCGGCTCCGTTTTCTCCGAAAAGACCGATAATCTCGCCTCTTCCTATTTTCAGGCTGACTCCGTCAAGCGCCGTCTTCCCGAAATACTTTTTAGTAAGATTTTTTATCTCTATCATGCTCTTTTCCCTGTTCCTATCCGTCATATTATCGCCCCCCATAATAAACCGATTATCGAGTCAATCTCCGTTTCAGGTATGCACTGTGCAGGAGATTTCAAAAAATACATTCGGTAGTACGCATAAGCGATCAGCATCATTATGGCTATTCCCGCAAGCAGCATTATAATCGGTCCCGATAAACACATTTTGTGTATTTCGTGCCTCTTAGGCAGCCTCTTCATAAGGTATATCGACTTAGACTCCCCTGCAAAATACAGGTAATTGAAAGCTATCGATGCAATGGCGGCTATTATTAAAACCCAAAAGCCTGTGAAACAGTTCTCGAGCAGTTCCTCCGGCTTAGGCATCATCGCGCCGTCAATTAAAATCTTTTTTTCAGGATAAAATCTTATGCTGTCCGAATAAGTAACGGAATACGCCCTATACAGCCTGTCTATCGCCGTATTAAGCCTCATCGGGAAACTGACGCTCCTCACAAACATTAAGATAATAGCGACAGCTCCGGCAATCATATAGGAATTACCCGCACTTCTGCCCGGCGGCTTAGGTATTATCTTTTTCATATCCCGCCTCCCGCCGCCTGCCTTACATTCTCTATTTGCCTTACGTCATCGTCGGTAATATTAAACGGCTCGGCAGAATCATATTTTGCTCTTATCATCAATACGAATAGGACTGCTGCCGCCAGCGCCGCCGCAATATACACGCTGTAAACCGACGGCTTCGGTGCAGGGCTCGACAGAATCGCCGCTATAAGAGGTACGGCAATTCCCGTTATACCCTTTATACCCTTGTTCCTGCCCCTCACCAAATCAAGGTGTGCAGCGGCGGCAATCGTTGAAATGAATAAAATCCTCATAATGTTTACAAAATACATCATAATTCCCCTAACAGGTATGAACAGCGAAAGATATCTGCTCAAAGCGAAGCTGACGAATATGTGCGGCGCCTCCATAGCCTCCGGCGCATTCGCAGTGAATCGGCCGCTCAGAATGAAAAGTGCGAATGCCTGCACAAACCAAAAAACTAAATATACCGATGTAAAATACGTAAGTGCCACATAAAAAACCTTATTCAGAGATATCTTAAGCCGCGCCAAGGTATATATAGCTTGGCTTCCGCCGCCACAGCAAAAAATAAGTATATAGGAGATAGCCGTCAGCGCCGCCGCCGTGACAAACGGCAGTCCCGAATTCATCGCAGCTTCCTTGAAGCTTGCCTCGTTCATACCCTTGAAATATAGCAGCAAGGCTTCAAGCCCCGACATAATTACAAGCACCGCAAGCAGCTTACCGTATGTCAGCCTGACATATAGTGTGAAAACTGATAAATAATCGTTTTTCATAACGAAGCCCCCCAATATTTTTCGAGCAGGGCTTTCGCCTCATCGAGCGAGAGCCCCATCTGTTTGACGGATTGAGTCATATATCCGATGTTCTCTTCAATGATTTCTCTTTTTAATGCGTTTTTTTTCTCTTCGGTGACCCGAATCAGGCTCTTAGCCCCCATATTAGAGCTCACAAGCCCCTCGTCTTCTAAGAGCCTGAACGCTTTCTGCACCGTGTTCGGATTGATTCCAAGAAGTGCGGACAACACTCTCCTTGACGGCAGCTCATCTCCATCTCTTATAAGTCCGGAGGCAATCTGCCTTTTCAGATAGCGGCTTATCTGAAGATAAACCGGCTGCCCCTCTTCAATTTTTAAGTCTGTAAATTCAATCATTTCTTCTGCCTTTGTATATGAAAACCCCTATTCAGCATAAACTGTATCACCATCATAATACAGTTCGCAACTGTATTATATCATTAGTACAGTTTTTGTCAAGCTATATTTTTTGAAATCATCTCTCGGCAATCGAATACAGCCGTCTATATATGTTTACAACAAGGGGGTGCTGTGGTATAAATAAGCTATCCGCACGTTTCAGCCGTCACTCGGGTATATTAGGCATAGCGTGACTCGCTGAGCCCGCTCGTTAAACGACCTGAGTGCTGCGGATTTTCAAATATTATTGAATTGAAAGGAAGAATATATATGGAACAGCTTATCACTTTATTGACGCCTCTTTTCGGAACTATGCTCGGCTCCGCGACGGTATTTTTTCTTAAGAACAGAATACCTGAAAAGACAGAAAAAGCCCTGCTTGGCTTCGCCTCGGGTGTTATGATTGCCGCTTCGGTCTGGAGTCTTCTGATTCCATCTATCGAGATGGCAGAGCTGCAAGGCAAGGCCGCGTGGATTCCCGCGGCTGTAGGGTTCATGCTCGGAATCGGCTTCCTGCTTTTGATGGACGAGCTAACCCCTCATCTTCATCTTAACAGCGAAAGCCCCGAGGGGCCTAAGTCGGGGCTTTCGAAGACCTCGATGCTTCTCCTTGCCGTAACTCTTCATAACATCCCTGAGGGAATGGCGGTCGGCGTAGCTTTCGCCGGCGCGACCTCGGGCAGCGTCGGTATGAGCGCTACTGCGGCACTCGCTCTTTCTCTAGGTATAGCCATACAGAATTTTCCGGAGGGAGCTATAATCTCAATGCCGCTCAAGGCAGAGGGAATGAGCCGGTCTAAGGCATTTTTGCTCGGAACTCTATCAGGCGCGGTTGAGCCGATTGCCGCTTTAATCACCCTGCTCTTCGTGGCGAAGACCCTTGTAGCCCTGCCTTATCTTCTCGCATTCGCGGCAGGCGCTATGATATATGTAGTAATTGAGGAGCTCATACCTGAGGCTCAGGCCGAACCGCACAGCAATGTCGGCACTGTTGCCGCCGCTCTCGGCTTCGTGACGATGATGATATTAGACGTGGCGCTGGGTTAGCGTATCATTTTTCCTGCAAGCCTATAACCCCGCTTAAAATGAGGCAGATGCCGCCGTTTGCCGTCCTTGAACGGTCAGCACACGGCGGCTCTTTCAATCAAAAAATTAAGTTAAAATAAATCGTTAAAAAAAATTATATATTTTTGTCCGCTTTTTGCCCCTCTATTCCGTCTTATATATAGTGAGAAAGAAAAAGACACGCGGAGGCGTTTGATGTCGTCGATTATTCCTAAATCAAAAATCAGTGACCACGAAAGCATGGAATTGGAAAATGCATATAAAAAATACTATTCAGGTATGTATGCAGCCGCTTTTGATATCTTAAAAAACGACAGTGACGTCGAAGACGCAATCTCAGAGGTTTTTCTATATATATCTGAAAACGTCGGCAGCTTCAAAGCGGGAAGCTGTCCCGACAGCGCGTCGTTCTACTACAAAGCCGTGCGAACCAAGTCATTTGACATTATTCGTAAGAGACGAAGATTCGCAGCTGAATGCGATGAGAACATAGCCGACGAATGCGATATTTCCTCTCACCCCGACGACATTTTTTTATCAAAGCTCACATCAAAATCAAACGCTTTAGCGGTAGCGCTTTCTAAGCTCAGCCCTAATTACAGAGATGTACTGCTTCTAAGGTACGGCGAGGACTTGGACACTTCGCAGCTCGCCTCGCTGCTCGGTATCAAAAGAAACAGCGTCCAGCGCTTAATCAAGCGTGCGCTCACTGCACTTAAAAAACAATATATCAAAGAACAGGAACTCGATAAAAAAAGTCAGAGTCCGTCTGACATAGGTGTTAATGAGGAGTGATTCACAAAATGAAAATTCAAAAAAAACACAATGAAATCACAAAACATAATATTGAAACGGATTTTAGCGATAGAGAGCTGAGAGAGGCGGCTCGAATACTGTCGGACAGTATGGTTGAATATGTCGATAAGCTCCCATACACAAAAAAACAGTTTCGTGAAATTCCATCTTTTATACGCACGTCAGCATCTTACCGAAACGAAATACCGAAAAAAAGAAAGAAGTTTCATATGCAGCTGGCAGCGGTCTTTGCAATTATCTTTTTCGCCACGAGTTCCGTTATTTATTTTAACGACGATGTAGTTGCGGCTGCAAAACGTCTTGTCAAGGTCAAGATTATCCGTGAAATAAATGAAGATAATTTAACGGACAGCTTAAGCTATTCGCCCTCATGGATACCCGATGGATTTTATCCGGCAGATTCCTCCGGCAATATACGCGTAGATAAATCGGAGATAAATATCGCCGATTTCATAAAAATCGAAAGAATAGCTAATAAGGGAATGAAGAGCTACTCTTATAAAAACGATAACGGAGACAGCTTGGACATAAATATCTTCTTCTCAGAAAGCGATAAACGTGAATCCGGCGATAACAATCAAGAATACGCCGACAATTCGAATATTGAGAAGATCGAGCTTCCTAAGATAAACGGTATGACTGCCGCTCAATATTCGTCGAAAGATAATAGCGACAGCTATATTGTTCTCAGAGATAAATTAAACGGTCTCACATTCATCATTTCCGGCAATATCGGCATAGATGAAATGAAAAAGGTCGCGGAAGAGATTAAAGAATAAACAATTTCTCTTTAGCTCTGAATGTTCAGTCAATTGATTCGCCGAATTAAAAAACTGATTCTATAAAGATTAAGAAAGGGGGTACTCCAAAATGAAGAAGCTGCTTATTATTATAATGGCGTCGGTTCTCATATTCTCAATCAGCTCGACGGCATACTGCGTGCAAGAAGCGAAAGCCGAAGCCGAGCCTGAGAGAGTACAGATATATGAAGCAGCGCCGCCGCGTGAGTTCAAATTGACGCGAGAGATGTTTTCATTCGAGCTGCTTGAAAGCAGAGAGTCCGAGAGATTGATTTATGACGATAAAGGCGTTCCTGAGATGGAAAAAACTCGTATTTTCGTACATAATATCGTCGACGCTCAAAATTCAATTATAGCCGTAATGACTGTAACTGTTAAGGGGATATACTCACAGGCAGATAATTACGCATATTTAACGAGCATATCGGCAAGCTTTTCTGGACCTCTCGCCTCGGGCTGCACCTATAATTCTTCCATAAACGGTGCAAACGGTTCGCTTGTCATGTATTACTACAGCGCCGCATTAGGAAACTTATCCTATCACATATCCACAAACGGCAACATCACCGAATCGTGACAAAAATACGCGTTAAATTGACTGACATTCGATACAAAAAACTCCCGCGGGGGGCTGACACATTAAATGTGCTATCGCGGGAGTTTTATTATTTCTTAATATATTTTATTTTTTGCTTTTTTGATATATCAGTATATCGTTTGCGGATATTCGCTTATCTCTGTCCCTTGTCGTAAGGGAT
>JBHAFL010000142.1:0-13755 GCA_041856085.1 Anaerovoracaceae bacterium | reverse complement strand
TGTCCGCGTCAGCCTCCTCCGCCTTAGCGTCAAGGACTATCTCCGAGGACTTATTCTCCTTAGCCTGCTTAACCATCTCGGTTGCGTTCTCGCCCTTGACGGTTACCGTGGTAATTGTAGTATTCGTTCCGTCCGGATTCTTTTCTTTATCTTTGACTATTTCGGTTTTTGCGACAGTAACATCTAACTCTCCTACTTTAGAGGTTATTACCCCGACAGAATTAGCTTCTACCGCCGAAGCAGGCGGGGCTATATCCGGAGCATTAAGCCACAAATTAAAGTACCTTGTAACACCATGAATCTTTGCCAAGCTTGGCCAATTAGGCTCATCAAACCAATCCTCAACTTCCCAACGGTAGTCCTGAATGTAGTGCCATACTACTTCCGCGCCATCCGTTAATTTCTGAACATTGATACCATCGGTATGTTTTCCGTTCATCGTGTACATCCAGCCTGAGTACAGGCCGTTTGTGAACTCTGAAAGCTCATATCCGCCATATGAATCAGGCGCATATATCGTGCTCACATATCCACTGCTTGCTCCCTTTGACCTTATCCCGGCATCTTGGGTTGCCATGATGAAAAGATCCGCAACTGTTGACCCCTCAGGAAGAGTATATGACTTGGTTCTAATCCAGTTGACATATTCTGAACCGCAATAGCCGGTTTCCCCGTTAGATAAATCTATATCTTTCTCCGACTTTGTAGCGCCTATGAGCCTGAACGTGACGTTAATGTTTTTTTCAGGTTCGGGAACATAGTTCTCCTTTGTTTTCCATTTTGCATATAATGTAGTGTCTATCACTTTAGACGGATATGTTTCATATTTTTTCTGTCCGTCCTGCCCGAAAGAATACCATCCTGCAAACTCAACATTATCATTGTCATTAGACGGTAACGGCAATTTTATCTCGGACATATGCTCATCAAACTTTAACGTTATCTTATCAGCAGAATCAACTTTGCCACCTTTAGCATCCAAAGTAAGAATTGCGCTTGCCTCTTTTGATTCTGTTTTTTCCTTGACGTTAAAAATATAGATAATCGGCTCTTTTTTCTCTTCTTGGACAATTACCCGAACTATATTTTTTTCAGGTTTTTTATCAAAAATTATATTCTGCCCACGCTTACCGTTGACAAATACATTATTATTTTTCGCCGTGTCAACTGAGACTAAAAAGGGTCCATCCACTAATATATCGTTATATACATAGTATCCATCTTTTATTTCAATTTTTTTGCCGTCAATAAATATCGATGTCGGATTAGCGGTTTTACCTACTTCTTTTTCATCGGCTGCTGCAACCATTACCATATTTACTTCCGTTGATTTTTCGTTAATTGCCGCATTCTTTATATTGCTTGCAGTTTGAATTTTTATGTAATGAATTCCGTTTTTTAATTTGGCCGGCTGACCGTTTTCATCCACTGCCCATGCCAGATCAATTCCATCGGTTGCGTCAAGGAAGAGTCTTCCCGGCCATCCGTCTTTCGCATGAAAACCCAAATACGGATTATCCGCAACATTCATTCCGTTAATGTCTTCTTCATTTGACGGGAGATATTTAGCGCGCCTGCCTACATCTGTATAGCCGAATGCCGGGAATTTAGGTCTGCTGTTACCATACTCGTTTATACCGTCCATAGTGCCGATATTTATACCTGTGAGTGTTATTTCCTCATCCTCACTTTCCGAAAACTCATGAAGCGGATAGTATGATTTATCCACAAACGGGTAGACTTCTGTTGCCTCTGACTTTTTATATGTTATGCTCGCATTCCAGTCAGTATCGTCATCATAGTGCGCTGCGCCTGCGATCGCATACCATTTTTTACCGTCCTCTGATACCCATACCTGTCCGGGTTCGGCAAATTCCGTACTTCCCTCGAAAGAGTTTCCAAATGTTATAAAGTCAATTCCATACGGATTATTGGGATTGTCCTTTATTGCATTCTCATAATAATATGTTATATATCCGCCAAAGTTGCCAAGCGATGCAGGGCCTAAGCAATCAAATATAGACACTGTACCGGTACTTCCGAGAAGTGTTCCGACTCCCCTTATTCCGTACGTGCTTGATCCTTTACCGTTCGTGTATTGAGAGTCCGGGCAAATATAGTCAACAACCTTATCGGGCAGACTGTCCCACTTAGCGGTTCTGCAAACGATTTCGTAAATGGCGGTATTTTCTGAACCGTCTGCTAATACAAGATTATTTGTGAACCCGAGATTCTCCATATTTGAAGACAACTCTAAACTGTATGTCCCGTCAGAGTTTTTGGCAACATCATTTCCGTTGAGTCTGACAGTTTCTGTCTTATCATCTGCTGAAATTTTCAAAACTGTATTGTCAACCCCATAAGGCAAAGCTATGTATGCTTTTTTCTTATCATAGAGGTCTTTTTCAAATACCCACTGTCCTTGAGACAGCTCACAGTTTTCGATTTTTGATGTAATCGTCGGCTGTTCTTCATTATTTGCAAGCCATCGAATAATAAGCAAGCCCATTGCGTCCATCTCATCATCGTTTAATTTATAAAGAACTGTCGCCCAATATTCGCCGTCAGGGTCAACATCAATGCATTCCGACAATATCGCCTTGTACGTAATTTCTTGCGTAAGTCCATTTATAATTTCATCAGGTTTTTGGACATTATATTCGACATTCTTTGAAATATTAAATTGGCTTTCCATATTTTCATTAAGAAAATCATTTGATTGAATTGCCGGTTCTTTTTTCGCTTCTGTATAGTACGTGGCGAGATTTAGTGAGGCTTCTATTTCGGAGTTGTCTAAATCCCATACATCTAAATTGGTGCCGTTTTCGCTCGCTGTTAAATCGGAAGTTATTATCCCCTTTATATCGGTTGCCTCCCCGTTTGCATTAGGATTGCTTTCTTTCGCTTCAGCTATTTCCGTTTCAGAGTCAACCCAGTGTACCAGCAAGACACCGTTAAATACAGATATCGAACCATATTCTCCATTGAAATCTACCGTAGTGAAGTTCTTCAATATATCATCATAGGTAGGTATATCATCACCTTCAATTGAGTAAGACAATGCTGTCGGTATATCAGACGATTTTTGCAAATAGTTTGCTTTTTCATATTCATTTTCATCGTCATCTGCAATTACCGATATGCTTTCCCTGTTCGCTTCGGTATAATACACTTCAATAAAATAATTTTCTAAGCCTTTATAATCCAGCTTATAAACTTTTGATGATTTGTCTCCGACCTTTACAATAATGTCCGACATCTCCGTGCCGCTCACATCATTAATTGCAAGGGCTCCCATCGGTACCGATGCAATGATAATCGCCATTGAAACTATCAAGCCTATTATGCTTTTCATCCTTCTTTTCATAACACTTACACCGCCTCTAAATTAAAATACACTGCAAGTCTAATAGTAAAAAAATAATACAGTGATATATTTTCTTTCAACTAATATATTATGTACAGCTCTCCCGTGCCCTTTCGGTAATCTCGGGAGAGCTTATCTAATCCTCGCGCTCAGCCATAAAAGCCTTACTCTTCGTAAAAGCCAAATCTATACATTAAAGTTTAGTTTTGCGCCTGAGTATTTCGGAATGCCGTATATCCCGAATGTAACGAACTGTGGCAATATTTCTATTGTATGGCTTCCGGGAGATAAATTTAAGCCTGTAACTTTTGCGTTACCGCTGCTATCACAAACTATTGTTTTACTGATATTCCCATCTACCACAACCTGAAATGCTTTATTCTTTACAAGACTATAATTTTTTATAATCCATTTATAGTTATTACTTGCATCAAAATAGCTATAAGATGAATAGAGTTTAGTATTCAATACCCCGCTACTATAGCTGATCGGGTCGTTCTTAAAACTATGTGTTGCTCTCACGGTATTCATTGTGTCCGCATGATAAAAATCAATTTTTTGACCCGCTGTCACATAAGCTTGGTTTATGGCCGCACCGCACGGTCCCATAGTCGACGTCCAGCCCGATGGCCAATCAGCCTGATTTAACAATGGATATTTACCATTGATTCTAAACATCCATCCGTTATAGTTATCATAACCTGTAACAGGGCCAAACACAGTATTACCAATTGTAGAATCTTTTATTCCATTTATATAGTTGTTGCTAAGACCTTGAACAGTAAGCCATGAATACTGGTTTTGTGCTGCTGTCATTACATCGGATACATAATACGTCTTATTCTGCCCCAACGAACCCATTGAAACCGGCAGGTTATATCTGTGAATGTATTGCCCGTTTACCCTGTTGCTGCTGATTGACAAATAAACAGTAAACTGCCCTGAAACTTTTGGCGCATTTGCAAGCGAAACCTGCGTATAACTCCCCGCCGTATCACTCAGCGCAAACGCACTTGTACTCAATGAGAATAGTAATATCAGCACTATTGCAGCCATCAATATTTTTTTTAGATAATTATTCTTCATAAAGCTTTCCTTTCCCCCGCTATATACTGGAACATACCTTGAGTTTCTATGTTTTTACTCTTTAAGAAATAACTTATGCCTATACTGTACGTATAATCCTAATTACTCCGGCTTCACAAAACTTGAACCGGGGTGAGAGTTTTGTTGCGGTTTTGCAGCGTATTTTCCTCCTTAATTTACTTGGCACAATCATGCAGGCTATAATCTGCACATCCTCCTCTCTCCCTGCTCCTAAAGGGCAATTTGCCGGAGCTTCACATACAAAAAACCGCAACAGTAAAATTCACTGTTACGGCCGTTTTTTTCGCAACTACTCTCAATCTCACAAAGAAATTGATTCGTTTATCGCCGACATTCTGGCTCATGCAATGGGAGTTTTCACTCTGCACCTAAGTTCCTACCTTCTCAGTTTCCCAATGGCCGGCTCACGCCGCGGCACTTAGATTCCTGCACATACAGCATACGGTATATGCTCCGGGTTCCGACCGGATTTCCTGATCCTGAAGCCTGCATTCGTCATCGGAATTAAGTATCCCGCTTCTTCGCAGTGCTTAAGGACGCGATAAACTTAAATTATCTTACGGTACAAAAAAAGATGGATTTATTCCTTTACCGGTTCACATTTCAGCTTATGTTCATACACCAAGCTTAGCCATTACTCTCGTCGATTTTGGCACGGAACCGGCAAACACTCCACCTTGATGCTTGACCTGACTGACGGTTGACAATCCTGACTCGAAGATAACACTTCACACAGTAGAGGTAAGACTGCGCCGGACTCTCACCGGCTTGTCATTTGACACGACTGCCATCCGCGAACCTGCGAACCCTTCGTGACCACCAGCCAAACATATTGTTTTCACGTACGCATATGATAGCCCATTTTTATAGCAATGTCAATACTGTACTTTCGCCGTTTGTTTTACCGTCTCGTACCTCTTCTGCGGGTCAAGCATATCCGTCGCTTCGTACATCAGGGCGTTCATTATAGCGGCGGCGACGTTGGAGCCGCCTTTTCTGCCTGCGGCAACTATAGCGGGAATACCGTGTTTTTCGGCCGCCTCGAGGATTTCTTCCTTGCTCTCCACCACGTTTACGAAGCCGACCGGTACCCCGATTATGAAAGCCGGTCTAAGTCCCTCTTCAATCATCTTGGATATGCTTATCAGTGCCGTCGGCGCGTTGCCTACGGCAAAAGCGACCTTATCGAACCTCTCCGCCGCCTTTTCCATCGAAACCGCCGCCCTCGTAGTCCGCCTTTCCCTCGCTTCCTCGGCAATTTCACCGTCCGCCATAAGGCATACCGCTTCGCAGCCGAGTTTTTTTAACGACGGCTTGCTGACCCCGGAGAGCGCCATATTCGTGTCGGTCACAAGCGTAAGTCCGCCGTCTTTCAGCCTGGTGGCTATTTCGCGTGCCGCGTTTTCGGTAAATCTAAGATTATCTACATATTCGAAGTCGGCGGTCGTGTGAATCACCCGCTTAACCACAGCCTTATTCTCTTCAGCAACGGTAATTTTTCTTTCAGCCAATTCCCGTTCGATTATTTCCATACTTTTTTTCTCTATGTCGGCAGGAAGTATATGCTCAGTTTTCATTTTTTGCTCCTTGATATCTATCCATTATCTCATAAATCATCTCTATATCCAGCGACTTTCTCACCTCGTCGGCGAGCATATCGTATTGCATATCCATATATGCTTTTTTGTCCTTTATTTCGTAGTTTTCAACTTCTATCGCCTTGCCCTCGGACAACAGCTCGGCAAGCTTTATCACAAGTTCGCCCGTATCGAACAGTCCGTGCAGATAGGTTCCGAATACATTTCCCGATACGCAGCCCTCATCGCTTCCGTCCTCGAGTCTGAACATTGCTTCGCCGCCCGCCTCGGTTCTTCCTGTATGTATCTCATAGCCCTCAACCTTAGCGCCGATGAAAGCTCCGCATATCGCCTCGGCATTCACCCGTGTGCGTCTCTTATCGTTCCTGAAGACCGTTGCGGCGGGCAGAAGTCCGATTCCCGCGAGCTCTTCGATGTTCCCCTCTGAATGCATCGGGTCAAGCAGCTTCTCTCCGAGCATCTGGTAACCTCCGCATACGCCGAGCACGGGTTTCCCGCTCGCCGCAAACTGCTTGATTTTAGCTTCGATTCCGCTCTCTCTGAGCCACTTGAGGTCGTCCGTAGTGCTCTTAGTTCCCGGAATTATTATCATATCGGGCTTTTTCAGTTCCTCCGCTTTTCTGACATATCTTACCCCGAGCAGCGGATGATTTTCAAGCGGCGAAAAGTCGGTAAAGTTGGATATTCGCGGAAGCCTGATAACCGCTATGTCTATAGGCTTTTCAATATGTCTCTTCGCAAGCTCGTCTGAAACCGAATCCTCTTCGTCTATGTCCACATTTACCATGGGAACGACTCCGAGCACCTTTTTGTTCAGTCTGTCCTTTAGCATCTTAAGCCCCGGAAGAAGCACATTCAGATCTCCTCTGAATTTGTTTATTACCACTCCCTCGATTCTGTCCTTTTCGTGGGGTTCAAGCAGTTCGCATGTGCCGTATAACTGGGCGAAAACTCCGCCTCTGTCGATATCTCCGACAAGGATTACGGGTGCGTCGACCGTTTCGGCAAGTCCCATGTTTACTATGTCATTCTCCTTAAGATTTATCTCCGCAGGACTTCCCGCTCCCTCTATCACGATTATGTCGTTCTCCTTCGAGAGAGAATTGTATGCTTCCATAATCTCTGCTCTCAGCGAACTTTTGAACTTATAGTATTCGGACGCGTTCATCTGTTCTCTCACTTCGCCCATAACGATAACCTGACTTCCCGTATCGCTTGACGGTTTGAGCAAAACGGGGTTCATTCTGACATCGGGCTCCTTGCGGCAGGCCTCGGCCTGACTGACCTGTGCTCTCCCCATTTCGAGACCGTCTTTCGTGATATAGCTGTTAAGCGCCATATTCTGGCTCTTAAACGGCGCGACGCTGTAGCCGTCCTGAGTGAATATCCTGCACAGCGCGGTACAGAGCAGGCTTTTGCCGGCGCTGCTCATGGTTCCCTGCACCATTATACATCTTGCTTTTTTTCTGTTATTGCCGCTCATAATTCCTCTTCGCTAATAATTCCTCAATCAATTCTCCGACAATTCGTCTTTTATCGCCTCTATCAGTTTCACATTCTCTTCGTGGGTGCGTACCCCGACTCTGTACCAATGCCCGTCGAGACCGCCAAAATTATCGCAGCCTCTTATGACAATGCCTTTTTTTATAAGCTTCTCTTTTAGACCGGTCTTCGTCCGAAAGAGCAAAAAATTCGCTTCCCCCGATATTACCTTTTCGGTCAACGCGTCGAGTTCTCTAAACAGATATGCTTTTTCAATTTTCGTAAGCGTTCTCACCTGCTCCTTATATTTATGCTCCTTGACTGCCTTTATTCCCATCTCCTCAGCGATGGAAGATACGGGCCACGCCTGCGTTATCGTTCTCAGCTTGACGTTAAAGCCGGTATTGGACGATATCGCATAGCCGAGTCTCGCTCCCGCCATAGCGTACATCTTGGTAAATGACTTCAAAATCACTAAGTTGTCATAATTTTTAATATTGTCAACTAAGCTGTGTTTCTCCGGTTCGTCAAGAAAATCATTAAAGCATTCGTCGACCATAACTGTTACTCCGCATTCCTCAGCCCTGTCAACTATCCTTATGAGAAGCTCCCTATCGGTCGTAAGCCCTGTCGGGTTATTCGGTTCACATATGAACAGCATATCCAAGCTTTCGTCTATTGCCGCCAATATATCGTCCTTTATCCTGAAGCCGTCTTCTTCTCTTAACAGATGTTTCTTCGTCACACAGCCTACAGTATTGAGCGCCTCTTCATATTCGGCAAAGGTCGGCGCCGTAACCAAGGCTTTCGCAGGCTTAACCGCGCAGACTAATCTATAAACTATGTCCGCCGCTCCGTTTCCGATTATGAAGAAGTCGGGCTCAAGTCCGTACTCCTCCGAAAGCGCTCCTCTCAGCCTCCTCGCGAGCGGGTCGGGATATCTGTCGAGGTTTTCGAGCGCTCTTACCGCAGCCTTTCTCAGGCTGCCCGGAAGTCCGAGCGGGCTGACGTCCGCCGAAAAGTCGAGAGCCTCTCCCCCGAACTCTTCCATATATCCGACCCAGTCTCCGCCATGTATAAGTTTCTCTTTCATATTTTATTTTCCTTAATATCTCTCTTTCAACAGTACTTACAGATAAACATAGACCACCTACAGTTTTTATTGCCTGTTCAGTCTTTTTTACAGATTTTCGAAAAAGTTTTTTGCATTTATACTTTCGATTTTTCTTTCCACTTATAATTTCGCTGTAAGAAATTATATCACATTAGAAATATATAGCATTTGAAATCTTTTACGGAATATTGCATCATCTTTAATATTTCTTTTGCCTTCCTGAAGCAACAACTTTGATGTTTTGGGGTACAGCTGTGTGTCTCAATTTACCGATAGAATTATTATAAGCCTCGCGGCGGTAAACAGCACGCTTGCAATGAGCGCACCGATTCTCATAATTCTATCCGTTCTCATTATGTCCTCAGGTTCCGGTTCTCTCTTGTTATCACCGATATACTGCTTGTCATAATATTTGCCGAAATAGCAGGCAGGTCCGGCTAACCGAATGCCGAGTGCGCCCGCACAGGCTGCTTCCGTCTGCGCGGAGTTGGGGCTCGCGTGTTTTCTTCTGTCTCTCTTCCAAACGCCGTAAGCGTCTCTCATCGAAAACCCCGCCATTCCCGACGACAGAATCCATATAATTGCGGCTGTCCTTGCCGGCAAATAGTTAAAAAAGTCATCTATTTTAGCTGCGACTCTCCCGAAAAACAGGTATTTTTCGTTTTTATAGCCTACCATACTGTCCATCGTGTTCACCGCCTTATACATAAGAGCGAGCGGCGCTCCGAATACGCTCATATACATCATGGGCGCGACTACGCCGTCCGTGAAATTCTCCGCTATCGTCTCAATCGCAGCCTTGATTATTTCTTCGCGTTTAAGCCCTGACGTATCTCTTCCGACTACCCTCGCGACCGCCGCTCGCGAGTCCTCGAGGCTGCCCGACTTAAGCGACCTGTATATATTTTTTCCCTCACTGCTGAGGCTTTTCACGGCAAGGCACTGCCAGCACCACCATAGCTGAACAAGTCCGAAGAGAATCGGGCTTATCCTCAGAAGTAAAGAGGATATGAGAAGAGATACTGAAAGAGTAAGGAGCATAACCGACTTCGCCATAACAAGCCCCGCAAAAAACTCTCCCCTTTCGGTACTCGAAAAAATCGCCCTGAGCTTTTTTTCGAGATATGAAATCAGTTTTCCTATAATTACAACCGGATGCGGTATTGATACAGGATCACCAAATATAAGGTCGGCAACGAATGCAGCAGGTATAATAACGGTTGTAATCAATGCCGCGCTCATTTTTCTTCTCCCGAATACGCATAAGCCTTATCTACGAAACGTTCTGCGGCCTCTCTGCATGAAAGCAGATAGAGATGCGGGAATCCGGCATATATGTTTTCGGAATTATATGCGCATTTCCAGCTTCTGCCGCTCACGGGCTTGACCGCACTCATATCATCGCCGTTCGCGTCCGTATCCCAGTAATGGAATTCGTGCGCTCGTATCTTTTCGCCTTTTTTCAGGAGCATACCGTCAGTCTCAGCCGTTAGCTCTATATATCCGAAGCGCGTCAGCCTGCCCCTGCTCTCGCCCGAGCCTGCGAAGAACCCGACCATATCTCTGTATTTTTCATCGCTGCCTTTCAGCTTATCCGAAAGATATAGAAACCCTCCGCATTCCGCGATTAGAGGCATTCCCGCTTCGAGCTTTGATGTAATATCCGCTTTCATAGACTCGTTTTCGGAGAGTTCTTCAGCGAAAAGCTCAGGATAGCCTCCGGGAAAATAAAGCGCCCCGATGCCTGCGGGCAGTGACCTGTCTCTAATCGGGCTGAAATACTCTATCTCAGCTCCCAATTCCTCAAAAAGCTCTATATTTTCTCTATATATGAAGCAGAATGCGTCATCGTATGCAACCGCGATTTTCGTCTTTTTTTCTATATGTTTATCTTGCCGGTTATCTAAGTTATCTAAGTTGTCTAAGTTATCTATTTTATCTATTTCACCTAAGCTGCCTATTTTCCCCCCGGACAGCCTGTCCGATTCTTTTAATTGCTTCTCTTGCCGCTCCGAATTATGCCCCTGATTTTCTAAGCTGTTGGAATCCTCTTCTATATCACCCGAACAAAGCTCAAAAAGTCTTTTAAGGTCAATGCTCTTTTCAAGTACGTCCGCTATCGCCGAAATCCTCTCCTCCCTGTCCTTGATTTCACCCGAGGTGTAGAGTCCGAGATGTCTGCTCTCAATGTATGCTTCCTGCATTTCGGGAAGATATCCCAATACCGGCACGCCGCTTTCTTTCTCAAGCGTTTCTGCCAGCGATTTGAACAGCATTTCGCTACATCTGTTCAGTATTACACCCTTTATCATTGATGGCACCCGAAACTCGCTAATACCCTTTATTTGGGCGGCTAAGCTCAGACCTGCTCCCCTCGCGTTAACCACAAGAATTACGGGCAAATCGAGACAAACCGCAGTATCCCACGCGCTCGCGTCCGACGTCGTGCCGCCGAGTCCGTCGTAGCAGCCCATGGCTCCCTCTATTACCATTGCGTCTTTATCCGCAGAATATTTAAGGTACTGATTTTTTGCGAGGTCTTTTCCCATAAAAAACAAATCCATATTATGGCTGTCAATACCGAGCACGCTCCTGTGGAACATAGGGTCGATATAATCGGGACCGCATTTAAGCGCTCCGACGCGTAACCCCTTTCTTTTAAAAAGCGCGAGCATACCGCAGGTTACGGCTGTTTTGCCGCTTCCCGACGAGGGTGCACTTATCATCAATTTAATCATTCTTTTTACCTGTAATAATAAATATCGGGTTGTTTGCCGTCATCATATTATATTCTCCTATTTTTTTTGCATACGATG
Source organism: Anaerovoracaceae bacterium (assembly GCA_041856085.1). GTDB lineage: Bacteria > Bacillota > Clostridia > Peptostreptococcales > Anaerovoracaceae > RUG754. The sequence goes on along the minus strand of JBHAFL010000142.1, from coordinate 2,271 downwards.
ACTGCACCTGCACAGCTCCTATCTCATAGCCGTTTTCTCCGAGGGCTCTCATCGCCTCTCCCAGCGTCTCAAGCGCTATGGCGGATATGACTATGACCGCCTCGCTGTTTTTTTCGGAGACAAGCCTGACTATTTCACACATATTCTTGCCGGAGCCGCCGATAAAAACCTTATCGGGCTTAGGAAGAGCCTCGAGAGCCTCCGGAGCACTGCCCTGCACGGCGATTAGATTATATGCCGAGAACCTCTCGCGATTTTTTTTGATAAGCTCTATGCCCTCTTCATTTCTCTCTACGGCATATACCCTGCCGTCGCCCGCCATCAGCGCCATCTCCACGGATACCCCGCCCGTCCCCGCGCCGATGTCCCAGATAATGTCAGCAGGACTTATATCAAGCTTCGACAGTATCACGGCTCTTACTTCCTGTTTAGTCATGGGAACGCCGCCCCTTATGTACTCGTCGTCGGCTATTCCCATCAGGCTGTGCGGCTTCTTCGGTGCTTTCTCGCACAGAATGACCGAAAGCGGAGAAAACTCCATCTCGGAAGCTTCCCTTGCCGTCCCCGCATATAGCTTCTGGCTGTCATAAGAGAGATTCTCGCCTATATATACCTTAGTGTCTCCGAGCCCCGCCTGCACGAGCTCCTCGCAGAGCCTGCTCGGGCTCAGCTTGCTGTCGGTCACAAAAAATGCGTCCTTTCCTTTCATTACGGCGCTTACCGCCGAAGCCTCCGCGCCGTGCGCCGTGAAGAAATTCCATTCGTCCCATGCTCTCCCCGTAGCGGCAGAGAGAAGCTGCACGCTCGAAATCCCCGGGATAATCTCGAAATCTATCTTCTCTTCTTCAAGCCTACCGGCAAGTTTTTTCGCTCCGGAGTAAAATCCCGTATCTCCGCTAAAAAGCACGCAGATTTTATCCGCGTCAGATTTTAGAATCTCCTCCGCTATCTTAGGAGTTGAAGTCTCTTTTATAACGTCGCATTTTATCAGATGTTTAAGCGCTTCGATCATTCTGCCCGCGCCGATTACGAGGTCTGCCGACTCGATTCTTTTAGCTGCGATTAATGTAAGAAGCTCCGGATTGCCTCCGCCTATTCCAATCAGATATACCGTCATACCGAATTCTCCCTAATATAGTCAAATACTTCGTCGATACTCATACCGTTTTCTTCGGGTCTTTTGATGAGCACGGTTTTAACGCCGAGCTTTCGCGCGGCTTCAATCTTCTCGGGATAGCCTCCCGCGGCTCCCCCGTCCTTTGTAACCATATATTTAACGTCGAGCATCTTCATCATCGCAAGGTTGACTTCTTCGCTGAACGGCCCCTGCATCGCTATCACATTTCTTGACGGTATCCCTATGGAAGCTGTCGCTTCAAGGCTCGAAATGACGGGCAAAACTCTCGGAAACAATCTGCTCTTCTCTATTTCGGAAAAAACGCCAAGTTCCTTTGCTCCCGTCGTAAGAAGTATGTTACCCTCGGTTTCCTTAAGATATTCGGCGGCTTCCGCCGTGCTCGGGAAGCTTATGATATCATCGTAATCGGGGCTTTCTTCACGCTTGAGTCTGATATACTCAGTTCCCCGCTCCCTGCATGCCTCGATTATATTACGGGTTACAGCCACCGCATAAGGATGAGTCGCGTCTGTTACAATATCCGCACTTTCAGCTATTTTCCCTATTTCCTCTTTGGTTTTTCTGCCGACTTCGACATCTATGCCATCATTCTCGCCCTGCTCCTCGGCGCCGTATTCGGTCGCTACGTGCACGGTTATTTTCATCTCAGGCTTATTCAGCTCAGCCAGCCTCTCTGATAGTCGTCTGCCCTCCGAAGTGCCGGAGAAAATAACTATATTTTTAATTTTCTTTTCTGTCATATCAGCTTCTGAACCGTATATTATTTCTTTCAGCAATGTCCATTTTTTTTCTAAAATATCAAAGCCTCTGATTATTTGTGCTATGAGTTAATGTGCTAAATGCCTTTTCTGTATAATTTACTCTGTGCCATCAGTATTTGGCGGCTTTTTAACTATTTATAATCTTATTTTATTCTTTATATTCTGTTTTATTCTGCGATATTATTTGCCGTATTTATCTATATAGCCTCTCGGCGTAACCATTTTGCCGTTTAACACTACAGTCTCGGATGAGCCGACAAACACCGTCGTAAACATATCCGCTTTTTCGTTTCTTAGCTCTCCGAGGGTCATTATCTTATATTCCTCTCCCTCTCTTCCGATATTCCTGACGAATCCGCATACGTTCCCGGG
>JBHAFL010000141.1:0-8177 GCA_041856085.1 Anaerovoracaceae bacterium | reverse complement strand
GCTTATCTGCGGCACATAAGAACTTCCGCTTATTGCTGCTTCCTTCCGGACCTGACAAGGTTCACGGCATCCCATTGCGCAGGACCCTAACCATGCGGGTGAAGCTCTCTAAAAGCAATAATATTTATTTTATTAAATCAATACCGCTTGTCGATACCCTCGTAGTATAACATTTTTTGAGCCTCAGGTCAATATATCAGCATAATTACATTGTCGGCACCGCCTTTAACAGCGCTCGGTTTACCTAACCGCGCTCTTTCTTTTGGTTTTTTTCTCCTGTGATTCCTTGAGTCCTTTGCTCTCCGACTTGAATAAACTTTGTCAAAAAATTTATGGATATACTACCACTTCAGGAATTATCCGTCAAGGATTTTTTGTTAATTATCAATATATTTTTATGTATTATATTGTGTTTTGGCACGAAATATAAGTTTTATGGCATTTTTCGATAATATTTTAATCTGAAACACAACTTTTTTGTTCTCATCTGCTGAAAAGTTCTTTATATTCCTGTTCGGATATTATGTTAATTCCAAGCTCACGGGCTTTTTTATTTTTTCCCGAGGTGGAGCTTACGTCATTATTGATGAGATACGAGGTTTTCGCAGATACCGAACCCGCTACCTTACCGCCGTTTGCCTCTATCTCCGCTTTCAGCTCGTCTCTGTTCGAGTACGTACCGAGGCTTCCGGTAATTACGAAAGTAAGACCGCTCAGCTTATCCCCCTCCGCCGAAAAGCTTTCGTCTATTTCAATCTCTTCAAGAAGCCTGTCAACCGTTTCAACATTTTTTGCATCGCTAAAAAACGCCGTATAACTGTCCGCCATTATCTCTCCTATACCGTCTATCGTCATGAGCTCCTCTTTTGTGAGATTACGTATGGACTCCCAGCGATTCCTACAGTATTTCGCTACAAGTCCGGCGTTTGCCCTGCCGAAGTTGGGTATTCCGAGCGCGTACAGAAACGCCTGCACGCCCGGTCTGCGCGCGTTATCTACCGCCGTCTTAAGATTTCTGAACGACAGCTCACCGAAGCCCTCCGTTTCGACTATCTCGTCGTGGAAATCTCCTATGTGAAATATGTCCGCAAGTTCCCTTATGAGTCCCTTGTTTATGAGCTTTTCGAGCGTCATCTCCGAAAGCCCGTCTATATTCATCGCGTCTCTCGATACGAAATGAGCGAATCCCTTTAGCCGCTTTGCGGTACATTCGTCATTAGGGCAGTTCATCGTAGCGACGCCGTTTTCTTCTTTTTTTATTGCAGTCGCTCCGCACACCGGACACACGGCCGGAAGCTCCGCATTCCCCGAACGGGTGAAGTTCTCCGCAATCTGCGGTATTATCATATTCGCCTTATATACGCTTATCCTGTCGCCGATTCCGAGTTCAAGCGCCTGCATTATCGAAACATTGTGAAGAGAAGCCCTTGAAACCGTAGTTCCCTCTAATTCGACAGGGTCAAAGATAGCTATAGGGTTAATCAGCCCCGTGCGGGACGCGGACCACTCGATTTCTCTGAGCACCGTTTCGGCGGTTTCGTCTTTCCACTTGAACGCGATGGAATCTCTCGGGAATTTCGCCGTGCTCCCGAGAGACCTGCCATACTCTATATCGTTTAGTGAAAGCACGAGCCCGTCCGACGGCACGGGATTCTCAGCCACTTTTTTGCTGAACCTGCTCACGGCATCCCTGACGCTTCCGGCGTCAACCTTTTCGTAGAATACCGTAGCGAAGCCCTGCTTGCCGAGCCACTCAAGCTGCTCGCTCCTGAACCTGAGATAAGGCGCGCTCTCTCTCCGCTCAGACTGCGCGTCTCCTGCCCGGTCACCATCGCGCTCCTTATGTTTTTTCACCTGCTCTTCGCCTGAACTCCGATTAAGGCTCTCATCTGTCGGCTCGCCTGCGCTCACGAGCGAAAACGCAAAAAACCTGACGCGCCTGCTCTTAGTTACGGCGGGGTCAAGCTGTCTCACCGAGCCTGAGCAGAGATTTCTCGGATTTTTATATTTCAGCGCCTCATCTCCTATCTCCGCGTTTATCTTCTCAAAATCGGGATAGGTGATGACCGCCTCTCCTCTCACCACAAGCTCGCCCTTATATTCTATGGTGAGCGGAATATTGGAAAATGTCTTGGCATTATTGGTAACGACCTCGCCGACCTCGCCGTTGCCGCGGGTAACCGCCTTTTCGAGCCTGCCGTCTCTGTAGGTCAGTACCACCGTCAGCCCGTCGAGCTTCCAGCTAAGAACAGCCTCCTCGTCGCCGACGAAGCTGACAAGCGAGTCTACGTCTTTAGTCTTATCGAGCGAAAGCATTTTTTTCGAGTGAGCCTCCTTGGGAAGCTCGGAAAGAACCTCATAGCCGACGTTCTGAGTCGGGCTGTCCGAAAAAACTATCCCCGAAGCTTCCTCAAGCGCGAGCAGCTCATCATAAAGCGCGTCATACTCGTGGTCGGACATTATTTCCTCGGCTTTCTGATAGTAGGCATAAGACGCATCGTTTAACAGCGAAATAAGCTTACGCAGTCTGTCCGCCGCGCCGCTCTTCTTTTCCCCCGAATTCTGCTCTCCGCGAAAATCATTCAAAAAACTAATCTGCTCACTCATATCAACCTCTTAATATTCTCACATCATATATTAACATTCGAGCGCGCAACAAAAACCTTGCGTGTTCTCGGCTATTCTATAAACCGTTATATTCAAACCTTTTTCAGCGGTGCCATACCTATTGCGAGTTTCTTCACTCCGTCCTCCTCGAAATTCACCGCTATCGTTTTGCCGCTTATCTCAACTACCGTCCCGAAGCCGAACTTAGCGTGCGATACCTTATCTCCCACGGCAAAAGTCTCGTTTCTTAACGCCGCCGCCTCGTTCACCTGCTTTTTTGCATATTTAAGCGGGTCATAAGGCCTGAATGCGGGCTGTGCGAAGCCGTCCAGCGCGCCCGTATCGATTCCGAGTCTGTTATCAATTCTCCTGCTCGGCGTATAGGTATCTCCTATCACGTCCAAGAGCTTAGGGTCGATCTCCTTGATAAACATAGACTCCCTCGTATAGTCCCCGCGTCCGTAGAGCACCCTGTATTTCGCCGAGGTCATTATCAGCTTCTCTCTCGCGCGCGTCATTCCGACATAGCAGAGTCTTCGCTCCTCTTCTATACCCTGACTGCTGTCGAGCGCTCTGAATCCCGGGAAGAGCCCGTCCTCAAGCCCCGGCATAAAGACCACAGGGAATTCGAGTCCCTTAGCAGAATGCATGGTCATCAGCGTAACCTTGCCCTCCAGTTCATCATATTTATCAGTATCGCTCGCCGTGGATACCCTCTCTAAAAATTCGTCAAGTGTAGCCTCTTCGCCCGCAGCCTTTTTCTCTTCCTCAAAATCATAGATAAACGATTTGAAATCCATAAGATTCTCTATACGAGAATCCGCCTCCGCCGTATTCTGCGCCTCAAGCGCCGGAAGATATCCCGTTCGAACCAGGAGGCTGTCATATATGTCCGAAACCCTGAGATTATCCTTTTCGTCCATGCAGTCTCTGACGGCTCCAATCATCTCGGCGAGCGACGTCTTCGCCTTAGGCGGGAATGAATCAAGAGTCTCATCGTCTAATAACTGTTCGAAAAGGCTGAGTCCGTTCACCTCTGCAAGCGCCCTGTATTTGCCGAGGGTAACATCGCCGATTCCGCGCTTGGGCTCGTTTATAACCCTTTCGAGCGCGAGGTCGTCCTTAGGATTCACCACAAGTCTCATATAGCTTATCATATCCTTGGTTTCTTTTCGCTCATAAAAGCTGAAGCCCGAAAGAATCTGATATGGAATCCCGCGTTTCTTCAACCCGTCCTCGAAAAGCCTCGACTGAGCGTTCGTTCTGTAAAGCACCGCAAAATCATCATAGCCCCTGCCGAGCCTATGCAAAAAATCTATTTCTTTAGCTATATAGTCGGCCTCGTCCTTGTCGGAATCCGCACGATTATATATTATCTTGTCACCGTCCTCACTGTCCGACCAGAGTTTTTTTTGCTTGCGCTCAGAGTTGTTCTTTATTACAGAATTGGCGCAGGCTAAGATATTCTTATACGACCTGTAGTTCTGCTCAAGCTTGATTACCTTAGTTCCCGTGAAGTCTTTTTCGAAGTCGAGGATATTCCTGATGTCGGCGCCTCTCCACTGGTAGATGCACTGGTCGTCGTCGCCCACTACACATATATTCCTGTGACCCGCCGCCAAAATATGAATTATCTGATACTGAATATGATTCGTGTCCTGGTACTCGTCAACCATAATATATCTGAATCTGCTGCGGTATTTTTCTCTTACCTCTTCACTTTTCAAAAGAAGTCTATAGCAGTTAAGCAGCAGGTCATCGAAGTCCATAGCGTTGTTTTTTCGAAGAGCTTGCTCATAGTCCCTATACACCTGATAATATAGACGGTTCGTCCCTGTCTTTATCTCATTCTCGTAGAAATCCTCGGGACTGACGTTTTTTTCCTTGCACTTCGATATTATCGATGAAAGGAGAGGAAACGGATATTCCTTAGAGTCGATGTTTCTCTCCTTGTAAATATTCTTAAGTATGCTCTTCCGGTCAACCGTATCATATACCACAAAGTTCTTTTCGTAGCCTATTTTATCCGCGTCCTCTCTGAGCATTCTGAGAGACATAGCGTGAAAGGTCATTATCCACATTCCGGGGCAGTAGCCTACGAGCTTCTCGACCCTGTCTCGCATCTCGCGCGCCGCCTTATTCGTGAATGTAACCGCGAGTATGTTATACGGGCTCACCCCCTGCTCCGTCAGATAAGCTATTCTATGCGTCATCGTAGCCGTCTTGCCAGAGCCCGCACCCGCTAAAATTAAAAGCGGCCCCTCGGTATGCAGCACGGCTTCACGCTGTTCTTTGTTTAAGTGGTCCAATTTCATATTTTAATGTTTATCCTCTTTCGAATGTTGTGGTTTCTTCACGCTTTTTTAATCAAAAATATTTTTAGAGCAAGTCACAAAATGCCGAAGCTTTTAGTATCATCATATGAGACTTGCAAGTGAAAATCAAGCATTATTATCATTTTTCGATAAAAAATCCGAGCATGAAATCCGAGCCGTTTTTCGCAGTAAATACGGCTTCTTTAGAGTTCTCATGCCCAGATATATCGGCAATATTAAATTTATAAAACTAAGGGGGCTAAATCCTCACCGCGGTGCCGCTCGCCGAAACCATCAGCATATTGTTACCGGTTCCGAGCACCTCGTAGTCCACATCAACGCCGACAACGGCATTGGCTCCTAATTCGCTTGCTCTCGCTTTCATCTCGGTAAGCGCCTGTTCTCTCGCAGTCAAAAGTTCATCCTCGTACGAACCGCTTCGCCCGCCGAAAAAATTGGTAAGTCCCGCCGCGAAATCCTTAACGAAGTTCACCCCCGTTATGACCTCTCCGAACACTATCCCCTTATACTCCTTAATCTCATATCCCTCAAGTGTAGGCGTGGTTGAAATAATCATATTGTCCTCCCTTTTCTAAGAAAATACTGTTTTGCGCGATTATTGTTGCCGCGCAGATTTATGTTTTTGATATTGTACCACAAAAAACCCGCAAGCGGTGCTTTTTTTGAATCAATTAACAGAAACCTCAATGTGGAAGTTACGTCCTTTATACAAGCCCCTCTTCAATTCATTTGTTAAAGATTATTATATACCGTTCCGAGTACATATAGAGCGCAACATTGCGGTGTTAATCCTCTTCATAAATATTATGTTATAAAAAAAGACAAAAGAGTTAACAAAATTACTACGAAAAATGAATTTTCAAAAAATAATCTTCACCGTTACTTTCTCTGGTAATACGATTTTTTAATCGGTTTTCTATAAGGGGGAAAAATGCCGGCAGCGTTTTCCCCCTATGGTTTATTGTTTATCGGCATTTTTTGCTCCGGTATTCTCGTTGCGCACCTGTCATAATTCTGTTAGGCACGAATATGATGTTTTGTTTACTTAACTTAAAACTGTCTGCCATTTCTTAAGACAATCTATCGCCTTTTTCTTCTGTAATTACCACTAAGAATAACCCGATAGAAGCAAATATCAACAAAGGTTCAATTGAGTTATATATTGCCGATAGGGTCAACAATATATTGGCAAATTTTGTAGCCGAAGTAATGGTGTAAGGGCAAATAGAATCTACCTCATTCTTGTTCTCTATTTTTCATCAAAAGGTTTGCAAAAATTATTACTGCCGCAATAATCAATATGATAAACCATCCGAGATATCCTATTTGTTTTATAGTTTCACTCACAGGAGCTTTCGTAAATGCCGAAATCGTCGTAACTGTTACAGCAAGGAAAACAATACATTCCGTTAATGACAAAATACATTTCACGAGAATCTTGTCTGAGCTCTGTATAGCCCTGTTTATAATGATTTCCAAGGATGCTACTATCAAATATATCAACAGTATCTCTAAATATAGAGGTACAAACAACCTCTCTCCGGCGTCTGTATTGGCGATTAACCTTGCTATCATATAAGAGATTACAGGAGTAGGTATAAGCCAAGTTAAATCCTTTTTTTGCAGTTTTTTCATAACGACTTCATCTCCTTTTCTTTAGTAATTATGTTATTTAGTCGGTACTGTTATTCTTCTGCTTACCATCCTTTGAGGTCTTTTCGAACTTATGTCTGTAGTAAAAGAATGAACCTGCTGTGAATGCCACTGTGACTATCAGCAAAAATATTGACTCTGTCTTACTTGATGCCATTTGCGATAAGACATCAGCTATACTATGGTTAAATGGCAGAAAATCCAAAAGTGAAATCATACTCATTGTAATAAATGCGGAAATAGTTATGCAGAGCAGATTTTCTTTTTTAACAACATATTTATAATGGAATAACCAAAGTAATATCAACGGCAGAGTATAGTAAATCGACATTGGAAGCATATCGACAAAGCTCGTACCATGTTCTACCGCACCAATCATGATACCATATCTGCGTAAACCTCTTGCATTAATATATATATATACGAGGAAACCGATAATTTGTGCAATATCCCAATATTTTTTCTTCATTTTTTTCACCAATTACAATGTTTCATTCATATGTACATGAAAGATTTCCGGAAGGATAATATGAGTTATGCCCTTGATGCCAACGATACCTGAATTTTACACAAGCATAGGTAGCCCAACTGACAGGAAAAGATGTATATATATTATCCCATGTTTCATAATTTTTCGTGTAATAATTGTCAGCGTTAAAAGATATCATATGCCATACATATGATCCCAGTCCCAGCGGAACAAATCCTAATATTTTTCCGACTACCCTAACTACAGTGCCGGAATAGTTATTTCTTACATCTAAAACCTCCGAACGAGTTAGTTTCTTTGTTTCATAAATGTCAGGATGTGTCGTAGTAGAAGCAACTACCGGGAATATTGTGTCGGAGTCTACCAAGATTGAGTATGTCACAATATCACCGCTAATTTCACGTTTAACTTTCACCGTTTTTCCTCCAGCGTCAACGGCACTAAGAGGTTCTACCGTAGAAATAACTTCACCTTGACAATTAAGTATTAGCAGATTGCCACAATCTGATTCATCAAATGCATCGCTTACTTGATAATCTTCCTTAATAGTATATCCGTTCGGCAAAGCATAGTCGAATGTGTAGTTCGACTTCGCGAATCTGTTCTTTAGTGTTAATTTACCTACTATGGAGAATACATCTATTCCATTATCTTCATTATTTTCTACTTTTAACTCAAAGTCGGAACTCCCCATAAATTTGCTGTATGAAATACCTTGTTCCAAAATCATCGCACTGTAATTATTAAATTCTTCAGGTAAAACTATACCGATATTTTCATCTACTACTACACTTCCATAATCTCTGATTATGGAATCTCTTAAACTGTTAATGGACATATCTTCTAAATTATTTGCTGCAAAACAGTAAGTTGTTGTTTGGAACATCATAATAAAAGATAATGCTACTACTATTATTTTTTTCATTTTTTCTTCCTCTCTTTGATTATTTTTAGAATTATCCATTTTCGCTTAGCATTTGATAATTTCAAATGCCATTTTCTTTTTGCCTCATATTCATGGGCAGGTTTTAGTGGTTGTAACTGTCTGCGTAGAGCCGCCGTTAATCGTGTAGTTCACGACTAACTTATGG
>JBHAFL010000140.1:0-5590 GCA_041856085.1 Anaerovoracaceae bacterium | reverse complement strand
GGTATAACCCTCGTCGCGCACCCGCATAGCGTGTGGATTATATTTAGTGCGTGCACGCACTAAACACGGGCTTATAGTCCTACATATCAAACAGCAAGCACCTTGTCATTGCGTCAGGTGCTTGCTGAACATTTACAGTATATTAATTTTTAACTGTTTTGTCTGCTGCAAGGTTTTATTTTACCTCGCATGCCTCAGGGAATTCACCCTCAACTCTTGTGGTCGCGTCATAGAGAGCTTCTGCGTTGTCCCACTCTTTGATGAGCTCAGGGATAACCTTGTAGAGGTCACCTACGATTGCATAATCGGCAATCTCCATAATAGGAGCGTCAGCGTCCTTGTTAATTGCTACAATGCACTTCGATGTCTGCATTCCTGCTAAGTGCTGAATAGCACCGGAGATACCGCAAGCGAAATAGATTTCAGGTTTAACAGTTGTTCCTGTCTGACCTACCTGGTGTGAGTGATCAATCCAACCGGCATCAACTGCCGCACGGGATGAACCAACAACTCCTCCAACCTTGTCGGCGAACTTCTTGATTAGTTCGAATCCGGAAGCATCGCCGAGACCACGTCCGCCTGAGCAGATAATCTTAGCGTCTGTAAGGGAAACCAGTTCCTTAGCGGATTTAACAACTTCTACAACCTTGATTCTGATATCGTCTTCAGCGATGACAGGCTTAACGTTTACGATTTCAGCCTTAGGGCAAACAAGCGGTTCGATTTTCTGCATTACGCCCGGACGAACTGTGGACATCTGTGGACGAGTCTTAGGGCAAACGATTGTAGCCATGAGGTTACCGCCGAATGCAGGACGAGTCTGCTTGATTCCCGTCGACGGATCGTTAGGGTCTAATGTGGAGGTATCTAATGTAGTATTCGCTTTAGCGAACTCGATATACTTCGAAACCTTAACGTCGAGATGCGTGCAGTCTGCGGTAAGTCCTGTGTTGCATCTTGCTGCAATACGAGGAGCAAGGTCACGACCGATGTGAGTAGCACCGTAAAGAACGATTTCCGGCTTATACTCGTCGATAGCGTCTGTGATAACCTTAGTGTAAGCGTCAGTAGTGTACTGTTCAAGGAGAGGATCCTGAATCATGTAAACTTTTTCTGCTCCGTATGTGATACATTCTTCTGCAAGGTGATCAATATTGTTTCCAACTAATACCGCGCAAACCTGTGTGTCCTCGGAGATATCCTTAGCGAGTCTGCGGCCTTCGCCGATGAGCTCGAGCGCTACGTTCTGAAGCTTGCCATGTCTCTGCTCGGCATATACCCAGATGTGCTTGTATTCGCTTAAATCAACAGCTCCGCCTGTCTGTACTTCTTTGATGGCGCCAAACTTACATGCGGTAAGACACTGATTACAGAATGAGCACTTTGAGTTTACTTTTGCAACCTTACCGAGCTTATTGCCATCATAAGGTTCGAATTCAAAAGCATCATATGGGCAGGACTTAAAGCATATTCCGCAGCCTATACATTTTTCTTTTAATATTTCTATAGCCATTGTTATTCCTCCTAAAATTAGATGATGTGCTTGCCTTTAAGATTGATTAAGAGATTCTTTGCCTGTTCGTTTTCTGAATCTCCCTCTACCTTCTGTCCCGGTGCCTTAGGTGCCGGTGTGAATGATCTGTAAACATTCGTAGGAGAAGCTTCAAGTCCAACCTTAGTTAAGTCAACTTCGATATCCTTTGCGTTCCAAACTTTGATGTCCTTTTGTCCGAAGATACCTTTAACGCTCATGTATCTAGGTGTGTTTAATTCTTTAATTGTCGTAAGGAGGCAAGGAGTCTGAATCTTGATGAGTTCATATCCGTCCTCAAGCTGTCTCTTTACCGTGATATCCTTAAGGTTATCAGCGATTTCGAATTCTTCAACGTATGAAACCTGCGGAAGGTCGAGCTTTTCAGCGAGCTGAGGTCCAACCTGTGCGGTATCTCCGTCGATAGCCTGACGACCTGCGAAGATAAGATCATAAGGTCCGTTTTCTCTAACCCACTTGTTTACTGCAGCTTCGAGTGTGTTTGACGTAGCCCATGTGTCGGAGCCGCCGACCGCTCTGTCGGAAACAAGGATTCCTTCGTCTGCACCCTTAGCGATACATTCAAAAAGAAGATCCGTTGCCTGCGGAGGTCCCATGGAAATAACCGTAATGTGTACGTCGTCGTACTTATCTTTAATCCTTAATGCTTCTTCGAGAGCGTTGCTGTCATCATGGTTGAGAATTGACGGAACGCCGTCTCTGATTAATGTTCCTGTCTTAGGGTTGATTTTTATAACGTTAGTATCAGGAACCTGCTTTGCGCATACGATAATCTTAAATGCCATATCTATTTTCCTCCTGCTCTCTATTTCTTGAATGTGTTAGCTGCGATAACTAATCTCTGAACTTCGGAAGTTCCTTCGTAGATTTCAGTAATCTTAGCGTCTCTCATCATTCTTTCAACCGGATAATCCTTAGTGTAGCCGTAGCCACCGTGGTACTGAACGCACTTAACTGTAACGTCCATAGCGGTTTCAGCTGCAAAAAGCTTAGCCATAGCAGCAGCTTCCGAGTATGGAAGGTGTTTATCTTTAAGGTTGGCAGCTCTGTATATTAAGAGTCTGGCAGCTTCGATTCTTGTCTTAAGGTCAGCCATTTCGAATGCGAGAGCCTGGAACTGTGAAAGCTTCTTGCCGAACTGTTTTCTTGCCTGCATGTATTCAACTGTAACGTCGAAAGCACCTTGTGCAATACCGAGAGCCTGAGAAGCGATACCTATACGTCCGCCGTCAAGTGTTGACATTGCAACCTTGAATCCGCCGCCGAGTTCTCCGAGGAGTCTGTCCTCAGGGATAACGCAGTTCTGGAAAATAAGCTCAGTCGTTGAAGACGCGCAGATTCCTAACTTGTCCTCTGTCTTACCGATTGAGAAGCCCTCGTCATCTTTTTCTACGATGAATGCGGTGATTCCCTTATTTCCTTTTTTCTTATCGGTCATCGCGAAGCATACGAAAACGTCTGCATATCCGCCGTTTGTGATGAAGCACTTAGCTCCGTTAAGAACCCAGTTTCCGTCAACAAGCTCAGCTCTTGTCTGCTGTCCTGATGCATCTGTACCTGCGTTCGGTTCCGTAAGACCGAATGCACCGATCTTCTTGCCGGAAAGTAAGTCAGGTAAATATTTTCTCTTCTGCTCCTCTGTACCATAGTTGAAGATTGGCCAGCAGCAAAGGGATGTATGCGCAGAAACGATAACGGATGTAGAAGCGCAAACTCTGCCTAATTCTTCCACTGCGATAGCGTATGCAATGTGGTCTCCGCCTGCTCCACCGTACTCGGTAGGGAAAGGAATTCCCATGATGCCGAGTTTAGCCATTTTTTCAACTGTTTCTACAGGGAATCTGTGTTCCTTGTCGATATCAGCTGCTAATGGCTCAACTTCGGCAGTTGCGAATTCTCTAACCATTTTTCTTACGAATTCTTGTTCCTTCGTTAGTTGAAAGTTCATTTAAAAAGCCTCCTTGAAATAATATTCGTTATATGAACGCAAGCTCCAATCGCCCACGTTAAGATTATAACAACATACATTGAAATTAAATCACATTTTTCTTCTTTTATCAAGTGAAAAAATTCATTTATACTCAAAAAGCCCCTTGATTCACGTACTTTTTTTAGTGCAATCCGGGGATATAGGACAAAAATAATCGGTGCTAATCCGCAAACTTAAAAAAAGTACGTCGTAAAGGCGTGCAAGATAAGGATTTTTCGGAGCAAAAAATTTTTGGGCGGCACCATTCAAACGGAGCACAGACTAAAGGCAACACCGAAAAACAAATCGCCGGATTTTTTGTTCTAAAAAGATGAGTCTTTATCTACCGTCACTATAAACCACAATTCTCGTTTATCTCAGAATACAGATAAAATTAAAAACATAGGCTTTGCAGCCTTAAGCAAAATATATCACGAGCTTGGAAGAAAGTTGCGTTTATCCTGTTTTGCCGTCAAAGTTAAGATATAGCGTATAATTGTTCTTTTGCAATAGCAAATTTTATTTTTACGCACAGACTTCAGAGTTTTGTGCGTAATTTTTATTGCAGTTTTCTTTTTGTGCTATAATACCTGACTTTCGGAGTTAGGATTTTTGTTGTTTTTGTGAACAATTGTTTACATTTTGTTCGGGTTATGTTATCATAAAAAGAACAAAACGCAGTTTAACTTTATTTTTATATACAAGAGGTCCCGCTATGCTAAAACCCCGCGAACAAAAAATACTCGACTTTATGAAAAAAGAAATCTCCACTAAGGGCTATCCGCCTACGGTCAGGGAGATATGCACGGCGCTCGGCATTAAATCCACCTCCACGGTTCATAAAGACATAGAGACGCTCGTCAAAGAGGGTTATCTAAAAAAAGACCCGTCAAAGCCTCGCGCTCTTATGGTCGTCGACCCGTCCGATCCTAAAAAAGAACACGAAAAAAATATTTTTTCCGGTTCAGTAACTGCGATAAGCCCTACAGTAGAAATCCCCGTAATAGGGCGCGTTGCCGCCGGTACCCCGATACTTGCCGAAGAGAACATTGAGGATTCTTTCCCTATGCCTGAGAGACTCGTCGGCGACGGAGTTAATTTTATGCTCCGCGTCAAAGGCGAGTCAATGATTGAGGTCGGCATTATGGACGGCGACCTCATACTCGTGCAGCAGAGCGAGGACGCAAGAAACGGTGAAATAGTGGTCGCTATGATAGACGGCTTCGAATCGGAAGCCACCGTTAAAACCTACTATAGGGAAAACGGTCACATACGTCTGCAGCCGGAGAACAGCTCAATGAGTCCTATCATAGTCCGTGACGCTAAAATAGTAGGCAAGGTCAAGGGCGTATTTAGGTATTTTAGCTGATATAATACAGCGCGGTGCATTACGAAATGCGAGAGACGGGTGTGCGGACAAAAACCTGGCTCTCTTTTGACATTGTCCTCAGCGCCTTTTCATATTTACGCTCGGCTCGAATCGACTTCATATTTTCATACTCATCTGCGCCTAAAAGATTTTTCATCTCTCTATCAAATTTGGTTACGCTTTTTCTCTCGATTTTCGATGCTTTATCGTTTTTCGGTTTATTAAGGTTAGGCTCAATCTGCATCTTTTCGTCAGCCATTTTTGAAGTTTTAATCGCCGGTTCTTTCTTATTGTGCAGCGCAGGAGCCTTTTTGTGCCCGTATTTAGGATTGCTTAGATATTTGTTGCCCTTTTCGCCGTAGAGTTTCTCAGATGTATTCTTGAGTTTAGAGTTTATAATATAGCTTTCTCCCGTTGACTTCCTCTGTTTTTCAAGCTGAGCCTTTTTTAGTGCCTCTTCTAACTGATTGTACGGCGTTTTTTCTGTCTCGGTCTTGGTTTTTCCGTTTTTATTATGAATAGCAAGCATGTTTTTATCCGCAGCACTCTCGCTAATAGAAAAGTTAGTGTAAAATAATTACGGAGTTTTTTTAGAAAAGAAAAGAGATCGCCTCTGTGATAAAATGAAGTTACTAAGCTTTCATTTAGCGAATCATCTAAGGAGATCTCTATGGACAATATTATACTACAAAAACTCATT
>JBHAFL010000139.1:0-3493 GCA_041856085.1 Anaerovoracaceae bacterium | reverse complement strand
GTATTCGAAGCAAACGCTTAAGAGCATCTGCGAAAAGAAATATGACTGGAGCATTTTTGAAAACGAAAGACCAATTATGAATGGTACCACCGGTACACAGAATGCCATCAAACAAATCGGTAGGCTTGGGGCGGTAATCTAATCTGTCAACCAAAAAGTCCGTAAAAACTTGACACCATCCTTAATAAATTCGTAATTTTTTTATCGCTTGTTTTGTAATATAATGACTGTAATATCAGATTCATAAAATCCGCATAGTGAAAGGTGAAAAGATGTCGGACAGGAAAAACGCGCAGATAAACATTTTAGTCGTAGATGATGACAGAGATATAGCACGTGCAATCGAAATCTACCTGAAAAACGAGGGATATAACGTACTTCTCGCCTATGACGGCTTGCAGGCGCTTAACGCGGCGATAAAAGAGAACCTTCATCTCATTATAATGGATATAATGATGCCGGTGCTCGACGGAGTGCAGGCGACGATGAAAATCCGCGAAGAAAAGAATATTCCTATCATAATGCTGAGCGCTAAATCCGAGGACTACGACAAGATTACGGGTCTTAATGTCGGCGCCGACGACTACATTACTAAGCCTTTCAACCCGCTGGAGCTGATTGCGAGGGTAAAATCACAGATAAGAAGATATCTGAACTTCGGCAGTATCGAGAAAGAAAATATCAAGGGGATATACAGGACAGGAGGTCTTGTGATAGACGATACGTCGAAAGAGGTGACTTTGGACGGCGAAGCCGTACAGCTTACGCCGACTGAATACGGGATACTTAAGCTGCTCGTGTCGAACGCAGGAAAAGTCTTCCCGATAAATCAGATATACGAAAAGGTCTGGGACGAGCCCGCATACAGCCCCGAAAACACCGTCACGGTACATATCAGGAGAATCAGGGAAAAAATTGAGATTGACCCGAAGAATCCGAGGTATCTTAAGGTGGTATGGGGACTTGGCTACAAGGCGGAAAAAATCTGAAAAGGGGTGTTTTTTATGAATCAGAACAATCTGAACACTAAAAAGACGGTCAATGCATTAGCTTGGCTTATAGCGGTGATTTCGGGAACCGTCTGCGCTGTAGCGGGGGCAATCGCGACATCGATATCTAACCTCACAATGCCGGAGATAGGTGAAATACTACATCGCGCAATCTATTTGGGCAACGAAAATGGCGAAGATGTTTGGGCGGACGCGCAGCTTGTATTCGACGGCACTAAACTTGTCGCGACGGGAACCGACGCGGAGCTTGTGCCTGAAACCTTAGGCGACGGATTTCCGAGGTGGTGGGTGAGATTTGCAAGCGACCGTCAGCAGTCGGAGCTTATCGAGCTGTTTATTATGATTGCAATAGGGGCGGCAATTCTTTTCCTTGCAGGGACTATAATTGCATGTGTATTCACAGGAAGATTCAATCGGGAGCCGGACGGCAGCATTCGCCTTAACCGATTTGACAGGATATGGTCGGAAGTGCAGCTTGTTCTGCTGACAGGAGCTATCGGAGGAGCGATAGCGCTCGCAGCGCCGATTGTAATTGTTATTCAGTACATAGACTGGCTTGGCTTCACGCCTCTCAATACTGACGACTGTGTGTTCGGGATTAGAAACGAAACTATAATAGGATTATGTACGGCAGGAATTGCAACCTTAATCCTTGTTTCCCTGATAACAGGCGTATCATTAGTTAAAAAACTGAAAGCGCACAGCTTCTGGAAAAAATCCCTTACAGGAAAATTCTTCATAGCAGTCGGTAATGGTATGAGTGCGGCATTGCATGCGGTTAAGACCTCCGACAGGTATATGCTGAAATATATAGGGGCGTTCATCTTAATGATGCTGCTTGCGATGACGTGGATAGGCGCTATTATAGATCTCATAGTAATCTTCGTCCTCGTGCCTAAGTTCATAAACAAATATAGAGAAATACATAAGGGGGTAAGCGAGGTTAAGTCGGGCAACCTGTCATATAAGATACCTTTCGAGTCGGACTCAAAAGGCCCTAAGAGCGACCTCGACAGCCTCGCAAGCGATATAAACGAAATCTCGCAGGCAACGAACTTAGCGGTGCAGAATGAACTTAAGAACCAGAGAATGAAGACCGACCTCATAAGCAATGTTTCACATGACCTTAAGACGCCGCTCACGTCGATGATAAGCTATGTGGATCTTTTGAAAACCGAGGGGCTTGAATCCGAGAACGCACAGGAATACCTCAATATAATCGACGAAAAGACGCAGAGACTTAAGCTGCTTACCGAGAACCTGTTTGAAGCCGCGAAAGCGTCATCGGGGAATATTCCTTGCGATATATCGGATATAGATATTGCGGAGATAGTGAATCAGGCAATCGGTGAAATGTCGGACAGGCTCGAAGGCAGAGAGCTTGAGGTAATAGTTAAGAATGAACTCGCCGATTCGACCGTTCGTGCGGACGGCAAGCTGCTTTGGAGGGTTATAGAGAACCTGCTGTCGAACGTGTCGAAGTATGCTCTTGAGGGGAGCAGGGTATATATCAACCTGAGCGACGCTGTATCTAACAGGCATACAGGTACAAACAGAGTTCTCCTTGAGATGAAGAATATGTCGAAAGATGCGCTGAATATCCCTGCGGATGAGCTTATGGAGAGGTTCAAGCGCGGAGACGAATCGAGAAACACGGAGGGCTCAGGGCTCGGGCTCGCTATAGCTAAAGACCTGACTGCTCTCATGGGAGGAATCTTCGAGATAGTTATAGACGGAGACTTGTTCAAGGCGTCGGTAATGCTGGATAAAAGCAATTGAGAGCGGTTTTTTTGCAGACGTCTATGCATATAAAAACTAAACCTTTCGGGAGCTCTGACAAAGTTACGCTTCCTTGTAATAAGGATAGCTCCGTAGCTCTTAAATTATATCTCGAAACGGGTTTTGCGGCTTAATAAACATAGCGTTCCGGAAACAGTAAAACCGATTGATACGTGCCCTCTTTGCTGAATATGCAGTAAAGAGGGTATTTTTGTATGCGTAAAACCCCGCGTTTGATGCAGGGACGGTTTTTATGAGTTATAGCTGCGAATGCAAAAAATATGCCCTGCCTCACCGACCGGGAACACGGGAGCATACCGCGAAGAGAATTAGAGATAAGCTCCAAAAAATCAAAGCGATACTTGGCAAAAACGCTTATCGTAATAACTAAATTATGGTATAATGTCTGCATACGCAGTCATTATACGGAGATTATATCGCCGTGCGATAATTTTGCCTGCGTGAACTCCGGCAAAATCGCACATGGCTGAATTATACCATGTAAACATGGTATAATGACTCTATAACATATCTTAGCGATAGCTGCTGCCGCGCTTTGCTTTCGCAGCGAGGCTGTAACTCTCGGCGAAGCGAGCAACGGGAAAATTCGGTTCTCGGAAACTGTCTGAGCGCAGCGAGTTTTGACGAGAACCATTTTGCCGGCGAGCAAGCACGAAGAGTTATCCGAAGCGAGGACTAAAAAG
>JBHAFL010000138.1:0-7105 GCA_041856085.1 Anaerovoracaceae bacterium | reverse complement strand
CTTCGGCAATGCCGTTTACTCTTCCTCTGTGCGTCTCGGGTACACGCTTAGATAGGTATGGCCCGCCTGATATTGACGTGAATATCTCTCCCAAGGTAAAAATGAACATCGATATGTAGTAAGCCCAGATGTGTCCCAGAAGAAACATGAATATAAAGAAGCTAACTATCTGCAATATCGTACCACCCAGAATCTTACCCGTATCTCGAAGTTTTTTGAAAAACATCGTTATAAACGGAGTGAAGATTACCACTATGATGCAATTGACGCTCGTAATCGTACCGAAGATTACCGCACCGTCATCACCGTGGACTCTCCCTAAATCGAGAGGCATAAGATATGAAAACTGACCGTAAGCCGAGTAATACATACCCAAGGTTATAATATAGAGCATCACAACCTTATTGCCTTTTAGAAGCTCGATAAGACTCGTATGCTCGCTTGCCTTTTGGTAAACCGAGTGGCGGTCATCAGCCCTCGCTATCGAAATGTCCTTTACCATAAAAAAAATCAGGACAGTCGAGCACGCAATCGCTACACCCGATATAATAAACACCAGCCACAGATAATTGCCGAAAAGCAGACCCGCTATGGTCGGTGAAAGCATGAGCCCGATATTGCCTCCGAGATACGAAAGCGAATAAGCGCGGTCTCTCTGCTTCGTTGTGGTAAGGTCAGCAATAAGCGCCGAATACATAGGGCTCTCCACCCTTTGAAATATTGCGGCAATGACTATTAAAACTACGGAAAACCCTGAAAGCGGTATGAGACCGCAGTAAATATAGCACACAATAGATACGATATCGCAATATATTATGCCGAATTTTTTGTTATGCCTGTCCGCAACCTTACCGCCAATCAGAGCGGCAGGAATCGAAATCATAGAGATTCCGAACAAAATCAACGCAATCTCAGTCGCATTGTATCCCAGCTTAAGGCTTAATATCATGGTAAGCATCGGCCATACCATTGCCCCCATATTGGTTACAATTCGGCCAAAAAATAATACATAATTTTCTCTTCTAAGTCCTCTATATTGCGTTATAAAATGCATTTGTCACCTGCCGAATAATCGAGCCGCATATCATATTTCTCTTATATTGTAAAGTTGCTCAAATATTCATAAAAATAAAGCTTCTCCGAATATAATTATACTTTATTACTAAAAACAAGGCAACTTTTATTTTGCAATAGGCGACCGAGAAAAAAGAAAGATATAAGATAATTTTGAAATCTGTTAAGAAACTTTGAGGCAAGCATTCCTTTTCCTAAATAAATAACCCGAGAAGCTTATGACTCACGGGTTATGCGGTACTGAAATATTATTATTTTTCTGTAACAGCCGTCTTTCAGCTTCTGCGGTTCTTAAATATCTCGACGACTGCGCCGTATAAGACGCCCGCCACAGGCCAGATTATCCATGTTAACGCCCATGATGCTGTCAAAAAGCTGACCGCAAGATATATAGCGGTAACGCTTAGCCAATATATACCGCCGACTGAATTATCCGCTCTTTTTTGCTCTCTTCTGTAGTCGCCGTCTTCAATAAGAGCCTGATATCCTCCCCATATGCATGAAGTCCTGACAATCAGGTACACGCCGCAGGCTACGATAAAAAGAAGCATACCCACTCCTATCGAAATCGCAAGCTCATCCTCGGGTCTCAACAGGATTGCAACGAAAACGCTTATTGTAGCCACCACGCAAAGCACAATTCCTAAAGTCATATCCCTGATGTGAGCGCTCTCATACTGAGCCATACGCTCCCTTACCATTCCTCTTACCCCGTAAGCCGTTTCTATCGGTTTTTCGCGGATATCCTTATACTTATTCGACCTCATACCGTTTGTCACAAAAATTGCAACGGCAGCTCCGACGAAAATAAACAGTACAATGAGCCCTATCATTGCACGTTTATCGTCTGTAAGTCCGGTAATCAAGTTATTCCGGTGAGAAGCAAGTATAATAAGTACAATCGGTGAAATGATGCAGAGGAATACTCCCAGCGCAAACCTCGGAGCAGAGCTCTCATTTTGATTGAGAAACGCGTTAGCGGTTTCCATCGAGACCGAAACCGCCTCTTCGCCGTCTATTGCAGTGCGCGGCTCAAACTGCTCCGGAACGGACTCGGCGATTTCCATATCGTCTCTAAGCAGATAGTCCGTGCTGACGCCGAACAGTTCCGAAAGAAGCAAGATTTTGTTCATATCCGGAATCGCCTGTGCGCCCTCCCATTTCGATATGGATTGCCTGCTCACGCCCATCTTTTCGGCGAGCATTTCCTGTGACCAGCCTTCTTTTTTTCTTAAATTGATAATTTTATCAGCTAAAATCATTTTCTCTTTCCTTTCGTCTTTTCAATATTATTTTCAAGACGAATTTAACGCTTTCATCGGTTGCACGCTACCAAGTCCGCTTTAATTTTTCGCAACCGGCGGTTGCAACTGCAAGATTTTCACGGTTTTATGCAAAAAATTCATTATTTGCACGTGCCGCAAAATTATTTTCAATCATTTTTACGTGGGAAAGAAAATCCGCGTCGGTGAAATATTTTGCTCCCGCAGGACATTTTTTAATGCAGGCGTGACATTTAATGCAGATTCCCGTCACCTCGCAGGTATCTTCCGGGTTTATAGATCCCATAGGGCAAGTTTCCGCGCAAATACGGCAGCCCGTGCATTTATCCGTATCGGTTTCAGGCTTCGCCTTAAGAAAGCTCGCAGGAGTACCGTCCGCCTTTAGCGGAGTATAATAAGGCGCTATCTGTTCTCCGTTTCTGATGAGCGGCATAGCAAGTTCCTCGGGAGTCATCACCTCTACGATTTTTTCGGTAATATACTCCGAAAACCTCGCTATCCCCAAAAAATCCTCGCAGTCGGGTCTCCCGTTCCCGACCTTGTCCGTGAACGCATGCTCGCAGACTATCGCCGCCGCGGCGAAAACACAGAATCCGTTATTGCCGAGTTCCTCCGCAAGCTCCGTAAGCGAGCTTCCGTAATCCCTGTTTCCGAAAGTTACCGCAGCTACGGCAGGTGTGCGACTGCCCTTGAACATAGCCTTTACCGCCGGCAGAATCTTATTAGGTATTCGCCCCGCATAAGTAGGCACCCCGAATACCACAAGCTCGTTTTCGTTAAAAACCTTGGGATTCATATTACGGTTTTCCGGAAGCGTAAAATCAATTTTTTCTATCCCTACATTGAGCTTAGCCGCAAGCTCGCCCGCCATTTCGTTTATAACCTTAGCGGTGCTTCCCGTCGGGCTGAAATATACCGCTTTAATTTTTTTTATTTCCATGTCACCCTCTTACGCCGTAAGGTTATTATATCACATAACCGATAAGCAGTCTAAGCGTATTCTCCACTCCTTTTTTGTGACTTCTCTCATATCCGTGAGAGGCATACACTCCCGGGCCTATCAGTCCGTGCTTAATATCATGACCCGCGCTGAGCATAGCCTCTACATCTGAGACGTAATATGGATATATATCGACCGCATAGTCCGCTCCCGCCTTTAGCGCCGCCTCTATAAGAGATTTAACAACGTCATAGGCATATGGTCCTCTGCTGTCCTTAGCGCAAATCGAAACCTGTCTCTCAGTGCAGCTCAGTCCGTCGCCTACGCAACCCATATCAACCGAGATAACATACGTTATGCCGCTCGGCATATTCGCGCTCGCGCCGTGCCCGACCTCTTCGAATACGGTGAAATGTACCCATATATCCGTTTCCGGCTCCACCGAGCTGTCCTTGATATATTTAGCGAAGCCGATAAGTATCGCCGCACTGAGTTTATCATCCAAAAATCTGCTTTTGATATAGCCGTCTTTCGTTACCCTTGTTCTCGGATCGAAGCAGACTATATCTCCCACAGAAATTCCAAGCTTAAGAGTATCGTCTTTTGAATTAACATCTTCGTCGATGACAATCTCCATATTCGTCCATTCGCGCTTAGTTTCATCATACTTCGGATTGACATGAACCGAAGCATTTTCTAATTGGCATGTTCCATCGAACTCACCGCTGAATCTCGTAACTATCCTTACGTTCTCAGCCTCGGCATTGTTGGCGTTCATACCGCCGAGAGGCGTAACCTGAAGTCTGCCGTTATCCTTTATCTTCGACACCATCGCGCCGAGCGTGTCGACGTGAGCATTAAGCATAATTCCGCCCTCATCTCCCGCTTTTCTCTCGGCAAGCCTGACGAGGACGCCGCCCTTTACCGTCTTAACGGGGCGGTAGCCCATATCCTCAAGCAGCCCGGTAATAAGGTCGGCCGCATTTTCGGTGTAGCCCGTCGGCGAGTCAACCGAAAGAAGCTCCTCCGCAGTCTTGACAATATATTCAACATAGCTTTCAAGTCTTATCTTTTTCATTCTTTCCTCCCTCAGTCCACAAAAAATACTCTGCCGTCTTTTCTCTTAAGAGCCTTCGGTCTGTCTCCCTCCGGGTATCCTAAGATTAGATGCCCGATTCCCTCGTAGTCTCCCTCTATGCCTATTTTTTTCAGGAACTCTTTCCACTCCGGCATCTCAAACTCCTCTTTAGCTCGGTTTATCCAGCAGCTTCCGAGTCCGATCGCATGGGCTGCATTCATCATATTACCCATAGCGAGCGAGCCGTCATATATGTAGTTTGATACTCTTCTGTCCGCTAAAACTATAAGCATCATCGGCGCTCCGTAAAACGGATCGTTGCCGTCTGATAAGCCCATTATCTCAGCGTTTATCTTCCTGAGCCTTTCGATTATATCTCTGTTTTTCAGGCATATTATTACGGGCGTCTGAAGATTTTTGCCGCTCGGAGCGATGAGCCCCGCTTCTATTACCGTGCGGATTTCCTCATCTGTCGGTATATCTTTTTTGTACCTCCTGACGCTCCTTCTTCCCATTATGGTTTTAATGCTTTCGTTCGTCATTTTTATCTCCCCATATGTGATATTCAAGCTGCAATTATTTATACACAATTAAGTATCATAAGTCGCTTATTATGTCGTAGCTGCCGCGACCTTTTTCTACAACCGATGATGAAAAAAACTTTTCGGCAAGTTCCGCCAGATAGACCGTGTCCTCCGCTCCCGCCGTTTCAAAAGACGAATGCATAGCGAGCTGCGCCAGCCCTATATCCACCGTATTAAGAGAAACCTGCGTCTGAGAGATATTCCCGAGCGTCGATCCTCCCGCCATATCGGAGCGATTGGCGAAAGTCTGGTAAGGTACGCCCGCCGCCTTGCAGAACTTTCTGAATATGGCTCCGGATATCGCGTCCGTAGTGTATAGCTGATTAGCGCTGTATTTTATTACTATTCCGCCGTTTATGCGCGGACGGTTCGTCGGGTCGGCCTTATCAGCGTGGTTCGGGTGAAGCGCATGAGCATTGTCCGCCGAAATCATAAAACTAGACGCGAGACTTCTCAGATAATCCTCCTCTTTCTTCCCGGCAGAATCGTTTATTCTCTTAAGCACGTCCTTAAGAAAAGTCCCCGCTGCCCCCTGTTTAGTGCCCGAACCGACTTCCTCATTATCCGCAACATAATGAACGGCGACGCTTTTCGTCGGCCTCGATTTAATAAATCCCACGAATCCGGCAAATGCACACTGCAGATCATCGAGCCTCGGGCTTGAAATATATTCTTCCTCGATGCCCACAAGACAGCCTTTTTGCCTGTTATAGAGATATAAATCCGCGTCGAGTATATCTTCGGGGCTCGCTCCCGCCGCCTCCGCTACTGCCCTCCGGAAAGCGTCCTTTTTTTCGGAGGAGCCGAATAGTGGAAGCATATCAACCTGAGCATTATAAGAATATCCGTCGTTAACACTTCTGTTCATATGAATCGCGAGATTCGGAATAATCATAATATCCCTGTCTATATTTATCAGCCTCGTTTCGACTCCGTTCGCGGTTGAAATCACAACCCTTCCCGCTACCGAGAGCGGTCTGTCGAGCCATGTCGAGCATATCATGCCGCCGTATTTTTCGACGTTCAGCTTAGAATATCTATCTTCAACCGTAATTTCCGAGTTCACCTTAACCTTTAGCGCCGGCGAGTCCGAGTGCGAAGCCATTATCTGAAATCCTACATATTCATCCTTCGGCAAAGCAAATGAGATTAAAGACGAGTCATTTCTTGTCACAAAGTATTTTTTGCCCCTTTCGAGCACCCAGCTTTCGCTCTCATAGAGCTGCTCTGCTCCTCCGATTCTAAGCATTTCGCTGAAATTCTTTACCGCAAAAAAAGCGTTAGGGCTTTCATCCAAAAATGAAATCAGCGCTTGGTTGATATTTTTTTCTTCCATATACTCTCTCCCTCATATTAATATTTCTTTCCTGAAATGCACCACAAAAAAGTTTCAATAGTCTTATTTTTTTTCTTTTAATATGCTCTCTATGATTATTTTACATGCCAGTTGATTCATATATGAGCGAATAGCAAAATTTATAGCGATATCACATATGCTTTCTCTGTCGTTTTCGTCTATAAGCTTCAAATCCGCCATTATATTTTGTTTTTCTTTCACGGAGTTTTTCAAAAACTTCCCGTAGAAGTCCTTGATTTTCTCAACTTCCAATATTTCGCCGTCGCCGCAGCAGTTAGTCATAAGCGGAATCATATTCTCCAATGTAAGTACCTGTTTAAGCATAGCGCAGACGGTATTCGCAGCAAGATGCTCTTTGCCGCATTTCTTTCCCTCTGCTCTGGGCACTATTCCCTTTTTTGCAAAGTGATTTACCATGCTTCCCTTATATTTTTCTTCATCAAAAAACCTGCTCCCGAAGTGCTGCTCATCTATGACCTCCACTAACTGGCTTATTATCAATTTTATCCTGGGCAGCTGCTCCCAATCCTCTGCCTGTAAGCCGTCCAATATTTTTATCATTTCATCATAATTCACTCGAACCTCACCTCCGATAACAGTTACATTATACAACCTATCTTAAAAACGAACAACTTGAAAAGAATTTTTGATGGTGTCAAGTTTTTACGGACTTTTTGGTTGACAGATTAGATTACCGCCCCAAGCCGACCGATTTGTTTGATGGCATTCTGTGTACCGGTGGTACCATTCATAATTGGTCTTTCGTTTTCAAAAATGCTCCAGTCATAT
>JBHAFL010000137.1:0-4174 GCA_041856085.1 Anaerovoracaceae bacterium | reverse complement strand
GAATGTGCCGACAGAATCGGCGCGTCGTACATTTCGACGGGTCATTATGCACGCCTAAAAAAAACAAGCGACGGAGTCTTTGTCAGGCGAGCCGTCAATATCTCAAAAGACCAGTCCTATATGCTATACCGCCTGCCTGAAAGCACCCTGAGGCGCCTTATTCTGCCCTTAGGAGAGATTTCGGATAAGAGTGAGGTAAGACGGCTTGCGGCTGAAAACGGTCTTGATAACGCCCTAAAAAAGGACAGTCAGGAAATCTGTTTCATCAATTCCGACGACAATTATGCCGACTACATAAAAAGAACCGGAGCTAAGTCCGAGGCGGGGCATTTTATTGATAAAAAAGGCAATGTTCTCGGCAATCACGACGGCATACTGAACTATACGGTAGGTCAGAGAAAGGGGCTCGGCATAGCCATCGGCAAACCCGTATTCGTTACAGGCATAGACCCGGTTAAAAATACCGTAACCCTCGGAGACGGCGAAGACCTGTTAAGCAATGAAATAAGGTCGAGGGATAATGTGTTCACCGCAGGAAATGCGGCAGAATACGAGGGGCGATATATATCAGCCAAGATAAGATATGCCGCACAGCCCGAAAAGGCAAAGCTTCATATCGAGGGAGACGAAATCATCACCGTGTTTGACAGACCGCAGAGAGCCGCCGCACCCGGCCAGTCGATAGTATTTTATGACAATGACATTGTAATCGGCGGCGGATTTATGGTATAATATTTATACAGCTTCGCTGCGTAAATATTATACGGAGATTATATCGCCGTGCGATTTTGCATGCGCAATTCTATGGAGGAATTTTATTCTATGAAAAAATTAGGCTTAAATGAAATCAGAAAAAGATTTCTTGACTTCTATGAGTCAAAAGATCATTACTTAGGCAAGTCAGCCAGCCTCATTCCAAAAAATGATAATTCAATCTTAATAATAAATTCAGGTATGGCGCCGCTAAAAGCATATTTTGCAGGGACTGAAACACCCCCTAAAAAAAGAATGTGCACCTGCCAGAAATGTATTAGGACGGGCGATATCGATAACGTAGGTATGACCGCAAGACACGGTACTTTCTTTGAAATGCTCGGCAGCTTCAGCTTCGGGGACTATTTTAAGAAAGAAAGCATAGCGTGGGGAGTTGAGTTTCTTACCGAGCACCTGGGCTTCGAGTTGAACAGACTCTGGGCTACCGTATATCTTGACGATGACGAAGCAATCGAAATCTGGAAGAATAACGGTATGGACCCGTCTCATATCGTAAGGCTCGGTAAGGAAGATAATTTTTGGGAAATCGGACTCGGCCCGTGCGGCCCCGATTCGGAGATATTCTATGACAGGGGCGAGGCGTTCGGCTGCGGAAGCCCTGATTGCAGACCGGGCTGTGACTGCGACAGATTCATTGAGATTTGGAATCACGTTTTTACGCAGTTCTCCAAAGAGGAGGACGGCTCATATTCCAACCTCGCAAACCCTAACATCGATACGGGTATGGGGCTTGAGAGAATGGCCTGCGTAATGCAGGACACCACTTCAATCTTCGACGTCGATACCATTAAATATATCTTGGATGGCGCGGTAGAGGTTTCAGGGGTCGAATATGCCGACGGCAAAAAAACGACCGATGTTTCGCTCAGAATAATAACCGACCATTTAAGAGCTATGACCTTTATGATAGGTGACGGCATTATGCCGTCCAACGAGGGCAGGGGATATGTCCTTCGTCGGATTATCCGCCGCGCCGCAAGGCACGGTAGGCTTCTCGGCATTAAAGGCGCGTTCCTTTCGGCGCTGTCCGAAAGAGTTATCGAAGTATCGGGTGAAGCCTATCCCGAGCTTATAGAACAGAGAGACTACATCAAAAAAATCATCAGCGTAGAAGAGGATAATTTCGCCTCTACAATAGACAAGGGTGAAGAAATCATCTCCGAGTACATAGATGAGCTGAAAAAAGAAAACTCCAAGGTTCTCAGCGGAGAGAAGACCTTTAAGCTCTATGATACATACGGCTTCCCTCTTGAGCTTACACAGGAGATACTTGCCGACTTGGGATATACTGCTGACGAAGAGGGGTTCAAGGCTAATATGCAGGCTCAGAAAGAGCTCGCGAGAAAAAACAGAAAATTCGGCGAAGACGATGACCGGGACTCAAAGACGGTGGAGCTTGATCTTCCGGACACGGAGTTTATCGGTTATGAGGTCAATTCCGGCAAAGCTGAGGTTCTCGCTATTATCACAGAGGGAATCCTTACGGATAAAATAGAAGATGGGGCTAAGGCAAGCATAGTGTTTGACAGAACTCCGTTTTATGCAGAGGGCGGCGGTCAAGTTTCCGATATCGGTTTTATGTCGACAGATTCGTTTAATGCCGAGATACTTAAGACCGAAAAAAAAGACGGCCTGTATTTTCATACCGTTTCTGTAATTTCGGGAACGCTTAAGCTCGGAGACGAGGCGGAGCTCAGCGTAGACGTACCTAAGAGAAAAATGACGGAGAGGAACCACACGGCGACGCATCTTCTTCAAAAAGCTCTCAGAGACATCGTCGGTACTCATGTCCATCAGGCAGGCTCGATGAACAATGAAAAAATGCTGCGGTTCGACTTCTCGCATTTTGAGGCTCTCACACAGGAGCAGTTAAGAGCAGTTGAAAACAAGGTAAACGAACAGATAAATCTATTCTTACCCGTCAATACCGTCGAGATGTCAATCGAGGACGCGAATGAAGCCGGCGCTATGGCTTTGTTCGGAGAAAAATACGGCTCAACAGTCAGGGTAGTTAATGCAGGCGACTGGTCTGTAGAGCTGTGCGGCGGCACACATGTCAGAAATACCGGAGAAATCGGAGCCTTTAAGATTATTTCCGAGGGCGGCGTTGCCGCCGGAATCAGAAGAATCGAGGCGGTTACCGGCACGGGCGTGCTCGCGGCTCTTAACGAGAGTGAAGAAACTCTGTCCAAGGTTTCAGAAATCCTCAAAACGAACAAAAATGCCGTTGCCGAAAAAGCAAGGGTAAATGCGGAAGAGCTCAAGAGCGTTAAAAAAGAGTTGGAAGAGCTTAAGAAGCGGTTATCCTCGGGTGAAGCCGACGAGCTCCTGAAGAACGCTAAAGAAATAAACGGAGTTAAGCTTATAGCCGCCGAGTTCAGGGATAAGAGCATAAACGATTTAAGGGCGCTTTCCGATGATATAAAAGCCGAAAATAAGGGTATATGTATGGTGTTTGCCACCGTAAGCGATTCCAAGGTTACTTTCTTGGTATCGCTTACGGACGATATGGTCGGCAATGGACTGCACGCAGGAAACCTCATTAAACCTATCGCTGCCGTATGTGGCGGAGGAGGGGGCGGCAAGGCTGATATGGCACAGGCGGGCGGCAAAGACCCGTCTAAGGTAAAAGAAGCGCTCAGCTTAGCAGAAACATTGATATAACTTATGATAGAAGGGAGACAACGAAATGGAAAAAAATACGATAATGTTTGACGCATTCAAGACGCAGAAGACATATAAACAGATACTCACCGAAGTATATGACGCATTGGAAGAGAAAGACTACAACCCTATTGACCAACTCGTGGGATATCTCATTTCGGGAGATCCTTCGTATATCACCAGCTATAATAATGCCAGAACGCTTATCAAAGGCGTAGACAGGGACGAGCTCATAGCCGAGCTGTTAAAGCATTATCTTGACTGATATTTTTTGCAGAGGGAAAAGAATTGGGTAGAAAAATCGGACTCGACGTCGGAGATAAGACCATAGGCATCGCCTTATCCGACGAGCTTGGAATTACCGCGCAGCCGCTTATGACGCTTGAGAGAGTAGGGATAAGAAAGGACGCCGGCAAGATACTCGATATGGTTAAGGAATATGGCTGCGATACCGTTGTCATAGGCCTGAACATCGGCTTAAACGGAGAGGACACTCCACAGACCGAAAAGGTGAGGGAATTCAGAACAATGCTCGAAAATAAGATGCGCTCGACCGCGGTTAAAGGCGTGGAATGCGTATGGCAGGACGAAAGATTCACGACCGTTATGGCGGAGCGTGTGCTTATTGACGCCAATGTAAGGAGAGAGGACAGGAAAAAATATATCGACAAGCAAGCTGCGTCGATAATACTCCAAAGCTATCTTGATTCACATAAGACATAAAAGGAGAACTGAT
>JBHAFL010000136.1:0-12087 GCA_041856085.1 Anaerovoracaceae bacterium | reverse complement strand
GCCGTGAGGTTATTATACCATGTTTACATGGTATAATTCAGCCATGTGCGATTTTGCCGAAGTTTACGAAGGCAAAATAATCGCACGGCGATATAATCTCCGTATAATGACTGCGTATGCAGTCATTATACCACAGAATGCGAAAAAGCGCACCCCGTAATCGAAGCGCGCATTTCAATTTAATCTTAATCTTCGCATTCAGCTAAGCAGGCGCAAGCCCGACTCCCCCTCAGCGAAAAAGCTTACAACATTGCAACGAGCTTTTCTTTTGGCACGAAGCCGACCGACTGAGCCGCTACATTGCCCTCTTTGAATACGAGAACCGTAGGAATGCTCATTATGCCGTACTTCGACGCAAGCTCAGGCTGCTCGTCGATGTTTATCTTGCCTACCTTTGCCTTGCCCTCATATTCCTTAGCGAGCTCTTCGATTGTAGGCGCAAGCATCTTACAAGGTCCGCACCATGCTGCCCAGAAATCAACGAGTACAGGAATATCGGATTTTAACACTTCTTTTTCGAAATTTTCTTTCGTAATTACTAATTCAGCCATTTTTTGCCTCCTTTTATTTATTAAAAACTAATATAGATTCAAGCTTACGCTATCTTTTTTATACTATGTAAACATGATATAATTCATACTAATATATTATGAGCGATTAGTGCTGCGTATGCAGTCATTATACCCTAAAAATTCATTCTTAACATCTCATAAATATGTTGTTATAGTGATTTTTCAGATTTTTTGCACTCTGATGCCCGTTTTATGGCCGTTTAAGTCGTAATCCTTGCCGAGGCTGTCCTCATAAGCGAGAGAAACCGCAAGCGTTTCGGCCATAATATATGCTTTGTGCTCAGCGATTGCGGCTTTAACCTCATCGTCAGCATTGACGAAGATGTCGATGTTATCCATCATCTCATAGTCGGCGGCCTTTCTCATCTGCTGAATCTTCGATATAAGCTCCCTCGCAAGCCCCTCGTCTATCAGCTCCTGATTAAGAGAGGTGTCGAGAATAGTAAATACGTTGTTTTCCATCGCTACCGCGAAGCCCTCTTTAGCGTCGATTCGGATATCGAGGAAGTCTTTTATCACTGTGAATTCTTCGCCGGAAAGCTCGATTCTAACCTCGCCCTCAGCTTCAATTCTGCCGATAAAGTCCTTAGGCTCCGCTTTTGCCATATATGCTCCGAATTCTTTAACCTTGGCGCCGAAAACAGGACCTGCCGCGCGGAAATTCGGCTTGAGATTAAAATTCATATATAGGTCTAAGTTGTTTTCGAATCTGACGGCTTTAACATTTAACTCCTCGAGGATAAGAGGCGCGAGGTCTGATATGACGCTCTCATACTTGCCGTCCACGAGCACCTCGCCGAGCGGCTGACGAACCTTGATCTTTTCTTTTTCTCGGATTCCTCTGCCGAGCGAAACGAGCGTGCGCACGAGATCCATTCTCTCCTCTGCTCCGCCGTCGATGAGCTCAGGCTTTGCTTCAGGGAAGAATGCAGTGTGAACGGTTTCCTCGCCCGTAAGCGCCGTATAGATTTCGTCCGCTATGAACGGTGCAACCGGAGCGATGAGCTTGGAGATTCCTATTATGACTTCATATGTCGTAGCATAAGCGGATTTTTTGTCCTCTGTAAGCTCTTCTGCAAAAAATCTTCTTCTGGCTCTTCTGATGTACCAGTTGGATAAATCCTCAGCCACAAAGTTGGTTATTGCTCTTACGGTCTTCATATGATCATAAATGTCCATAAACTCACTGACATCGCCAATGAGCCTGTTATATTTGCTGAGTATCCATCTGTCGAGCTCAGGTCTGTCCGTGTAAGGTACGTTAAACTCTCTCGGGTCGATGTCGTCCATATTCGCATAGAGCACGAAGAAGTTATATGTGTTTCTGAGCGTTCCGAAGAACTTGGAAACAACGTCCTGTAGCCCCTCTTCATCGAATTTCGTCGGCGTCCACGCAGGCGAAACCGAGAGCAGGTACCAGCGTGTAGCGTCCGCGCCGTACTTGTCGAGCATTTCGAAGGGCGAAACCGTGTTTCCCTTATGCTTCGACATCTTCTTACCCTCTTTGTCGAGGATAAGGTCGTTTACGAGGACGTTTTTGTATGGAGCCTTTCCCGTAACTATCGTCGAAATAGCCATGAGCGAGTAGAACCAGCCCCTCGTCTGGTCGATACCCTCGCAGATGAAGTCCGCCGGAAAAAGCTTGTCGAAATCGTCCTTGTGCTCAAACGGATAGTGCCACTGTGCGAAAGGCATCGAGCCTGAATCGAACCAGCAATCCATTACGTCAGGAACCCTGTGCATAGTCCCGCCGCACTCAGGGCATTTAATAGTAACATCGTCGACATAAGGTCTGTGAAGCTCTATGGTTTCGTCGATTTTATCGACGGCTTTTTCTGCGAGCTCCTGCCTTGAGCCGATACACTCTAAATGACCGCACTCACACTTCCAGACAGGAAGCGGCGTCCCCCAATATCTCTCCCTCGATATAGCCCAGTCCTTAACCTCTTCGAGCCAGTTGCCGAATCTCTTTTCGCCTACATATGCGGGATACCAATTGACTGTTTCATTATTTGCAACGAGGAGATCCTTTAGCTTCGACATCTCGATGTACCATGATTTTTTTGCATAGTAAACGAGCGGAGTATCACATCTCCAGCAGTGAGGATAGTTGTGCTCTATTTTTTCTTTCTTATATATCTTGTCGCCGAGCCACTTGATGATTTCGACGTCGAGCCCCTCTTCCATCACGAAGTGACCCTTCCACGGAGTATCGGTGAACTCTCCCTTTTCGTCCACAGGCTGGAGCACGGCGAGGTCGTACTTGCGACCGCAGTTGTAATCGTCCTCACCGAAAGCGGGCGCGGTATGAACTATGCCCGTACCGTCTTCAATGCTTACATAGTCCATACAGGTTACTATGAAGCCTGCCTTGCCCTCCGGCTTCTCCACAAACGGCATAAGCTGCTCATATTCGGTGTACTCGAGGTCTTTGCCTTTCATCTCCTGAACAACCTCATACTCGTCCTTGCCCAGAACTTTCTCGGCGAGATTTTTTGCGAGATAGAAGATATTGCCCTCGTCCTTGCCGGATTTCATAAGTACCTTGATATAGTCGATATTTTCGCCTACCGTGAGCGAGATATTAGACGCGAGCGTCCACGGAGTCGTAGTCCACGCGAGAAAATACTCGTTCTCCGCGTCCTTTCTCTTAAACTTGCAGATAAGGGTGTTCACCTTAACCATCTTATAGCCCTGAGCCACCTCGTGCGAGGCGAGACCGGTGCCGCAGCGGGGGCAATATGGTAGAATCTTATGTCCCTCATACACGAGTCCCTTATCAAAGGCGGTCTTCATTATCCACCAGCCGGTTTCGATATAGTCGTTGTCGAGCGTGATGTAGGGATTGTCCATATCCGCCATATAAGCCATACGGTCCGACATCTCCGTCCACATTTCGGTATATGTGAAAACGGACTCGCGGCACTTAGCGTTAAACTCGGCGATTCCGTATTCCTCGATGTCCTGTTTGCCGCTGAAGCCGAGCTGCTTCTCAACCTCAATCTCTACAGGAAGACCGTGAGTATCCCAGCCGCCCTTTCTCTTAACTTGGAAGCCTTTCATCGTCTTGTAGCGGTTTATCGAGTCCTTGAGGGTTCTCGCCATTACATGATGGATTCCCGGCTTACCGTTCGCAGTCGGGGGACCCTCATAAAAAACGAATTGGGGCGCGCCCTCTCTCTCATCTTCGCACTTCTTAAGCAAGTCGATTTTTTTCCAATTTTTGACCTGCTCGTTCTGTACCTCCGCAACAGGTCTGTCACTAAGTTTATTAAACATTTTCTTTCCTCTCTCGGGATTTTTATCAACAAAAAATCCCTAAATATATTGTTATTTAGGGACGATTTTACTAAACCGCGGTACCACCCTACTTGCAAGCCTCTGTCAAGGCCGCCTCTCATAGCTTGGTCAGACTCCGGAGTGATATTCACTGTAGTTTCACCGCTGCCGTCTCAGCCCTCGAAAAGCTCTGTGCTTCGCGAACGCGGCAACTCTCTGTAAGGATATTAGCCTAAGCTACTGGTTCCTTCAACGTCTGAAATATTATATTTTTACCCGAGTGAAATGCTTCATTCAGGCATTCTGACAAACTTATTATAATAGGCTTTCATCTCTGCTGTAGGTGATGAGATCCTCTGCAATCTCGTTAGCCGCAATCGATACCGGTCTTTCGCTGTCGCAGTCGAACAATATCGGCTTGCCCTCGATTATGTCTCTCGCCCTCTTAGCTGCAAGAATAACAACCGTATATCTGGAGTCCGCCTTTTTTCTGATTTCGTTTATAGATGGATATAGCATATTTCACCCTCCTTATTAATTGATGCGAGCAAAAAATTCCTACTCGGTATATTCTCTGACGAGCTCGTCCGCCGTCATAGTTACCCTCGAATGCTCGGCTATTATTATCGCCTTAACTCTGTTTACCGCCTCTTCAAGCTCTCCGTTTACAACGAGATAGTCGTACTTTTCGACGTAGGACAATTCCTTTAGTGTATTGCCGAGCCTCATCTCGATGGCTTCTTTCGTTTCGGTGCCTCTTCCCGTGAGCCTCTTTCTCAGCTCGCTCATAGACGGCGGAAGTATGAAAATGAATACGCCCTCAGGATAATTCTCCTTTATCTGCAGCGCTCCCTGCATTTCGATATCAAGCAGCACGTCCCTGCCCGCCTCGAGCTTCTCTAATATAGGAGCCTTCGGGGTTCCGTAGCGCCTGCCATATACGCTGGCATGCTCAAGGAAGCCGTCCTCTTCGATATTTTTTAGAAACTCTTCCTCCGAGACAAAATAATAATGCACGCCGTCAGCCTCACCCTCGCGCGGCGCTCTCGTCGTCATGGAAACTGAGAACGCAAGGTCGGTGTCCTCAAGGATTCTGTTAGCAATAGTCCCCTTGCCGGCACCTGACGGTCCTGATATTATGAATAGTTTGCCCGGGTGCCTGTTTAGATTCATTTTCACTCCTCAGCTTTTCAGTTCGAGAAATAATTTTACCACACCTATGACCATTATGCAAGCAAAAATGCAAGCGCTGCCGGTTATGGTTGTCGGACGGAAACCTGCCGTTCTAAAAATTACATAAGCGAGTTTTCGTTTATAATAAGGTGAAATTCCAAGCCGAGTCCCTTTGCGGCGCTCTTACAAAGAAGCATACGCTCCATAAAAATCTCGAAATATTCGCCTATCTCACCGTAGCGGGTGTCGATATGCAGCTTCAGCTTAATGCCTGTGTGCTCCTGATTTATCTTCAGCTCCGTTTCAGTGGCGGAATAATTAACCCTGTCGTGAATATCAAACTTGCTTTCGTCCTTTTCCTGCACTCTGGTTCGTCTTACGTCGGACTTATCAGCCAAAATCAAAGCGGCGCATATCTTATTAATAGGAACTCCGTTTCCCTCGTCATGATTTCCTATCGCACATATTACCTGAGCGATATCTTCCGCAGGAACTCCCATACTGCCGAGTATCTGAAAAGCCATCATCGCGCCGCTCTGGCTGTGATCCACTCTGTTGACAATATTACCGATATCGTGAAGCCATGCCGCCGTCAGTGCCAGGTCTATACTGTGGTCATCGGCTCCGAGCGTTTCTAATATGTACCTTGTCCTATCCGCAACCAAGCCTACGTGCGCATAGCTGTGCTCCGTATAGCCTAATGCCTTGAGCGACTCGTTCTGCGCTTGAATATATATATCTATGTCCTTATTATTTCTTACCCTGACATATAACGGAAATCTGTCTTTTAATTCTTCAAATTTCATTTTATTCCCTTTCCCTAATAAAAATCAGCTATAATATCGCATTCGATGCCTATACGCTCTATACGAGCCTTGTCGTCCATTCCGACAAATCCCAAATATCCGTCGCCAAGCCTTTATAGAACTCAGGCTCGTGGCATACCATCAAAATACTTCCCTTATACTCCTTAAGAGCACGCTTAAGCTCCGCTTTTGCAGCCACGTCAAGATGATTCGTCGGCTCGTCCAGTACCAAAAGATTAGACGGTCTGTTTATCAGCTTGCACAGTCTCACCTTAGCCTGCTCTCCGCCGGAAAGCACCTTGACCTTGCTCTCTATATGCTTAGTCGTAAGACCGCATTTACTGAGAGCCAGCCTCACTTCAAACTGGTTAAGGCTCGGGAATTCTTCCCAGATTTCATCTATGCAGCTGTTATTGCCGTCCTTTGTCGATTCCTGCTCAAAATATCCAAGCTCGATAGATTCCCCCCTTTTCGATTCGCCGGAAATAGCCGGAATCAAACCGAGAAGACTCTTTAGAAGCGTGGTTTTGCCTATTCCGTTAGCGCCCTCTATGATTATTTTTTGCTTGCGCTCCATATATAGGTTAAGCGGTTTGCTAAGCGGCTCGTCATAGCCGATAACTAAGTCCTTTGTTTCGAATATGACCTTGCCGCTGATTTTACTCTCCTTGAAAACAAACTCCGGCTGAGGCGCCTCCGCAGGCATTGAAATAAGCTCCATATTGTCGAGCTTCTTCTGACGCGACATAGCCATATTTCGGGTCGCTACACGGCTCTTGTTTCTGGCGACAAAATCCTTAAGCTCTGCTATTTCTGCCTGCTGTCTCCTGTATGCGGCTTCCTGCTGCGCCTGCTGCATTTCATATACTTCGATAAATTTATCGTAATTACCCGCATAGCGCTTAAGACCCTGATTATGCATGTGATAAATAATATTTACCACGCTGTTTAGAAACGGTATATCGTGGCTTATCAAGATAAATGCGTTTTCATAGTTCTGAAGATATTGTTTAAGCCATTCTATATGCTCCTTATCCAAGTAGTTGGTAGGTTCGTCAAGAAGCAGCACGTCGGGCTTAGCAAGCAGGAGCTTCGCAAGCAGAATCTTAGTTCTCTGCCCTCCCGAAAGCGCGGAAACGTCCGTATCGAGTCCGAGCTCGGAAAGTCCCAAGGCTCCGGCGACCTCTTCTATCTTCACGTCGATTGAATAGAAATCGTGCGCCATCAGAAGCTCCTGTAAAATGCCGGCTTCTTCCATCATCTCGTTCATTTTTTCCTCGCCGACATCGACCATATTCTCATATAGCGCGTTCAGCTTTATTTCAATATCGAAAAGGTGTCCGAATGCCTCTGCGAGAGCTTCTCTTATGCTCTTGCCCGCGGTCAAAACCGCGTGCTGATCCATATATCCGACGTTAGCATTCTTCGACCACTGAATATTTCCCTCGTCAGGCTGGAGCTTACCGGTGATTATATTCATAAATGTCGACTTGCCCTCGCCGTTTGCCCCGATAAGTCCTATATGCTCGCCTTTTAGAAGTCTGAATGATACATCGTTAAAAATAGCCCTGTCACCGAAGCCCTGCGACAGGTTTTTTACAGTCATTATACTCATATTATATCTCCAAGGTATATTATCTTTTTATTATTTTCTTATCCTTACATTTCTTCAGTCTTTCAAACATCCGATAGGTATAACCATTACCCCGTCCTCTCTACGATATCCATACCGTGTTCCTGTTACTATTATTTTTAGGTCCGGCATTCTAATCGGCGCTTGTTTCTTCGTTTTGTTGTATTCTGTCACCAATCTTTCTATTTCACTCTGTAACGATTATACCATCTGCTTGACACATTTGCACTATTTTGCTTGACATATTTGCACTATTTTGCTTGACACATTTGAAATTATACAAAACGGCGAGGGTATGCCCCTCGCCGTAAGCTTACAGTTTTTCCTTCAAAAATCAATTCAATTCCGGACAACCTCATAATATCTTCGCAAATGACGGCAATACCTTGAAAACACGGCGTTCCCGCCATTTACTTTTGGGGAGATAGTAGGCAAGTATCCGCAAATCCTCGCGTGGTTTTCCGTTCAGAAGTAGTATGCAAGTAGTAAAAGAGCATTTTACTACTACGCCGCAAGAGCTTCTTTCTGCTCCGCAATCTGCACGGGTTTCTGCTCCAGACGCTCCATTTCAGCCTTTGCCGAGTTAAAATCAGCATGAGCATAATAGTTCAGCATCATCGTGATATTGGAATGTCCCATGATGTACTGCAGGGCTTTCGGGTTCATGCCTGCATTGGCCATTCGCGTGCAGAATGTGTGGCGGAATGTGTGCGGGGTAACATTGAACAAAGGCTCATCCTTGTGCGCCTTGTTGTACTTCTTCACGATGTTCTTTACCAGTGTTTCCACATTGCAGGCTACCTGCGGCGTCCCATCCTGTTTGAGGAACAGAAAGTTGCTATACCCGTCCACGGTGAATGTCGCATTCTGGTCATGGCTTTTGACGATTCGTTGTAGCGCGTCATACGCTCTTTCCGTCATGGGCACCTGTCGGCTGCCGCATTTTGTTTTTGGCTCTGTGATGTAGTAGCCTAAGTCTGCGTCGCGGAGTAGCTGATGGTCAACCAGGATCAGGCGATTGGTGAAGTCCAGCGCCGTTGTCAGCCCGCAAAGTTTGGAAACGCGCAAACCGGTTTCCATCAGGACAATGATCTCGTCCGCATTTCTTTGATACACAGGGTCATTCGCTATAAAGTCAATCAGACTGTCGGCCTGTTCCGGCGTGAGTGCCTGTTTAGGCTTGCTGTCGTCCTCGATGACGGTATTGAGCACGAAGTTGAATGGATTTTTCCTAACGCAGTCATCTTCAATCGCTATTTGAAAAGACGCTTTTAAGGATCGTTTGAAATTGTTGATACTCTGAAAAGAAAACCCTTTTTCGCTCATACGGATCGCCCATTCTTTTGCGTCAGATGGTTTCACGCTGTCGATGCTCCTTGCGCCCAGCGGATCATCTTGCAGCAAGCTCATCAGATACGCTCGCCCTTTAACCGTGTTGGGCTTTACGTTTTTACGCTGATTATTCTGCTTGGCATAGAGTTGGCAGACTGTCATTTTCTTCCCGACTGTATCAATATCGTCATCCAGGTCTTTGCGGATTTCCTTGACCTTTTCCCGGAGTGA
The DNA here is from genome assembly GCA_041856085.1 of Anaerovoracaceae bacterium. Lineage (GTDB taxonomy): Bacteria > Bacillota > Clostridia > Peptostreptococcales > Anaerovoracaceae > RUG754. The sequence continues at coordinate 3,061 of JBHAFL010000136.1, read as the reverse complement.
GATACCATCTCTTTTCCCGGTTGTTGCGACCAGTTTCCACGCATAAACAAATTGAGGCTTGCCATACACCCGTCTTTGACAGTTAGTTTAGCAAAAAAGTCCCTGAAACCCCTGAGTATCAATGGTTGATGGGACTTTTATGTTATCGATTTTTTTTGCGTCATGCGTTATGTTTTTTGCTTTTTCTTAATATTTCATTTATTTTTTTCTTTGTTGTAACTTTGTAGTCGGTTCTGAAACCTGCCATTTCATGCAGAGCGTCGGTTATATCATTTCTCATATATGCAGGAATATATTCTGTATCAGATATCTTTACCATCTCCATATCCTTAAGAGTCCCAATTATCTGGCTTGTAGTGTATTTGTTTTCAAGTCTCTTTTCCAAATATCTGTAGACCACAAGCGATAGATAGCAGGTTAGGAAATGAGCCTTTATCCTACCTTGGTTGCTCACATAAACAGGTCTTGATTCGAAATCAGTTTTCATGATTCTGAAACATTCTTCAATTTTCCAGCGATATTTATTTATCTTAATGATGTTTTCTACTTCATCGTCAAGGTCTGTGCAGACTGCATAAAAGCCGTCATATTTTTCTTCTTCATCAATCCTATCTTGATTTAGCGATATTTTTGTTTTTTCAGCAATCTCTCCATCCTCGGTAATTGAGATTTTTTCTATGAATCTTCTAAAGTCCTGTGCAGTCTTTTTTGATAGCTTCGCAGCACCCTCAGAAATGGCTTTTTCTGCTCTTGCTATCTGCGTATTCCTTATGTTTCTTTGATAGCGTTTGTATTTTATGGAATATGTAACTAAAATCTTCTCTTCAAAATTACCGTGATCTACCCAGCATTCCTTGTAGAAGATTCTTTCAAAGTATTTATCCTCGTCAATCTCATTTAGATTGAACTTTTTGCTGTAGTCCTTGCTGCCTGTAGAACCTGCAAGTGACCACCCCTCAGGAGATAATGCCCACTCTCGATATTCTTTCTTTAATTTTTTTATCGATTGAGTAACAACAAATGAACGGTCCTGAACGGAGTTGTATCTTTTATTCGCTGCTGAAGACAGCCCTGCATCAGCGCAAAAAACAAACTTTGATAGTCCATGCTCGGAAAGAAGCTTTTTTTCTATAGGCTTAAGTGTAGCCTGCTCGTTGGTATTGCCCGGGTGAATGCACATAGCAAGAGGTATTCCCTCTGAATCTATGAACATACCTATTTCAACTATTGGAAGTGGTCTGTTTTCTTTACTTTTACCGTACTGCCTAAGCTTTCCCTTGCCATCAGGTTCCTCGCATTCGAAGAAGAAGTTTGTACAGTCATAGTATATTACGCCTGTTTTCCTTTTTCCTAATGCAAAGCTGTTTTTGTATAGCTGTGTTTGAATCGAATAGAACTCTTCAGAAAATACGTCTAAAGCTCTATATACATCATGTAGCTCAAAATCGGGTGCTTCAAGCAATGTCTTAGAAAACTCAAATGTAGATTTTTTGGAGGTAGGATGAATGATTCTACCATAAATCAAACTTTCAAGGATTCCGCAGAGATTGTAGTCGAACTTGTAATCTTTAGAGATATGTTTACAAATTAGGTTAAGCTTAAGTTCATGGTAAATCTTCTTTAGAAAAAGATATCCCACATTAAACTTGCATTGGTAATCCTTTTCGATTATTTCACCTTGAGGAAAACTAACGATGATATCACTTTTTTCTTCTTTTTCTTTTTTGTTTAGTTCAGCAACATGTTGCTTCGCCCAGGTAAGGGCGTCCATGTGATATTTATTTTGAATCTCGGTTTCAGTTCCGAGTTTCTCAACAGTAACGGAGTGCTCTTTACCATTTTCATCATATTTAGTTTGAATGACATAGAAACGTTTAATTCCTTTTTTATCTGTGTAATGTGATAGCCTCATTTTTTAACCTCCCGGAAGATACTATTACGATTATATCACATAACGCGACATAACGCAATCATTATTTTTAGATTTGACATAAAAAAACGAGACATATCAACGACTCATAACACTTTTTTCTTTATTTAACTGTCAAACTAACGAGACCTCTTTGTAGATGTTTTCAGCGGCATTATTATCATAAAATTTGGCAATCAGCTTCCTTACGAAATGAACTCATACGCAATGTCTTTTCCAGTTTCCTCTATGAATTCTTTTATGGCCGTTTGGAGTCCTTCTATTGTGCATCCACTGGAAATATGTATGTACAAATCTTCCTTTGCTCGGCTACACGCAACATAGTACATTCTTGTAAATTCGTCGGAAGGACTTTCATTTATTAACTGCGGTTTGGAATACATATTAGCTATATCAATCATATCAAACCTGTTCGGTGTTACGCTTACGATTACCTTATCCCATTCAAGCCCTTTGGCTTGATGGACAGTCATATATTTGCTTTTTTCCGAGAAGACTTCGGTGAATAGTTTATATGAGGTTCCCCATAAGAGTTTGGTAACTGCGGTTATCAGTTTTTCACTATCAAGATCATCAAATATTGGGATAGTAAAGCCTGGTTCAAAAACCGATTCTCTTAAGGTTTTAAACTCCGGTTTTTCAATCTCTACATTCAATTTCTTGATAACATTACATGTGTAACTTTTCTCGTTAACATCATTGAAAACGATATCTGAAAGCTTTTTTATCTGGAACACTATTTTGGGTGTTAGATTTCTAACATCAAAAGAATTATATAACTTTAGAGCACCTATAATATCAATAAAAGATCCATTTAAGTAGCTCTCCCACAGCCCAAAAATAAAACGAAACGCTCTTACCCACGTCACATTATTATGTACTGCAATTTCATCTCTCAGTTGAATAGGAGAAGTATAATAGGAGTTATATATGCCTTTTAGCAACTTGGCCTGCTCCTCATCAATACCCTGTATGTAATCAAAAGCTGCCGCCCATGCTCTTGTGAGTACTACACCATCATTACTGAGAACTTCTTGGATAATATTTTGTACCTTTTGTGAGTTTCCAACAAGAATATGGATTTTCTTTGCTTCTGAATGCGTCTTATTATCTTCCGAAGTATACTGTCGT
>JBHAFL010000135.1:0-3732 GCA_041856085.1 Anaerovoracaceae bacterium | reverse complement strand
CAAAACCCTATCTGAGCGATAGTTGCCGCCGCGCTTTTTAGTCCTCGCTTCGGATAACTCTTCGTGCTTGCTCGCCGGCAAAATGGTTCTCGTCAAAACTCGCTGCGCTCAGACGGCTTCCGAGAACCGAATTTTCCCGTCGCTCGCTTCGCCGAGAGTTATAGCCTCGCTGCGAAAGCAAAGCGCGGCGGCACTAATCGCTCATAAAATATATTAGTATGGTATAAGAATAAATAATGAAATTAAAAGAACATGTAAATAAAATTCAGCATATGGAAAGAAATAAAAAAATATGGCTTTGATTATGTCGGAAATAGATAAAACGGCGCGTTAGAAGGTATCCTTGGTTCAGTTTATCAAACAGCATTTGGAGAAGACATATATCCGTCGGTTCAAGAAAAGGCGGCAAAAATATTGAAATTATCGGCGGATAGTGGTAAACTGGCTCTTGGTGTAAAACAGTTTATTTTATCGGAGGTATGAAATGCTAAAAAAACTGATCGAAAAGGCAAAGGCGGAGCCTAAGACTATCGTATTTACCGAGGGCACGGACGCTCGTATTCTTTATGCGGCTGACAGACTGCTCAGAGAAGAGCTTATGGGCGTAATCCTCGTGGGAAAAGAAGACGAAGTTAAGGATGCTGCCGGAGCAGGCGGATTTAATATCGAAAAAGCTCGAATACTCGACCCTGAGAAGTACGAAAATATGCAGGAAATGGTCGATAAGATGGTAGAGCTCAGAAAGGGAAAGATGACTCCTGAGGAATGCAGGAATTATCTTCTCCAGGGGAACTATTTCGGAACTATGCTCGTTAAGATGGGGCAGGCTGACTGTCTGCTCGGCGGCGCGACCTATTCCACCGCCGACACGATTCGACCTGCTCTTCAGCTGATCAAGACTAAACCGGGCGCACATCTCGTATCCTCGGTGTTTATCTTAAACCGTGATTTCGGTCCGGAAGAATTCAGAACCATCGCTATGGGAGATTGCGCGATAAACATAGACTACAAGGACGATGTGGATAAAGATGGCAACGTGACATTCTCGGGAGCACAGAAGCTCGCTGAGGTTGCGGTCGAGGCGGCTAATTGCTCTAAGATATTCGGACTCGACCCTAAGGTTGCAATGCTGAGCTTCTCGACTAAGGGCTCTGGAAAGGGAGGCAGCGTCGCGCTCTCGGCAGAGGCGACTAAGATAGTTAAGGAAACTCACCCTGAAATCGCCATAGACGGTGAAATGCAGTTTGATGCTGCCGTTTCGACGGTAGTAGGCGCGCTCAAGTTCCCGGGTTCAACCGTTGCGGGACATGCTAACTGCTTCATCTTCCCGCTCATAGAAGCAGGCAATATCGGCTACAAGATAGCGCAGAGATTGGGCGGATACGACGCATACGGCCCTATACTCTTAGGACTTAATGCCCCTATAAACGACCTCTCAAGAGGCTGCGACGCGGAAGAAGTCTACAGAATGGCAATAATCACAGCGGCACTTTAATATTCGAGAATATTAAGCAATGGGAGTGAAAATGTCGGATAAGCGCAGAGGCGAACTTATGATGGCGGTCTGCGGCGTGCTTTGGAGCGTCAGCGGACTGGTTATGAAATATATGATATGGAGTCCGCTCCTTATTGCGGGCGGCAGAGGCGTGCTTTCGGCGTCGGTAGTCTACGTTTCTATGAGGCTGTCGGGCTACAGGATAAAAATAAGCAAAAAATCCATAGGAATAGCTTTTTTGACCTTTACCAACGTAATCCTTTTCGTCTCGGCAAATAAGATGACTACCGCAGCGAATGCTATAGTTCTTCAATATACCGCGCCGATTTTCGTGCTTATAGTTACGACGGCGGTACTTAAGAGAAAGCTCAAGGCTCATGAAATCGGCACAGTATCGGTTGCCTGTATCGGTGTGGTCCTGTTCTTTATGGATAAGATGAGTCCGACGGGTATGATGGGAAACGTTTTCGCTACCGCCTCAGGCTTTTTTATGGGGCTGATGTATGCGCTTACAGGCGAGATAAAGGAGGCGGGTGAGAGAATGACCGGCCTTGTGGTCGGGCATCTGTCGCTGGCGGCGGTGGGAATCCCTGTCGGATATATTATGACCGATAAGGCGGAGATATATTGGCTGCCGATAATGCTCGTGATATTCCTCGGCCTCGTGCAGATGGGAATACCTTATGCTCTTTATGGCAGAGCCTCGGCGCTCATAAGCGGCGTTGAGGTATCTCTGATAAGTATGATAGAACCAATATTAAACCCGATTTGGGTTGCTCTGTTTTATCATGAGATACCGGGTAAAGGCGCACTAATCGGTGCGGCGCTGATAATCGCGGCGGTAATTTCCTACACGGTTATCGACGGACGAAAGACCGAAGTCGATATGTAGATTTCAGTAATTAACAATTCACCGGAATATACATAATTCTCTGCAAAATCACGGGAAAACAGGGAAAGCGGGTAATTTTGACCGAAAATTTGAAATTTGGTGAAAAATAAAACAAAAAATATTTTTATCCTTTCTAATCCGGATTTTAGACCGAGAGGTTAGAATTATACCCTGTATAGACCAAATCTGACATAAATAATTAAATAGCGGTGAGATATGAGACTATTTCGTCTCTTAAGAGCTGCGCGAGGGGAGAAATCATCTTAGGATTGGAAAAAGTCAAACCTATTATTCTCTTAGGGTCGCCCTCGATACAGTATTTTTTAAGGCTTGGCGGGGCGGAGAGCCCGACGAGCTCAGGCACTATACATAAGCCCATTCCCTCTTTTACCATAGCAAAAAGCGTAGGGTGCTCTATCTTATCATAGAACGTGCTGACCTGAATGCCGTGCTCCGAGAGAAAACTCTTCGCGTCGTATGCATGGCATTCGCGGTTTATTATGATATCGTTTGATTTAAGATCCTCGAAAGTTACTAAAAACCTGTTTTGCGGCACATAATCAGGCGGCGCGATGCAGATAAGAGGGTCTTCCCGGAGAGGGAGAAAGTTCATATTTTCCGTGAGCTGGTTGGTAGTAAACGCGAGATCGACGTTTTTTTGGTCAAGCCACTTAATGACGTCGACATATGAGCCCTGAGAGATGATAACGTCGACGTCGGGGTATTTTTTTGTGAAAACCTTAAGTATTTTGACGAACCAATTGGACGCGACCGAGCCGAACAGCCCTATTCTTACGGTACCGCTGTCGCGCTTGTTGATTCGGTTTATCTCTTGAAGTATGTTTTCTTCGGCGGTGATAAGCGCTGTGATATACGGCAGCATTCTTTCGCCGTTTTCCGTGAGGACTGCGCCGGCGCGATTTCTTATAAAAAGTGAAAAGCCGAACTCCTTTTCGAGCCCCTTTATGGTGTGGCTGATTGCGGACGGCGACAGGCTCATCTTTTCGGCGGTTTTGACGAAGCTGCCGCTGTTTGAAACCTCTAAAAATATCTTATATGAGTATAGTGACATGGCGAACCTCCCTATTTTATCCTTTTTTAATGAATAGCGCTATATAACACAATCAAAGCCTTGCGAAGCAAGGATTTAGCGGCGAAGCCGCGGGTGAGCGAAGCTCACCGAAGATTAAGTTTCAATGTTCTCTCAGGCGTCCGCAGGTTCGCGAAGCGAAGCGCGGCTAACGCCGTGAGGTTATTATAACACAATCAAAGCCTTGCGAAGCAAGGATTTAGCGGCGAAGCCGCGGGTGAGCGAAGCTCACCGAAGATTAAGTTTCAATGTTCT
>JBHAFL010000134.1:0-14129 GCA_041856085.1 Anaerovoracaceae bacterium | reverse complement strand
TCTATCAAAAAATCCTCTATCGCCATAAACTTCTCAATTTCGCTCTCCGCAAGCCGCCTCTCGTCATCGCTCGCTGTGCCGTCCCTGTATTTTCCCAGTATTTCTCTATAATCCATTTTTGCCCTCCATTTCACTTCTCAGTTGTCTGCGCGCCCTAAGCAGCGTCGTCTTAACCGCGCTTTCCGTCATACGTTTAAGTTCAGCGATTTCCCTAACGGAATGGTCGCCGAAATAATACAAAATCAGAATCTCCCTGCTCTTTTCGCGCAATTTTAGGATTGCCGCATAAAGCCGTCGCTTCTCTTCGTTTGTGATAAGTTTCGCAAGGGGCGAATCATCTTCGTCCATGCTCATTTCCTGAGCCTCAACGCCGCCCTCAACCCTATCCTTTCGCAAAAAATCCATATACAGATTCTTACAGACCTTGAAGAGCCAATATTTTATATAATCGGTCTCTTCAACCGAAAGATACGCTCTGTAAAATGTTTCGGCGGTCAAATCCTGCGCTAAATGATGTTCCCTGCACAAGGAAAGCGCATAAAGATAAACCTCGCGATAGTATTTTCTATACAGCTTTTCCATTTGGTCATTCAGCACTTTACCGCCTCCTTTCACTATATAAACGCAGTTTAACACATTCGGTGACATACTAAAAGAGGGCTGAAATGCAAAAAATACAAGAAAACTTCTCATACTAATTTTTTCTTTCTATATTTTTCTATATTTTTTCATTATAATAGGGATCGGTTTTTTAGGTTTCTATCATTTTTCTTTATTTTCTTCGGAGATTGACCCAAATTCCAAATCTTAAATAATTTTGGAATATCACGAGTGTTTTGAATTGCCGATATGAATAATATGCTTATTCCGTTTTTTGATATATTCTACGCACTCTTCTAAATCGTTACTATCTCACATTAGCTCTATTTTTCGGTGTCTTCCAAGTCTTTGTCGAGAAGTTCGTATAGACTTTCTCTCCGTTTATCATCTTAAACGCTTTTACCTTGTAGTAGTAGGTCTTGCCTTTTCTATGTCTGTATGGATATGAGTACACTTTTTAAATCAATAGTTTCCGTTTGCTTCCCTAAAGCGGAGATTGTCGCTGACAAGTTTCATGTTCAAAGGCTTGTCAATTGGGCATTCGAGGACATCAGAAAAGATGTTCAAAAGTATTTTGCAAAACAACGAAGAATATATTTTAAGCATTCTAAAACACTTCTGCTTAAAAATATGGATGAACTTACTGAAAAACAATTTGAACAGGTATCACACATGTTGGAACTATCCGATAGGTTAGCAAAAGCATATTACTTAATGCAAGAGTTCAGAAAAGTTCTTAACTCAGACACTGTAGAAGAAGCTAAACTCAATCTAAGCAATTGGTATATGCATGTCGGAGTTACAGATGAAAACGATTTTAAAAGATTCCATGCCTGTGTTTACACATTTACAACATGGCAACATGAAATACTAAACGCATTCTCTACAGGACTTTCTAACGGCTATACAGAAGGCTGTAACAACAGGATAAAAGTTATCAAAAGAGCTGCCTATGGTTTCCGAAACTTTAAGCGTTTCAGGAAAAGAATTTTACACATTATGACAGCTTAATTAAGCTTACTAAATATATTCAACTTGCAAAATATACGCTTTCAAAGTTACGAAAAAGGAACAGCTTTCACTGTTCCCAAAAGTTTTTTTTTTAATTTGGATTGACCCCACCCCAACTATTGACATAGAGCCGTTAAAAAATACCCCTCATCATTTCTGATGAGAGAGTATTATGTTTGCCATATTAACTTAATGACATTGCGAAAAACCGAGGCTCTACTTCTTATTGCAAATTTCTTGAGTTCCCATACAATCAGACTAATACAGCACAACTTGCAAGCAACTATTTGGAATTATGTATTTCCTCAAGAGCATACATACACATATCAATAGCTGCAGGGATGCAATCCTCATCCAGATCAAACTCGTCATTATGCAATGGTTGAGTAGTATCTGTGCCGATTCCAAGATATGTGGCAATGCCACCATGAGCCTTTACCGCATTCATCATTGCAGCAGCATCATCGGATCCACCTATACTACCCTCATAATATACTGTCTCAAACCATGGAACTTTATTGGCTGCCCTTTGGATGATTTCCATCATTGCATCATCAGATTTGGAAGCAGGGTAGAGTCCCCATTCATAGCAATCGTAGGAACATCCATGCATGCGTGCTGCGCCGTCGATAACTTCGTGCACGCGATTGTATACATAATCCGTAATAGCAGGATCTTCACCTCGACACTCAAGACTTATGAAACATTCGTCAGGAATAGAGTTAACAGCTTTACCTCCATGAATGACACCAACGTTCACACGTGTCAGACCAAGCTCATGATCCGCAATTGTACGGAGATTTAATACAGCAGAACATGCTGCCAACATAGCATCTTTGCCCTCTTGCGCAGCTCCACATGGATGTGCGCCACGACCATGGAATGTTACATCAATCTGCTGATCACTCATGAAGTCCTTGCATCCACAACAAATTGTTCTGGATGGAAGAGGCTTGCCCTCAGCAGAAAGAGCAACATGCATTGCAATAAAATTATCCACATCATCAAGGTGCCCTTTGGCAACTATAGACTCAGCTCCGTGATATACTTCTTCAGACGGTTGGAATATCAGCTTTATTTTTCCGCAGAACTCCTCTTTTTTTGTAAGAAGACCTTCAGCAATTCCAAGCCCCATTGCAGTATGTGCGTCATGACCGCATGCATGAACTGAACCTTCATTACATGAAATATATCCTTCATCATAAGGTCTGAATCCTTCTTTATGCGGTTCATTTCCAGGGAGGCAATCGATATCGAAACGGAAACCTGTTATCGGACCGGGCTTTCCTGTGTCGAGCACACAAAGGACGCCAGGAAATCCGTTTGTCATTTCTACGATTTCAGGTTTTGCTCCCTGGGCGATAGCCCTGTCCATATTTGCGCATCTTTCTTCTGGAGATACCGTTTCATCTGCAATAGTAGCTTCATCAACTACATCAAGGCCTATCAGACATTTATAACCCATTTCTGTCAAGATTTCATAAATCCTGGCTGTAGTTCTTATTTCTCGCCACCCCTGTTCAGGAAAACGGTGAAACTCTCTTCTGTATTCAACATACTTATTCATGGTCTCTCTCCTTTTACATTTTGTATATTGCAATTATTTCTTTATGTTCTCCAATACATCTTTTATTATTGATACTCCTTTTATGATTTCCTCATTAGATGTTCTGGAAATGCAGAGTCTCAATTTATTATACCCTTTAGACTGGTTTGAATAGAATATCCAGCCTGGCATATATATAAGACCTTTATCTAAACAAGTCTTATACAGTTCCTGACCGTTTATTTCCGAGGCAATCGTACACCATAGAACTACACCTCCCTTGGGTCTATAATAGCTTATACCTAAACTGCGGCACTTTTCCAGTTCCCTGGTTAGGAGCATCATTTTATCCCGATAAACTGAACAAGCTCTTCTCATGTGTTCTTCATATCCGCCGTTTCTGATGTACTCATTAATAAAGTATTGGCTAAGGTTGCTTATGTAAGTTTCATCTATCGAGATTATATAGCCTAGTTTTTCAATTAACTCCTCCGGTCCAATCATATAACCAATTTTTGCACCATAAGGGAATGCCATTGTAAATGAATCGAGATATATAACTGAGCCGGTGTTATCTAAGGTGAACAAGCACGGTAAATGCTCTCCACTATATCCAAACGAGTTTTGGTAGTCGTCTTCAATTATTGGAACTTTATATCTATGAGTTATATTAAGAACCGCGTATCTTTTTTCAAGGGACATTGTTATGCCAGTCGGATTATGATATGTAGGTATGGTATAAAAGAACTTCGGCTTATGTCTCATTACTGCATCTTCAAATGCCTCTAGATTAATGCCATCATAATCCATTGGGACAGAAATAAGCGTTATTCCCTTATTTTCAAAGAGGCTACTCATATCAGGAACTATGGGTTCTTCTACAATTACTACATCCCCGAATCTTAGGTATAAATTGATAAGGTAATTCACCGCATGGTTTGTTTCAGACACAAGCTGAACCTCAGAAGGCTCAACCCTTATGCCCCTTTCTGACAGAAGGTTACAGATATTGGACTTAAGTAATTCGGTTTCTTTCTGATAGGATAGGGTGCCGTTGTATCCGGAGGAATCGAAGACATTATCCAATACATTATCAACCTTTGGGGTAGGGCCTATAGTCTTGTCCATTACAATCCCACTCATATGGATAAGGTCTTGGCGTTCATCATCCCAGTACGAATCAGCAAATATCTGCTCGGATTCTCTTAGCTTAAATAATATGGGTTTTTCAAGTGGGAAAAACTTTTTAGAGAAATCACTTTCGACGGCATCCTTTATAAAGTAACCCATTGGGCGCTTTCTTGATGAAAATACAAGATTGTTTTCCATTAGCATCCCATATGCTTTAATGATAGTGTTTCTGTGTACCCCTAATTCATCTGCAAGCATTCTCTCCGACGGAAGCTTGGTACCTTTCGGCAGAGTTCCATCCCAAATCAAGCCTTCTATCGCCTTTGTTATCTGAACATAAATAGGAGTGCTACTTGAGCGATTAATCGATATTTCCATGTTCAATAATCTCCTTTATGGCTTACACCTCATGCCCTTAAAACTATATACTCAAAATTGTGCTAATTCAAAAGGTCGGCACACATACAGTGTATTATAAAATAGTGATTTAAATTCTTGATTTATTATGGTAGTACAAACCACCATAACGTGCAAGTACCAAAGAATTAATTTTGGAACTCTGCTTTATGTGTACCTCAGCTTTTCACGCTTACAAAAATCTTAAGAAAATATCATGTACCAAAAACGATAGGTTTTGGTACTTAACAGAATTTTAAAATGTCATATAATTTTTGTATAGCAATTATTCTTTATGGTTTCTTAATACTAAAAGGAAGGAGAAAATAAAAATGAGCAGTGAAAACACGTCGAAGCTAAAGCAAAACATTTTTACACTCGTAATAATTACTATTGCAGGTGCAATGATTTATGGTTTGCCGTATTTTAGATCTTATTTCTATGACGCATACCTTGAAACATATAACCTTACTAATACCCAGATGGGAATGTTCGGTTCAATTTTCGGAATATTCGGAGCGATTTCATATCTGTTTGGTGGGGTTATTGCCGATATGGTTTCCACAAGGAAACTAATGTCAGTATCTCTTATTCTAACCGGTATTGGAGGATTTCTGCACATGTTAAATCCTAGTTACGGCATGCTCCTTTGCATTTATGCTTTATGGGGATTTACTTCCTTATTTGCATTTTGGCCGTCTCTTATAAAGAGTTTGCGTGAAATCTCCGGACCAGATGAACAATCGAAGGCAACAGGCTTTATGGATGGTGGACGAGGAATCGTATATGCAATCGATGGAGCGTGCATAGTTGCAATATTCGGCTATTTCAGCAATAAAATTGGGGATGCAGCAGGACTGGATGGCGTTATTGTTTATTATTCATCCATTGCGATTTTACTTGGCGTAATTGTGTATATCTTGCTTGGTAAAGTAGAAAAACGTAACGGCATTGTAGAAACTAAGGAAGTTGAAAAGAAAGAAAAGGGTACAGGCTTATCTGTAGAAGAAATCAAAAAACTGCTGAAAATGCCTCAGGTTTGGATGGTTTGCCTTATTCTTACATGTACATATAACATGAACATGGCTTTCTATTACTTCACACCGTATTCAACTGCTAAGTACGGAACGGTTGCTACGGCTGCGGCGTTCATCACAATCGCTGCACAGTATGTAAGACCGGTTGCTGCTTTCGGTGGAGGAATAATCGCGGATAAGATGGGACGTTCAAATTGGTTGTATGTGACATTCTCGCTTATGGCTGTCGGAACATTCCTGTTACTCATTGTTCCTAATATGTCCTCACCCATTTTTATTATAGTTTGTTTGGTTATCTATTTTGGTATGTATGGAGGATATTCAATAGCTTTCTCGATGTTAGATGAAGCAGGTGTCCCTTTAGCATTAGCAGGAACTGCAGTAGGCCTTGTCAGCACTATTGGATACCTTCCTGAAATTATTGTTCCATATCTGTCTGGTTCACTTTTAGATAAGTTCGGAGACACAGGATACACATATTTATTTACTTTTGTATTCGTTATGATGATTATCGGAATCGGAGTCGCCTTCTTATTTAACAGATATATGAAGAAGCATCCAGCAAATGAAGGTGCTAACTAGTATAATTTTCTACCCTAATAAAAAATCATCCCCGCGTCAAACGCCAATGTCATTAAGTTAAGATGGTAAACATAATACTCTCTCATCAGAAATGATGAGGGGTATTTTTTAACTTTTTCTAAAAAAGGTATTGACAGCAGGGTAGAAATGTACGGATGAAATAATCACGACTCATGTCATCATTCATGAGAAGGACCGAAAGTATGACTACAAGATAAACTTTGCTGTCGCTGTTCATGTCTTACGATTATTTTTCTGCGGCGATATGTCCCCACCTGATCTTGAAGCTCAACTCTCACGAAACATCGTGCCAATCCTCACCGATCGAAAAACGAAAGCGAGAGAAAAACAGCAGCTCTGTAATAAGCTTCCCCTACTTCTTTGGTATCTTTCATGTTTTGGTCGAGAAGTCTGTATAGACTTTTTCGTAGATTTCATATCCGTTTTTCAAAAATAAATATTTTTTGAAGGTTTGACAGTTGGTTGTATTTTTTTACCGTGTAACAGTTATTTTCTCATCTTTGACACTTTCAGTCTTGATGTAGCACGGGCAAGCTCCGTCTGCGCCATCAGATATTCCTGACGGCTTCTTTTCTGGAGGAGAGCTTCCCTTGCGTGAGCCGCTGCGCGCTCCGCACGGTTCGCGTCTATCTCCTCAGGAAGCTCTACCGTATCCACGAGAACGAGGACTTCGTTATGGTCCACCTTTACCATTCCCTCCGATACCACCGCGTTTACTTCATTGCCGAGGTCGTCTCTATACATAAGAAGCCCCGGTACTACTCCGGCAATCATATTGGAGTGGTTCGCCTTGACACCGTATTCTCCCGTAGTTAAAGGGAGCATGAGCGATTCGCATTCTCCCTCATAAAAAGGTCTGTCGGCGGCTAAGATGTGCAGGTTAAAGGTGTTCATTTCGTTCCCCTCGCTTTTGCTATTACATCGTCAATTGTTCCCACGTTATAGAACGCCATCTCGGGATATTCGTCCATTTCTCCGTCTATTATCGCCTTGAAGCCTCTGACCGTTTCTTCAATAGGCACATATACGCCCTTAAGTCCCGTGAACTTCTCAGCGACATGCGTAGGCTGAGCGAGAAATCTCTGTATCTTACGTGCGCGCCATACCGTGAGCTTGTCCTCATCGCTGAGTTCCTCCATACCGAGTATGGCTATTATATCCTGAAGCTCGGAATATTTCTGTAATATCTCCTGTACTTTTCTTGCAACAAGATAATGTGTTTCGCCGACTATCTCCGGCTCTAAGATTCTCGACGTCGATTCAAGCGGGTCTACGGCAGGATAGAGTCCCTGCTCCGCTATTTTTCGGGAGAGCACCGTCGTCGCGTCAAGGTGTGAAAATGTCGTCGCAGGCGCAGGGTCTGTCAGGTCGTCCGCGGGTACATATACAGCCTGAACTGAGGTAATGGAGCCCGACTTGGTTGAAGTGATTCTCTCCTGGAGCGCACCCATTTCTTCTGCAAGCGTAGGCTGATATCCCACGGCAGACGGCATACGTCCGAGAAGTGTGGATACCTCTGAGCCTGCCTGCACGAATCTGAAAATATTGTCTATGAAAAGAAGTACGTCCTTGTTCTCAACATCTCGGAAGTATTCAGCCATAGTAAGCCCTGATAAGGCAACCCGCATTCTGACTCCCGGCGCTTCGTTCATCTGTCCGAAGACCATAGCGGTCTTATCCATAACACCCGCTTCTTTCATCTCCTTCCAAAGGTCGTTTCCCTCTCTCGAACGCTCTCCCACTCCGGTGAATATCGAGTATCCTCCGTGCTCCATAGCTACATTGTGTATCAGCTCCTGAATCAGTACGGTCTTACCTACTCCGGCGCCTCCGAACAGACCTATCTTGCCGCCCTTGGGAAAGGGCTCGAGCAGGTCTATGACCTTGATTCCCGTTTCGAGAATCTCCACTGCGGGGGACTGCTCTTCGTATGAGGGCGCTTTTCTGTGAATGCTCCATCTCTCGTGAGTGGACGGAATATCCTCGCCCCCGTCTATCGGCTTCCCGAGCACGTTAAACATACGTCCGAGAGTGACACTTCCGACGGGAACCATGATATTGCCCCCTGTCGATTCGACCTCCATACCCTTATACATACCCATAGACGAAGCAAGCATAATACATCTTGCCATATCCTGTCCGATGTGCTGGGCAACCTCCATAACCCTCTCTTCGTCCTCTACCTTGACTTTTACGGCTTCCCTGATTCTCGGAAGACGCCCCTGTTCGAATCTCACGTCGACCACTGAACCGGATATCTGAATTATATTCCCTGTCATTGCTTAGAGACTCTCCTCTCTTCTTTTCTTCTTTAGCTTCTGCTCTTTCTGCCCTTTAGAACCCGCTGTAACCTCCGATATTTCCTGCGTGATGGCGCTTTGGCGGATATGGTTATATTGAAGACGCAGATGCTCCAGCAGCTCCTCCGCGTTCTTGTTCGCGGCGTCCATAGCGATCATTCTGGCGTTTTGCTCGGCGCAAAAGCTGTCGACGAGCACGCTGTATATATATCCCGACACATAGCTCGGGATAATATTATTTATTACCGTCTCTATATCCGGCTCGAACTCGAATTTGAACGGGTTAAAGTCCGCTTCCTCTTCAGGCGAAAGCGCGAACTCGCTCCTGTCAAAAGGTACGAGCTCGGTAAAAGTCGGAACCCCTCCCGAAAGTCCGTTGGTAAAGTCCGTATATACTACGAATATCTTGGATATATCGCCTCGCGAGAATGTATCCAAAATAACCGACGTTATCTCTCTGGCTCTCTGAAGCGTAGGATTCTGCGCCGTGTACAAAAAACTCTTCTCTATGTCCATACCGTGCGATTCGAAAAAATGTCTGCCGTATTCGCCGACTACAAACAGCTTATAGTTTCGAGCCTTTTTCATAACCTCCGCCGATTTTTTGATTACGTTCTGGTTATATGCTCCGGCAAGTCCCTTGTCCGCCGTTATTATCAGATATCCGTACGCGGCGGCGTCTCTTTTTTTAACTCTTTCTCCGGTTTTTCTTATATATTCGGAGCGGACATTCTCTGATATGTTTACCATGCTGACTATCTGCTTTTTCAGCATATCAAAAAACGGCCTCGTGAGCTCGAGCTCCTTTTTCGCTTTTCTCATCTTTGTCGAGGATATGAGATACATCGCGTTCGTAATCTTCTGTGTGTCCTTGACGCTGTTTATTCTGTTTTTAATTTCTTTGGTGGTAGCCATCTGCAAACTCTTTTGCCGTCCTGATTATGTTTTGCTTGAGTTCCTCCGTGAGGACGGCCTCTCTTTCGATTTCTTCACCTATTTCAGGGAACTTCGCGTCAAAGTATGCGAGCATATCTTTCACGAATGCATTTATCTCATCTGCGCTTATTTTTTGTAAAGCATGCGAAAGCGAAGCTACGAGCATTATCACCTGCTCGTGCTGCTTCCACGGGTTGTATTGCATTTGCCTTAACATTCTCATCAGTCCCTGCCCGTATGTAAGCTGACTTCTTGTCGATTCATCCAAGTCGGACGCGAACTGTGTGAACACTTCCATTTCTCTGTACTGAGCGAGGTCGAGCCTGAGCGTGCCGGCGGCTTTTTTCATAGCCTTGGTCTGCGCGTCCCCTCCGACTCTTGATACGGACAGTCCTACGTTTACCGCAGGGCGCTGTCCCGAGAAGAAAAGGTCGCTCTCAAGGAATATCTGCCCGTCGGTGATGGATATTATGTTCGTAGGTATATAGGCGCTTACATCTCCCGCCTGCGTCTCTACGATAGGCAGCGCCGTAATCGAACCGCCGCCCATTTCGTCCGAAAGTCTCGCGGCTCTTTCTAAAAGTCTCGAATGCAGGTAAAACACGTCCCCGGGGTAGGCTTCTCTTCCCGGCGGTCTGCCAAGAAGGAGCGATAGCGTCCTGTAGGCTACCGCGTGCTTGGAAAGGTCGTCATAAACTATGAGAACGTCCTTTCCCTTTTTCATAAAATATTCGGCTATGGCGCAGCCCGAATACGGCGCGATATACTGGAGCGGTGCGCTGTCCGAAGCCGAGGCGCACATAACGACGGTGTACTCAAGCGCGCCGTACTTTCTGAGGGTTTCCGTAATCTGTACTACGGAGCCGGTCTTCTGACCTATGGCAACATAGATACATATGCAGTTCTTGCCTTTTTGATTTATTATCGTATCAAGCGCAATTGCAGTTTTGCCGGTCTGCCTGTCACCAATTATAAGCTCTCTCTGCCCTCTTCCTATCGGAAACATAGAGTCTATCGAAAGTATCCCCGTCTCAAGCGGTGTGTCTACGGGCTGTCTTTCGATGATTCCGGGCGCGGGACGTTCTATCGGATAGTAGCCCTCGGCTTTTATGTCTCCGTTACCGTCAATAGGTACTCCGAGTGCGTCTACGACTCTCCCGAGGAAGTCTTCTCCCACCGGCACGCCTGCCGTTCTCTCGGTGCGCATTACCGCGCTGCCCTCAACCACATTTTCATCGTCGTCGAAGAGTATGCAGCCCACCTCCTTATCTCTTATATCCTGTACCATTCCTCTGACTCCGCCTGAGAAAATGAGGATTTCTCCGTAGGTCGCGGCGTCGAGTCCCTCTACCGTGGCTATCCCGTCGCCGACGGTCGTAACGGCTCCTACCTCCTGCGCGAGCGCTTCCGGAGTCCACCTGCGAACGGTTTCTTTTAGAAGCGGTATTATGTTGCCGTTCTTCACGGGAACTTTCACGAGCGTATCTCTGAGCTGCCTGAATCTGCCGCCTACCGACCAGTCATATATCTCGGAGCCTACTTCGAGTCTGAATCCCTCGGGGAAGGCGTCGTTTCTCTCCCACACGAAATCGACGTCGTCGCCGTATTTTTTAGCTATAAATGCTTTGAAACGCTCGGTCTGCTTATCATCGGGTTTTTCGGACGAAAACAGAACCGCGCGGGTTGCTTTCGGTTTATCGTTATTGTTCATGCTTAGAGCCTCTTTCATCAGGGAATTCTACCGCGTCGAGGAACTGGTCATAGGCTTCCGACGTCGTGTTTTCAAGGGCGAGCTTCTCTATAGCGTCCGTAACCATTGAGGATATGTCTTTCTGAGCCTCGGCTATTATTTTTTCTTTTTCCCTTGTCGCTTCTTTTTTTGCGTCCGCGATTATTCTCGCCGCCTCTTCCTGTGCCTCCTGAAGCCTCCTCGCGTTAATGCGCTCGGCGTCTCGGCGGGCCTTATCGCGGATTTCGGCGACCTCTTCTTCGAGGTTTTCGATTTTTTTCTCGTACTCCTTGCGGGCTGTCTCCGTTACGGCGAGGTTCTCTCTCGCCTTGTCGTCCATTTCTCTGTATGCGGCGTCTCTCTTCGCCATAAAGTTCTTGACCGGCTTATACAGCAAAAAATACAAAACCGCAAACAGTATCAGGAAGTTGAACAGATGCAGGAGTATCTGCGTCAGGTTGATGTTAAGCGGTAAATTAGTCATAACAGACCCCCCTTTACATTACGAATATTATAAGTATTACTACGAGAAGCGCATAGATGATGGCTGTTTCTATGAATACGAGCCCGAGCATAAACG
Source organism: Anaerovoracaceae bacterium (assembly GCA_041856085.1). Taxonomy (GTDB): domain Bacteria; phylum Bacillota; class Clostridia; order Peptostreptococcales; family Anaerovoracaceae; genus RUG754. The sequence goes on along the minus strand of JBHAFL010000134.1, from coordinate 2,260 downwards.
TTGACCTGACTTTTGATTCTACTTCGGGTTGTCTCGAAATTGCTTCCGTGGTTCTGCCCGTGGCGATTCCCATACCTATGCCGCCGCCGCCCGCCGCAAGTCCGATTGCGATTCCCGTGGCGATGGTTCTGAGCGACGAGCCGTCATCAGACGCCGCCTGCTCGCCGTTTGCCGCGAAAGCAAAGGTAGGCGCCATAATGATGAGCAAAATCATAATTACAAATAAAATTGATGCAAGTGTTTTTAATCTTTTCATTTCAAGTCTCCTCCGATTATGTATAATTTTCTTTTTTTGAGCCTCTCATAACCGGATTCCCGATTATCTTCGATTATGCCGCGGCTCTATATATTTTAGCTGTTATCTTAATTTCTCTTCGGATAATATTCGCTTCATAGATTTTTTCTATGTTTATCATCAGCTTAATAAGATTTTTTAGTGCCTGTCGGTCTTCATACAGGATTTTTTGCTCAGTGCCGCACTTTTGGCTTCGACACCTCTCCGAAGAAGAGTGAAACCAGCATTGTCAGCACGTAAGCCTGTATCAGCGCGTGCAGGCAGGTAAACATCACCGCCACGAGCACCGGCAAAACGAAGCTCAGCTCAGTGTAATAATAGACAAGCTCCGTGACGAGCGCTCCTGATAGAAGCGCTCCGAAGAGCCTGAAGCTCATCGAAATCGGAAGCGAATATTCCTTTAGGGTGAGCAATGCTCCCCTCGGACCGTTGTTCATAATGCCGCCGAGCATTATGAAGAGATAGGACGTGCAGCCCATCATTATTGCTCCGTTTATATCCGAAAGCGGCGCGGGCAGCGATACCGAGTTGCCGTTTGCAGCTATTACCTGAAGCCCCAGAAGCTCGCCCATAGTGCCGGTAAAGATATATACTCCGGCTGCGAATATATATGCTCCGAGCAGCCCCGAGCTCTCAGTTCCCGAGTTTATGCTCATATTGTCAAAGGTATCTACAAGTGCCTCGATAATCGATTGAAGCCGCCCCGGTATCATCTTAAATCTCGGTATCATAAAAACTCTGATTAAAATCGCGATTATGGCGATTGCAACGGTTGTCACATATCCCGATACGAGGCCCGGGCTTGAATCGAAGCCGAAAAAGTTTATTCTGTTTACGTCGTGCAGCACCGCGTCGCGCATTACCGTTTGAATGCTTTCACTATGCGTCGCCTCTCCTTTCGTAAGAAAAATCCCCGCAAGAAGCACTGCCGCTATACAGCCGAAGATGACGAGCATCGTCTTTCGTTTTCGCTTATCCATTTATTTTTCTCCTTTTTTTGTGGCGTCTGACGAAGTTTCGGAGTCTATATTACCGTCACTTCCGACATTGCGTCCGGCTCTATAACCGAGAGCTCCAGGTCGGCTCCGACAAAAAATCCGTTTTCTTCAACGGCGTTTCTGACGGTAATCATCGCCTGTGCAGGCGTATTGTTCTCTCTGCTGAGATGCGCGAGCAGCACCGTCGGACACTTGTCGTTCTCCTTGAGGAGTCTGACAATCGCGTCTGCACAGGCCTCATTGGAGAGGTGTCCTTTGTCGGAAAGTATCCTGTACTTAAGGCTGTAAGGATATCTGCCGTAGAGGAGTATGTTTCTCTCATGATTAGCCTCGATGACGAGTATGTCGGAGTCCTTGATGTTTTCGAATATTTCTTCGCTCACATAGCCGGTATCCGTCACCACTGAGATTTTAGTCCCGTTCCTTATGAGGGAAAAGGCTGCCGGCTCGGCGGCGTCGTGCGATACATTAAACGGTTTCACCTCAATATCGCCTATTATATACCTATTTCCCGCCGTTATCGTGCTAAGTCTTTGATAAGGAATTGCAGGGCTTCTTTTAACGTATGCGTTTTTTGTGCCCTCTGTCATAAAAACGGGACAATCCGTTTTTTTCATAAGGGTCTTGAGACCTTTGATGTGGTCGATATGCTCGTGTGTGACGAGCACTCCGTCTATGTCCTTACAGCTGAGTCCTATTCTCGCCATATCGGCTTCAAGTTTTTTTGCCGTTATCCCGATGTCGAGAATCAGCGCCGTGGTTTCGCTTTTTATTATATAGCAGTTGCCCGAGCTTGAGGAAGCAAGGGTACATATTCCTAAGTTCATTAAATGTTTTCTCCGTGTGCGTTTATACAATGTTCTCTCAGGCGTCCGCCGGTCTGCATAGCAGAGCGAGGCTTACGCCGTGAGGTTATTATACCATATTTACATGGTATAATTCAGCCATGTGCGATTTTGCCGAAGTT
>JBHAFL010000133.1:0-3979 GCA_041856085.1 Anaerovoracaceae bacterium | reverse complement strand
AGAGCGCTTGCGCTTTTAGCCGCTCAGGGGCTCATCACTCTCCCTGAAAGCACTGACACGACGGTAACTGTAAGGGATATCGTCGACAATCCTTACAATATAGAGTTCAAAGAGGTCGAAGCCGCTCAGCTTCCGAATGTGCTTAAGGACGTTGACTTTGCCGTAATTAACTCCAATTATGCTATCGAGGCAGGCATAACGCCTTTCCTCACAGAGGGAACCGACATATCCTACCCTAATATCATAGCGGTTAAAGAGGGTAACGAAGCAACTGCTAAGACCAAGGCTCTGATCGCAGCGGTTAATTCGCAGGCTGTAAGCGACTTCCTCGCCGAAACATACAAGGGCGCAATCGTAAGCGACCTCACAAACCCGGGAACCGGATATGATGATTCGGTAAACTATGATGAATTAAACGGAGAAACCGTCAAGGTTGCCGCTTCCCCTACTCCTCATGCGGATATCCTCGCCGTGGCGGCAGAGGTTCTCGCAGCAAAGGGAATCACGCTTGAGATTCAGGAGTTCACGGACTATGTGTTCCCTAACAACGTAGTGGAAGACGGAACGGTCGACGCTAACTATTTCCAGCACGTGCCTTATCTTGAAGACTTCAACAAAGAAAACGGCACACACATCGTATCCGTTTTAGAAGTGCACCACGAGCCGATGGGAATCTACTCGGATAGGCACGCAGATCTTTCCGCTATAAACTGATTACCGTGCAATGCGTGTGCGTACCTCGCACACGCATTGCTATGCCTGAAACTATGTCAAAAATAAACGTATAACGTAAGAGGGAAATAATCATAATGATAGAGATAAAAAATCTTAATAAGACCTTTCCCGGGCAGGACGGTAATGTCGACGCCTTAAAGGATGTGAGCCTTACTGTAAATGACGGCGATATCTACGGAATCATCGGAATGAGCGGTGCAGGCAAGTCTACGCTTGTCAGGTGTATCAATATGCTTGAGCGCCCAACCGGAGGTTCCGTCATCATAGACGGAGTGGATATCGGCGCTCTGAACGACAAGGCGCTTAGAAAAATACGAAAAAGCGTTACTATGATTTTTCAGAACTTCAATCTGCTTATGCAGAGAAACTGTCTGAAAAATATCTGTTTCCCGCTTGAGCTCATCGGAGTAAACGCTAAAGAAGCGGAAGCTAAGGCAAGAGAGCTCCTCGAGCTTGTCGGTCTGCCCGACAAGGCGCTTGCCTATCCGTCGCAGCTTTCGGGAGGTCAACAGCAGAGAATCGCGATAGCGAGAGCGCTTGCCACTAATCCTAAGGTTCTCCTCTGTGATGAGGCGACCTCGGCACTCGACCCTAATACGACGCATTCCATCTTGCAGCTAATCAAGGATATTAACCGAAAACTGGGAATCACCTGCATCATCATAACGCACCAGATGAGCGTAGTCGAAGACGTGTGCAACAGGGTTGCGATTCTCGATAAGGGCACGGTTGTTGAAGTCGGAGACGTCAGCGAGGTTTTCGCTCATCCTAAGTCGGACGCCGCAAAAAAGCTTGTTTATCCTGACGGCGTTGCCGAAACCCTTACGCTCAGCGAGGGTGAGCACCACATCAGACTCGTGTTCTCGGGTGACGGCGCTACCAACAAGCCGCTCATCGCAAGGCTGTCACACGACATGGGCATAGAGGCAAACATACTGTCCGCCAACACGAAGACCATCGAGGATAAGTCATACGGCAATATGCTCCTCGGAATCAAAGGCGACGACGAGGTTATAAAAAAGGCAATAGAATACATAACAAAGGACGGAGATATATTCGCAGAGGAGGTGAACGGCTATGTTAAGCAGGATATTTGACCCCGGCTCATTTAATGAAGCAATGGATATAATACGCACGGAGTTTCTTTTCGGCATGTGGGAAACGGTATACGTTACTCTTATCGCTACGTTTTTTGCTATAGTTTTGGGACTCCCGCTCGGCGTGCTCCTTGCCACAGGTGAAAAAAACGGCGTCCTGCCTCTTCCTAAGTGGCTTATGTCATTTCTTAACGTCGCGGTTAATCTGCTGCGTTCAGTGCCGTTTCTCATACTGATGATTCTGGTTTTCCCTCTGGCAAGGCTTCTTGTCGGAACCACAGTAGGCACAGTGGCGTCGATAGTTCCGCTGGTAATCGCGGCTTTTCCGTTCGTGGCGAGGCTCGCCGAATCCAGTTTCAGGGAAGTAAATCCCGACATCATAGAAGCCTCTCAGTCCATGGGGGCTTCACCCGTACAGATTATCACCAAAGTTCTTATCCCCGAGAGCGTTCCATCGCTGATAAGCAATGCGACCATCGCCATAACCACGATTCTCGGCTACACCGCAATGGCGGGTATTATCGGCGGAGGCGGACTCGGCAAGATAGCTATCAACTACGGATTTTACAGATATAAGACTCTCGTAATGGTCTTCGCGGTTATACTGCTGATACTCCTCGTACAGATTTTTCAAACCGTCGGAGACAAGGCCGCAAAGCGCGCTGACAAGAGAATTCTTTAGGCTTACCGTAAAGCCCGCCCTAAAAGAGAGGGCGGGCTTTAATATCGCTTAATTATGATAAGCTCTAATTAAATTCGTCAGAGCCGGATTTTTTCGTCGACTAAATGACTTCTGCGTTTCGGGCTGTCGGGAACAGATGAAGCATAGGTATAATCACATAGTTACTGTTTTTTTACAGCCTATGCTTTTTTTGCTCCCGCACATCTAATTTTATATTTCCTCTTCTTTTTTACGCAGCGCTTCCGACAGACCCGCAAGCGGGTCGAAAGCGCCGAACTGCTTCGCCCTGTCCTCGAGCGACATTTTAGGATACTTCGAGGGCGGACGGCGTATATCCGCTATGTCGGTCTCGACGCGTTTATCACCTGCCGATGGGCAGATTTTTTTATCTTTTTCTTTCATCAGCTAATTATCACCTTTTCATCTCTCCGTGTATTATGGCGAAAAAAATATTGAGTTTTCTCTTCGCTATCCCTCGCAGTTACTCGTCCGTGTATCCCGTGGGGCCGCTTTTTTCCCGAATATCGTGCTTGACTCTGCGCTCTCGGTTTTTTCCCGAAGCTCCGCTCGAATGACCGCCTATCTGAGTATTCCTGTCTAAGGTGGTCGCCGCCTCATAGAGATCCATTCCCTTAAGCATAGCGTTTTTGCCGAATTTATGTTTGATTTCGTTTATTGTTTTTTGCATCTTATTCTCTTTCGAGAGGTTTTTTTCTTCCATAAGCTCGAAGAGATTCAGCTGCCTTGCACCTACGTCTTCCCTGATGTTGTTGCAGTTCACGTATATTTTTCTTACCATTATATCTTCATCGGCTATACGGTCATACAGCTGCGCCATTTTCGGTACGATTATGCTTGAGGCGTTTGTCGGGAAGTCGAGGGACATACTGCCGCGCGCCGGTTCCTCCTCCGAGCGCCTCGTGTATACTACATACAGCGTGAACGATTCGGTGACAACGTTTCTCTCGACCATCTCGAGGGAAATCAGCTCCGACATCTCCTTGACTATAAGGCGACCCTCTTCATGGGTGTAATCGCGCATAAGCACCTGCCCGCGCGATATCGAATTCGTTCTCGGCTTATGTTTTTTGATAAGGTCTATGGTCGTCGGTTCTTCGCCCCATGCGTGATCTATCAAAAGCTCGGCGTCAATCCCGAAGACCTTATGCATAAGGTCTTCGTCAGCTTCCGTTATCTGCCTCATGGTATATATCCCGTATTTGGCGAGACGTTTAGCGGTGCCTGAGCCTATCCTCCAGAAGTCCGTTATAGGTCTGTGTTCCCATAAGGTTTCTCTATAGCTCCTCTCGTCCAGAATCCCTATAAAATCCGGCGAATGCTTCGCCGTAATATCGAGAGCGACCTTGGCGAGAAAAAGATTGCTGCCTATGCCTGCCGCCGCCCTGACTCCGGTTTTTTCATACACGGCGTCCATAATCATAACCGCCATCTCTTTAGGGCTTTT
>JBHAFL010000132.1:0-18109 GCA_041856085.1 Anaerovoracaceae bacterium | reverse complement strand
TGAACTATATGATAGCTGAGTCCGTCCGCCTCATAGGAGTATTCGTATTTTAGCGAGCTCCCGTTTGCAGAGGTGCAGGCGGTTTTTCGCAGGGTATTGTTCGTAACCCTGTTAAAATGTGCCGAACCGTCAAAATACAGCGCCCTCATTATCATATATGCATTAGCTGAAAGCACGCAGTCGCTTGACTTATAGTTCTTGACATAGTAATATCTGTCGTCTTCAATATTCAGTTTTGATAAATCTGTTTCTCCGTAGCCGTAGGAATAAAAAATGGGGGACGTAAGCATCAACCCCACCATAAGCAATCCCGTAACTACCCTCTTAATTGTAATCACCATGAGCGAATTATATCATATTTTTTCGTTTCGAGTCAAACCGACAGGGATTTTTTCACAGAAACTACACGGTATGTTCGCGCTTAAATTCTGACAGACCTTGCCAAAATCACGAAAAAAGGGCGCCGAAGCGTCCTTTTTGATTGTTTCCTGAAATTGTAAAGAAATTGCAATCGCCGTATTATCTCTTCGAGAACTGGCTTGCTCTCCTTGCCTTCTTGAGACCGTATTTCTTTCTTTCTTTCATTCTCGGATCTCTTGTTAAGAATCCCGCCGCCTTAAGAGGCGCTCTGAAAGCTTCCTTGTCGGCCTGGCAAAGAGCTCTGGATATACCGTGTCTCAGCGCGCCTGCCTGTCCCGTGAAGCCGCCGCCTGCAACTGTAGCGATAACGTCGAACTTGCCCTCGCAACCTGCGATTTCAAACGGACGACGAACCTCTCTCTTAACGATTTCCATTCCGAAGTAATCTTCCAAGTCTTTCTTGTTAACAGTGATCTTTCCGTTTCCGGGGATTAATCTAACTCTGGCAACTGAAGACTTTCTTCTGCCTGTACCTTGATACTGCATTTTAGCCATTTGTCATTTCCTCCCTTTCTTAAAACTCTAAGGTTTCCGGCTTCTGTGCTGCATGCGGATGCTCACAACCGGCATAAACCTTTAACTTCTTGAACATCTGTCTTCCAAGTTTACCATCAGGAAGCATGCCTTTAACAGCATGGTTGATGATTTCTTCAGGTTTTTTAGCCTGTAATTTTTCGAATGTGATTTCTCTAAGACCACCGGGGTATCCTGTGTGCTTCTTATAGATTTTTTCACTTCTCTTCTTACCGGTTACTTCAACCTTCTCCGCATTGATTACGATTACGTAATCTCCGCAATCTACGTGCGGTGTAAATGTCGGCTTGTTCTTTCCTCTGAGAATCGTAGCGACTTCAGTGGAGAGTCTGCCGAGCGTCTTGCCCTCTGCGTCAACGATGAACCACTTGCGTTCAACTTCTGCAGGCTTAGCGATGAATGATTTCATCTCTTTCTCCCTTTCTGCCTACTGGGTTTGTGCAAAAAATCCTCACAAACGTTTTCGGCCCTGCCTACTGTGTTTACGGATAGCTGAGTTTAGCGCCAAGGCGCATTCCCAAACCTTAAACATGGTCGGCATCCTAAAATAACTTTTAGTCTGAGAATCTCCGGACGAAGCCTAACTCTCAGAAGCGCACAGTCGCGCTCGTATATTATAAGTGCAAACAGCTTAATGTGCAAGCACTTTTTTTATTATTTTTCAGCGGTCGAAAGCTTTAGTCTGCGAATTTATGCAGCCGAAGGCTTGGTTTAATTTTTCAATCGTAGTTGGTCTTTATGACATAGCGGAATATCGTTTCTCCGTCTTCAATTCTGTTCAGACAGAATGTTCCTTTATCAAATATCGATAAGAGTCCCGCACGCACAGTTGTCACCATGTAGTAATTTTCATAGCTGTACTTCTCGATAACCTCATTGCCGTCGCTGTCATAGAGGGTGTAGTAAGTTCTTCCCTCATCATCTGTGATATGTCCGCAATAGTATTTTTCGCCGGTAACCGCGTCCGAAATTCTATTCATATTATTTTTTTCGGCAAAATCGGGCGGCGTTTCCTCTTCTTCCCGAGCAAGCGAGTCGTAATCTATCTCGACAGGGTAGCCTTTTGGAGGCTTCTTCAAGACCTTACCGCTCCCGAAATCAAGATAGAGTCTTATCGCTTTCTCATGAAACCTGCCCTTATAAAAGTTTGCAATCAAATATCCCGTCTTGTCATCCATCCAACTGATGCCATTTCCGGAATCTCCGCCAATCACAAAGTCTTTTCCTAACATTTTTTCAAAAAGCGAGAAATCAAAATGCGCTATCAGCTCACCATGCTTATTCCGTACATCGAGCGATTTATCCCGTCCGGCAGTCATCAGCACGCCTTCGCCTCTTGCAACCACTTCACTTTCATTAAGCTCATGAATCCAGCTCCCGTCTGACGCTGCAAGCGTTAATAACAGTTTTCCGCTTGAATATCTGTCAGGAGCTTTTTCGCCTTTCGGTACTTCTTTAGCTACGCCGCGGTAAAGAATAAGGAAATCCTCATAAAAAACTATCTGTGAATATATCGGGTCGGTAACAAGCTCCCCTTTGTCCGTAACAAGTCCGAACATGGGGACTTCGTCTGTGATATACTGCTCCATTGCAGCATAGGCGCCGACATAGCTCAGTAATGTTCCGTAATCGTCACGTGCCGCGAGAATGCCGCCCCCTTTATATCCTGCGTGCTCTTTGTATTCAGATTTCGGCGGTTCATAATCAGTCAGCTTCGACCGGTCGGTATATACCGGTGACGCCGTTTCCTGTTCTGTCACGGCTCCCGTCCAAGGCGCGCAGGCACATATAAGAAACGGCAAGATTAGCACAATTATCAATTTTTTCATTACTCTTTCTCCACGTCAAGAATACTCACATATCCCTCGTGCGCCACGAGCTTCTGTCCCTCTTCGCTCATTATCCAGTTATAAAGAATCTTCGCGGGATCATCATCGGCAAGACCCGCTTTTATTACCACATAAGAATCATTGATGAAAGGATACTCATGCGTCCTGATAGTTTCTACGCTCGGCTCGACTCCGTTTACCGATATAATCTTCAGCCCGTCCGCCATCTTCATATCGTTGGCATAGTAATATACGGTATAGCCTATGGCTGCGGCAGAATCGTTATACGATGCCACTGCCTCTACCAGACCTCCCATAGCGCCGCTCACATATTCCTCCGGCGCTTTCATCATAGGAATATCTCCCATAACGAGCTTTTTCATGGCAGTCTGACTTCCCGCTTCTTCGTTTCGCTGGAAAGGTACGATATCGACATCATCGCCGCCTACCTCGCTCCAGTTCGTGATTTCCCCCGTGTATATTTTTTGGATTTGCTCGGTGGTGAGATTATCGACAGGATTGTCCTTATTCACGATAAAAACGAGGCCGTCAACCGAAAAAGTCGAGATTTCCCACTCGAAGCCCGCCGCTTCTTTTTCCTGATATATTGCCTCGGGCGGGGCTCCCGATATCAGCAAATCCGCCTGTCCGTTCATAAGTTCACGGTACGACTGGGTAGTCCTCGAAAAGTTCGTTAAGTCGCTGACCTGCTCGCGCGTTTCTCCGAGAAGAACGCTCGCAATCGCCTGTCCGAGCGGTACCATTGATGTAGAACCGTTCAGTCTCGGGAAATTATCCCTCGTGAACACGAACTGTCCGTCCGTCGCCGTGGCCGGGCTTCCCGTGTTTTCTCCCTCGCCGGTGCAAGCGCTTACGCCGAGCAGCATCATAAGAATCAATAATACTGAAATAATTTTTTTCATAGTGCGTATCCTCCCATAAATAAAATATATTGCTATTAGTGACAGGTGCTGCCCTCAAACAGTTTTTGAGGACATGATTTCAAAGTTTGTTTTTTGCGATATTATGTTTAATGCTCAACGGCGTATACAAGCGCCATCATTATAATTATGAATATCATCATTATTATAGCCGATAGCGTACACACAGCCTTGCTTTTTTTCTCCGGCACACCGCCCTCAAGTTCTTTAAGATATAGTTCATATAATAATACGCCTATTAACGCAATAAGCGTAACTGCCGCTGCAATGGTTATGCTCGATATCAAAGAGGCCGACGGTATGGCCACTATCAGATAGACTATTCCTAATGCGACTGCAACAGGCACGATAGTTTTAATATATGAACTCGGTCTTGTGGATATGCATCTTCCTCCGCGCTTAATCGTTCTTAACGATATCCCTCTCCAGACATAATAGTATATAACAGGCGAAAAGAATACTATAAATATATACACCAGACTAAACAATGTCCTATTGCCGCTTATACTGTAGTATTCTCTATGCGGGTCAAAAAACGTACGGTAGATATTTTGAATCAAAAAAATCAGCCCTATAATAAGCATAGCTGTCGAATTCTTCAGATAACTCTTTTTCATAGACGTATGTATTCCCCGGAGTTTCATCGCCTCATCCGTGTATAGCGATTCATTATAGGAACCTTCTTTTACGAAAACAGTTGCCTGCATCCAAGTGAAAATTTCTTCCCAACCCGTATCCTCGAGAAAAACGCTTATATTTTTTCTCTCTTCCATTCCCACTTCAGAATCGCAGTCCAACCTGTTAAATACTATGTCACAAGTTAAATCCGTAGGCGGACACTCCCTGTATCTCACATAAAAAGAGCCTATTTTTTCCATGAGCCAGCCTTGCTTCGCCATTTTCTCTACTTCATCTCTAATGCCGTCGTAGTCATAAGCGGCGAAAAGCTTGAGCCTGATTTTGGTTTTAACCTTATTCGGCGTTTTCACATCTCCCGCTTTCTCATCTCTGTTCATCTTCGCCCCCCATAAACTTCTCATAATCTGAAAGTTGCAATTTCAGTCTCTCGATTTCTGTCTCGAGCGCTTTTCGGCCGACATACGTAAGTATATAGCTTCTCTTCCTCCCCTCTGATTCTGTTTCCATAATCAGTCCGAGTTCAAGGAATTGGTCGGTCAGGTTATACATAGTGCCTGCTCCGATTGTAATTCTGCCGCCGGTAATCTCAGCGACCTCATTCATTACCTCCGTGCCGTATTTTTTTTTACGGAAGCCGAGAAGCACATAGAACATCTGCTCCGTCAGCGTCTTTAATTTTTCTCTTGCCAATACCCCGCCCCCTTTCACGAAAAGCCGTATGGAATTAAATTTTTTATTATCAAATATCGATATTATTCGCCTATATTCTATTATCAATATTCGATATTGTCAAGTACAAAAAAGCTGATGTAGGCTCTCTTTCCGTCATGCGTTGTGTTTTTTGACGCGGTCTACTGCTCCAATTCGCCGGTATATCTCGCGATACCGCCGATGTTTTTCACATTATCGTAACCGAGCCTTTTTAGGTAGGATACCGCCTGCATACTCCTTGCGCCGCTGTGGCAGTAGGTGAATATCGGCGTGTCTTTTGTCGGAACCTTGCCGCCGACTTTATTCAGGCTGTCTAAAGGAATATTGATGCTTCCCTTGACGTGTCCCTCTCTATATTCTTCGACGGTGCGCACATCAAGGAGCACCGCGCCTTTCGTACCGCTATATTCGTCTATTCCCTTGTTTATATCCGCTCCGAGTAAAAAATCAAAAAATCCCATTTTTATCACCTTTCGTATTTCTTTCAATATTTTATATCTCCTGCACAATAATTTCTTTAATGACTGTTGAAAATCGTACAATTCCAATTCAACATGAGCAGTGACTGTCAAGCTATTATTGTGATTTCAGGGTCATTATATAGCAAAAAATTTTAGCTGTCTGTAACTCGGTCACATAAGGCTAAAAAATAAAATCCCCGCGTCATGCTAAAATGCTGACGTGGGGTTTTCGTCTTTTCGTGTTATCGCTTTTTTTATTATTCTGTTTCTCTTTTGCCGCCTTAGGTTGTCAGAAAACCATTTTCCTGCTTTTCGGTGGCTATATCAGCCCAGCTTTACCATCTGGAATTTTTTCTTGCCTTTCTGAATGAGCAGTTTACCCTCTACATTGAAGCTGTCGAGTCCTATGTTCATCTTAGGGTCGGTTACTTTTTCGCCGGCGAGCGTCAGCCCTCCCTGCTCTATAGTCCTGAACGCATCGGAGCTGTTCTGCACGAGCTTAAGTTCCTTAAGAAGATTGATGAGACCCATTCCCTCGCCCTCGAAGTTTTCCCTCGGCATAACCGCCGTCGGCACATTCGACATATCCGCTCCGCCGCCGAAAGCGGCGCGCGCGCCGTCCAGTGCCTTGTCGGCCTCTTCTTTGCCATGTACGAGCTTCGTCACTTCGTAAGCTAATATCTCCTTAGCATTATTGATTTCCGCACCCTCAAGGGCTGATAATCTGTCAACTTCCTCCATAGGCAGGAATGTCAGCATTCTGAGACACTTATTGACATCGGCGTCCGCTACATTTCGCCAATACTGGAAGAACTCGAACGGTGAAGTCTTCTCAGGTCTCAGCCAGAGCGCGCCTTTAGCGGTCTTGCCCATTTTTTGCCCCTCGGAATTGGTGAGGAGCGAGAATGTCATCCCGTATACTTCTTTTCCCGTGAGCTTACGTGTGAGCTCCACTCCGCCGATTATGTTCGACCACTGGTCGTTGCCACCGAACTGTATCTTAACGTCGAAGTCTCGCGCCATTACCATAAAGTCATATGACTGCATAAGCATATAGTTAAGCTCGAACATAGTGAGCCCGCCCTCGCGCTCCATTCTTTGCTTGAAGCATTCGGCTCTGAGCATAGTGTTGATATTGAACTGCGAGCCGACTTCTCTTAAGAAATCGATGTAGTTAAGCGGTCTGAGCCACCTCGCATTGTTCACCGCGATGGCCTTGCCCGGTTCGGGTTTTTTGTTCTCGCGTCCCGGCGTATAAACACCCTCGTTGCCCTCATACTTCCACTCTTCGTCGAACTCGAGGAACTGATTGAAGAGCTTCTTGAACTGCTCGCAGTTATGCTCTATTGTTTCTATATCCATTACCTGACGCATATCGCTTCTGCCTGACGGGTCGCCTACCATTCCCGTGCCTCCGCCTATCAGGACTACCGGCGTATGGCCGAATTTTTGCATATACATCATTATGATTACCTGCATGAAATGTCCCACGTGAAGACAATCTGCGGTAGGGTCGAAGCCGATGTAGAATTTAACCTTTTCGTTTTTTAGAAGCTCGCGAACCTTTTCCTCGTCCGTGGACTGCTCTATGAAGCCTCTTTCTTTCAGTACATCGTAAACATTGTCAAAACTGCTTACGTTATCCGGTATCATTTTATTGAAATCCAATTTTTCAGGTTCCTTTCTGTCAATTACTTCTATGCTATATGTTTCCTTTTTATTTTACCTGTCGCAAAAAACCCACAGCTACGTGCTTTCATTTCCCCTGAACTATTTCGTACCGAAGAGACGATCTCCGGCGTCGCCCAGTCCCGGAACGATGTACGCGTGCTCGTTCAGCTTCTCGTCCTGCTGCGCTATATATATATCAACTTCGGGGTGTGCGGACTGCATCGCCTTAATGCCCTCCGGTGCGGCAATCAGGCACATAAAGATTATTTTGTCTCCGCCTCTCTGCTTGATGGAGTTAATAGCGTCAATAGCCGAGCCGCCTGTCGCGAGCATCGGGTCTACTACGAATATCGTTCTCTTCTCAATGTCCTTAGGCAGCTTGCAGTAGTATTCTACCGGTGTATGCGTATCGGGGTCTCTGTAAAGTCCCACGTGTCCTACCTTGGCGTTCGGGTAGAGTGCCAGCATACCGTCCACGAAGCCGAGTCCGGCTCTTAGAATAGGTACGATGGCGATATCCTCGCCTTTCAGCATTTTTTGCCTGGTCTTGCATATCGGCGTTTCTATCTCGACCTCTTCAAGAGGCAGATTTCTTGTCGCTTCATAGCCCATAAGAGTAACGATTTCTTTCGCAAGCTCTCTGAACTCCTTGTTATTCGTTTCTTTTTTTCTCATAAGCGTAACCTTATGTTGAATCAGCGGGTGGTCAAACACGAGTACATTTCCCATTTTTTGTCTCCTTGTATCATTTTAATTTTATATATTCCGCAAAAAACATTCATCTGATTTTAGCAGACGCGAACGCTTCAGCCGCATATACGAGTTTCTTCGTCGCCTATTTGCTTTCTGCGATTTGACTGCATTTTTCAGCAGCTGCATCTCGTCGGGTGCTTCAGCTGAATCTTGGTAAGTCTTTTTTTTACATCTCGTCAAGCATATCGACTCTTCTCTTGTGGCGTCCGCCCTCAAACTCGGTATTAAGCCATTCATCAACAATCCTGCACGCCAACTCAGGCTCTGTGGTTCTGCCGCCGAGCGCCAATATGTTGGCGTTATTGTGCTGTTTAGTCAGGCGCGCCGTCTCCACGGAAGTGCAGAGTCCGCATCTTATGCCTTTTACCTTATTCGCCGCAATGGATATTCCTATTCCGGTTCCGCAAAAAACTATACCCGCATCAGCTTTTCCCGATGCCACTTCGTCGCCGCATGCCTTGCCGTAGACCGGATAGTCCACAGATTCGCCGGAGCATGTGCCGAGATCCGTTATCTCTAAATCAGCGTATTTTTCGGCGAGATGTAACTTAACCTTTTCTTTCAGTTCATATCCGCCGTGATCGCTTGCTAACGCTATGACCATAGTTTTATCACTCCTTTCCGATTGTCTCGCCTGTACATGGCGAAACGCCGAATATATAACTTAATATTATTATGTAAAATTCATTTTCCGAATCATTACCGATTACACACCGTCAACCGCTTTTATACACGTGATGACGAGAATTCCTGAAGCTGAATTTTGACATATTCTTCAGACCTTATTCAGACGTCTATTATATTGTAGCCCGCGGACTTGAACATCCTGTTCATCACGGCGAAGCCGACTCCCTCTTCGGGAAGAGCCGCCGCCAATATAATGTCGATACCTCGATTGTCGCTTTCTCTGAGCCTTGCAAAAAACTCCCTTGCAGCCAATTCCGGCTCGGTTTCGGGGAATTTTATTACTTCGACCCTCTTGCCCTCGCTTAAAAGTCTGAGTTCTTCCGCGGATATGGCACGAAGAACGGCTTCTCTTTCGCCGCGATAAACCGCCATTTGAGCCTTAGGCGCATAGTGTCTGTATTTCATGCCCGGCGACTTAGGCTTAAGCTCTGTCCCCCGCGAATTTCGCTTTAACTGTTCTTTTAGACCGGCACTGCCTGTAATATCTATTTCATTGCAATTTGGCGATATGTTTTTTCTTTCTTGTTCTTCGCCTTTTAGCTCAACCCGGCTCACAGCCTGACAAGCAGGGTCAATTACACCGCCTCCGCCTATTTCAGACTTTTCAGGTTTCAGCAAAAGGTAAGAATCGACTTGTACATTTTTGCCGAGAACCTCGGATAGCGCCTCGCGCGTTATTATCCCCGGTCTTAATATTACGGGAACTTCTCCTGTAAGATCAACGACTGTCGATTCGATGCCTATCTCGCAGTTATCGCCGCAGATTATCGCGTCAATTCTGCCTGATAAGTCGTCAATGCAGTGCTTATATGCCGTAGGACTGGGGCGACCCGAGATATTAGCGGACGGAGCGGCAATCGGCACTCCCGCCGCCCTTATAAGTGCTGCGGCAACTTCGCCTGAGGGCATACGAACGGCAACCGTATCAAGACCGCCGGTAGTGACCTTAGGAATTATATCCTTGGCGTGAACCACCATAGTCAACGGTCCCGGCCAAAGTTCCCCCATCAGAGTTCTCATATCCTCCGTGATATTATCCGTAAGCTTCCCCATATCGTCAAAAGACGATATATGGACTATCATCGGGTTATCCGAAGGTCTGCCCTTAGCCTCGTAGACCTTTCGGACAGCGGTTTCGTCCAGCGCGTTCGCCCCGAGCCCGTAGACCGTCTCGGTAGGAAAAGCTACCAGACCGCCGTTTTTTATGATTTCGGCAGCAACTGATATATCTCGTTCTGTTATTCCTAATATCTTAGTTTTCATTTCAGATTATAATTTATAATATTCTTAGAAGCTTTTCATCTTCTCAGCTTGCTCGGCCGTGATAAGCCCGTCCACTATATCGTCGATTTCGCCGTCTAAAAAGTTATCCAGCTTATATATCGTCATATTGATTCTGTGGTCTGTCACGCGCCCCTGAGGGAAGTTATATGTCCTTATCCTCTCGGAGCGGTCGCCCGAGCCAACCTGTGAGCGCCTCTCGGCAGACACCGCGTCGTTCTGCTCCTGCATCATCTTATCATAAAGTCTCGACTTAAGCACTCTTAACGCCTTTTCCTTATTCTTTATCTGCGATTTTTCGTCCTGACAGGTTACAACAAGCCCCGTCGGAAGATGTGTGATTCTTACCGCCGAGTCCGTCGTGTTAACGCACTGTCCGCCGTGACCGGAGGAGCGGTACACGTCAACCCTGATATCGTTAGGGTCAACAGTAACCTCCACATCGTCAACCTCGGGAAGCACCGCTATCGTCGCAGCCGAGGTATGAATTCTTCCCGAGGACTCGGTGTCCGGTACACGCTGTACCCTGTGAGTGCCTGATTCATATTTCAATCTCGAGTACGCGCCCTTACCCTTGATGAGGACTTCCGCTTCCTTAATACCGCCGATTTCGGTCTCGTTCGCGTCGATTACTTCGGTCTTCCAACCTCTTCGCTCCGCATATCTTAAATACATTCTGAGAAGATCCATACCGAAAAGCGCAGCCTCTTCGCCGCCCGTTCCGGCCCTGACTTCCAGAATTACGTTTTTCTCGTCATTAGGGTCCTTAGGGAGCAGCAGAATCTTAAGCTCCGACTCCATTTCGGGAATCGTCTCCTCAAGCTCCGTGAGCTCCATTTTAGCGAGCTCCTTTATCTCCTCATCACCCGAGGAAAGCATCTCTTTAGCGTCGGCTATAGCCTCTTTCGCCTTGCGATATTCCTTGAACTTAAGGGCAACCGGTTCAATCTCCCCGAGCTCTTTCATGTGTTTTTTCCACACGGGCTGGTTCGAGATGATATCAGGGTCGGACACTTTCATCGAAAGCTCCTCATATTTTTCAAGTATGAATTCCAATCTGTCAAGCATAGTTACTCCTATTATGTATTGTTATTTCGAGCCGCCTTTACCAAAAAACAGCCATCGCGGATAAGCCTACTATATCGGCAATCGCGTGCGCGAGGAAAAACGGCAGCATATTTTCAGGTTTAATTTTTTTGTATAATGCAAAAAATATGATTCCGAGAATGAGTCCTAAGGCTATACCGTTCATAAGTCCCTGATAGGTATGAAAGCTGCACCTTATGACGAGCGAATACAGAAACGCCCGCTTAACGTGCTCAGGCTTAACCGCAAGGCATACTCCGAGAAAAAAAATCTCCTCATAAAAGCCGTTAAGAAGCGCGAAAATCACAAGCGAGAAATCCGCATTAGACGCAATGTCCACTATGCTCGGTCTGAGAATCTCGGCAGCATAATAGCTCCCGTAATAGTATATGTCCATTGCGAGCCCCGGAATCAGAAAAAGCGCTATCACCTGAATCGGCAGCCACGGGCTGAGTTTAATCCTTGAAGCGAACACACCGAAGTCGAATCGCCTAATTAAAAGATAGGCTATAGCGAGAAGCAGAAGACCCGATTGATTGATGAGCGCCTGATAATTCTGCGCTGTCGTAAACGTGAGGTTTTCCTCAAGCGTCGCGGTTTCGTTAAAAAGCGCAATATACCCCAGCGTGGAATTATATATCGCGTTTCCGAACATTATCAGCGTAACTGCCAATATGTCAAACCACCTTAAAGTTGTAATTTTTTCTTTGTTAAAATCAATTTTCATTTTATCCCCCTGTTTTTTAATCCCAATTAAGCTTGTCCCCCTTGAGTCCGCGTGAAGACGTCCTGCCAATCAGTTTTTTCACGACTTTCATATTACCACAAAATATTCCGATTATGCAATAAAAATAGGGGATTTTTGTGGAGTTTGCGGGATTTTGCTTGGGAGTTTTTGCAAAAATGCCATCCCCGCGTCAAACGCGGGGTTTTCATTATACAAAAATACCCGCTCGGCGTTGCAAGCGGGCAAATGTTCTTTTATTACGGTCAGAACTCGGCGTTCTTAGGCGTTCTCGGGAACGGCTGAACGTCGCGGATATTCTGAATACCCGTAACGTACATAATCATTCTTTCGAAGCCGAGGCCGTAGCCGGAGTGGGTACAGCCGCCAAACTTGCGGAGATTCATATACCACCAATAATCTTTAGGGTTTAAGCCGAGCTCCGCCATTCTGCTCTCCAATACCTCGAGTCTCTCTTCTCTCTGCGAGCCTCCGATGATTTCGCCTACGCCCGGCACGAGGCAGTCGCAAGCAGCAACGGTCTTGCCGTCGTCGTTAAGGCGCATATAGAACGCCTTGATATCCTTAGGATAGTCCGTTACGAAAACAGGTTTTTTGAATATCTCTTCAGTGAGATATCTCTCGTGCTCCGTTTGCAGGTCGATTCCCCACTCAACAGGATACTGAAATTCTTTACCGGATTTTTTGAGAAGCTCTACGGCTTCCGTGTAGGTAACCCTGCCGAAATCGGAGTTTATTATGTTGTCAAGTCTGTATAGAAGCCCCTTATCGACGAAGTTATTAAAAAACTCCATCTCTTCGGGCGCGTTTTCGAGGCAGAAGTTTATTATGTACTTTACCATATCTTCCATAACTTCCATATCCTGTTTGAGGTCACAAAACGCCATCTCGGGTTCTATCATCCAAAACTCAGACGCATGGCGTGCGGTGTACGAGTTCTCTGCCCTGAACGTAGGCCCGAAAGTATATACGTTTCTGAACGCCATGGCGAAAATCTCCGCTTCAAGCTGGCCTGAAACCGTGAGGTTGGTTTCTTTGCCGAAAAAATCTTCGGAATAGTCGACCTTACCCTCTTCCGTCATAGGCGGGTTAATCGGGTCAAGTGTTGTCACCCTGAACATCTCGCCTGCTCCCTCGCAGTCCGAACCCGTGATTATCGGGGTGTGCACATATACGAAATTTCTGTCCTGAAAGAACCTGTGAACCGCATATGCGATGAGCGACCTGATTCTGAAAACGGCGCTGAAAGTGTTGGTTCTCGGTCTCAAGTATGCGATTTCTCTAAGGAACTCCATCGAGTGGCGCTTAGGCTGAAGCGGATAATCAGGTGTGGACGCTCCCTCAACCTTGATATCGGTCGCCTTGATTTCAAAAGGCTGCTTAGCGTTCGGCGTAAGGCAAACTTTGCCTGTAACTATGAGCGAGGCGCCAACATAGGACTTAGCGATTTCGTCGTAATTATTAAGGAATTCCTGCTCGTAAACAACCTGCACGGACTTGAAAAATGAGCCGTCATTCAGCTCAATGAAGCCGAACTTGTTTGAATTGCGGTTGTTTCTGATCCATCCTTTTACTATGACTTCCTGTTCGGCGAAACTCTCCGCAGCCCTGAATAATTCTCTTAACAATACTTCTTTCATACTTTTTACCTCTTTTAAGTGACATTTTTTGTATTGCATTATAGGATAACACTTCTCAAACTTTTTTTCAATAAAAACCTTGATAAAAGCCGTGCTCGACTTGCAGCTTCACGGTAGATGCGAGACTTTCGGGGCGGAAAAAAGCGGTTGAGCCCGTTAAAATTGTATCGGTATAATTTTTAGTGAAAATTTCAAATTTCTCTAAGCGCGAAAAAAACTTTTGATTTTTATTCTCCTATGGTATATAATAGATACGTTCAGCATTAAGACACAATATTAAATGTTATGCGGATATGGCGGAATTGGCAGACGCGCACGGTTCAGGTCCGTGTGGGAGACCATGGGGGTTCGAATCCCTTTATCCGCACCAAATTAAAACCCGTGAAGTTTCGGTGCTTCGCGGGTTTTAATTATGTTTCAACGGTTTCGAACCTATGAGGGCATCGGCGTAAGCGGTGATACCCTGTGAATATCTTCTAAATATTATTTAACCTTGTATGAAAATTTATCCGACCAAGGCCCGTAGATGTAATTACCAATCTTGTCGCCGCTGTCCCATGTCGCTCCATAGAACTCAACCGGCGCAGGCGTAACGCATCTTACCCTAAATGAATACGTCTTGCCTTTTTTCAGTTTGGCGAAGCTGAACGAGGATTTTGAAATATAGTCGTCAGACGCGTTTTTCCAAGAGCCGTTTTTTTCTCTATACTGCAGCTGATAAAATCCCGATTTGCCGTTTGTCCAAGTGACTTTTACTTTTTTGTTTGCCTTTTTTATATTTGATATTTCGATTTCGCTCTGGTCGGTTACATAGACGTTAATAAATGCAAAGCTGCCGTCGGGTACTTCTGCCTGCGACGGTGCGATGAAAATGCTGTTCGCTCCGATGCTCGAATTCTCGTCAACATTGATTACAAGTTCCTGAATTTTGCTTGTGGCGGTGTCTTCGTATATTTTGCCCCAACTGCAGTATAACCCGTGAGTCCAGAATGCGGTGAGAGGAGCGGTTTCTCCCGTATAATCTACAAGCACGCTGAACGAGCTGTTTTTGTTTTTTGCAATCCAAGAATTATTGTCGACCGATACGCTTGCAAAAGCATTGGCGCTAAAGCAAAAAACCATCACCAATGATAGTGATAATACCGCTAATTTTTTCTTCATAACTTACATTCTCCTTAAAATATGTGTGATTACTATGTGCGCTTTCGCCGAAGCTTACGCAGGCAAATATCGCACGTCTACAGACGCTGTTATTATATCACGGACTGCGTCTTATTACAACATTTCGGATTTCGTCTCCCGTTTTTAACAGACTGAATTTCCGTACCGCAATAATTGATTGTATTTTCTACAGCTTTTTTCTATGTTTTTTGATATAATCAGCTTATTCAATATTGCCGAATGGAGTTTCATATATGGAAGATAACAAATTTTTTCTGAAGATAGCAGAGGATAGATTCGACAGGTTTATAAGGACGGGACTTATGGACTCCTGTGATTTTTTGACCCTTGAAGAGCAGAGCGCTGCCAATCGCTTTGTTAAATCGCATATTACCGATGGCGTCTATTATTACGGCGGTTATGCCGACGCAGAGAGGCGTATGATCGTTTTCGCGCCCGGATATATGAACGTGAAGAATGAACAGGAACTCATCGGGTTTTTTTCATCGAATTCGGACGATTGTCCCGTGGTAATCCTTAGGCTCAGGCTTCCTAAGCAAGAGAGGACGACACTCGGGCACCGCGACTACCTCGGCGCACTTATGGGCTTGGGAATAAAAAGAGAAAAGGTCGGCGACATCATAGTTCTTAAGGACGGGGCACAGATAATAGTAAAAAAAGAGATATCGAAATATCTCCTTGAAAATTTCAAAAGCGCAGGCAGAGCCGCCCTCACGGCGGAAATTGAGGATATCTCCGCCTTAGATACGGGCGAGATTGAAAAGGTCGAAATAAAGCTTAATGTATCCTCTCCTCGCCTTGACAATATTATTTCATCTGCATTCGGCGTTTCGAGAAAAGACGCGGTCTTCGCTATCTCTAAGGGCATGGTTTTCGTCGCGGGAAGAGAAGTTAACAAACCGGACTATCAGGTCAAAAACGGAGAAAAGCTTGTCTTAAGAGGAAAGGGCAAAGTCATATATAACGGAGTGGTCGGCACCTCGAAAAAAGGTAAGTCGTATATCTCCGTTACTAAGTACGTGTAAGCTTTATCGCCGATTTGCGATTTTATTTGCGTATTCTATCGTGGCGTTATCCTCCTTTTCTGTGTCTATATATCACTCCTATTCGGTTAATATCATGCAATATTCGTATCAAAAAATGTTGTCTTTTTGTTGTCTTTTTGATTTATGAAGTCGTGCAAGCCTTGATTTTCCTCACCTTTTTAATCTATGGGCTTCATTGTCGGAAAGAGCACCACATCCCTGATTGAGGCCGCGTCGCAGATGAGCATTATACATCTGTCGATACCTACGCCGAGACCGCCTGTAGGGGGAAGACCTACTTCTATCGCGTTTACGAAGTCCATATCCATCGGGTGAGCTTCATCGTCTTCGCCTGAATCAAGCTGAGCCTGCTGCTCTGCGAATCTCTCATATTGGTCGATAGGGTCGTTCAGCTCGGAGAACGCGTTGGCAACCTCCCAGCCGTTTATGTATGCTTCGAATCTCCTCGTGATTCTCGGGTCGACAGGGTCACGCTTCGAAAGAGGCGAAACCTCTACAGGATGTCCGATTACGAATACAGGCCCGTCAAGATATCCCGGTACGTCTTCTACGAAAGCGTCGAACATCTCCGCGATTATCTTACCGCGAGGAAGTCCCTTAACGTCCTCTTCTTTCATTCCCTGCGAGACGGCAGCTGCCCTCGCTTCTTCGTCCGTGTTAATTTTATCGAAGTCCACGCCTGTGAGCTCTTTGATAGCTCCTGTCATCGTTATTCTTCTCCACGGCGGTGTAACGTCAAATTCCTTGCCTTGGTATTTAATTATCGGCGTACCGTTCACGAGCATCTGCGCCTTATAAACGAGCTGCTCGGTAACTTCCATAGTGAAGTCCATATCCTGATATGCGGCGTAGCATTCCATATTGGTGAACTCAGGGTTATGGCGTCTGTCCATACCCTCGTTACGGAACATCTTACCCATCTCATACACTCTGTCGAGTCCGCCGACTATGCATCTCTTAAGGAAAAGCTCGTTTGATATTCTGAGCTTGAGGTCTATATCGAGCGTATTATGATGCGTGTTAAACGGTCTCGCGTTAGCTCCGCCGGCGATTGTCGTAAGTATCGGCGTATCTACCTCAAGATATCCGAAGTCCTCTTCAAGCACTCTTCTGAATTCCTTGATACACGCCGCTCTCTTGAGGAACGTCTCCTTAACCTCAGGGTTGATGATCAGGTCGACATATCTCTGGCGGTATCTCTGATCCTGATCCTTAAGTCCCGCCCATTTATCAGGAAGAACCTGAATCGACTTCGAAAGAAGCACTACCTTGGCAGCTTTAACCGAGATTTCGCCTGTTCTCGTCTTAAAAACCGTTCCTTCGATTCCGAGGATATCTCCCCTGTCGTATGACTTGAACCAGCTATATTCCTCATCACCGAGGGCATCTTTGCTGACAAAAATCTGTATTCTTCCCTGCTTATCCTGAATATCGAGGAATGACGCCTTGCCCATATGTCTGAACGCCATAATACGTCCCGCAACCGAAACCTCCTGGTCTTCCATTGCCACGAAGTTTGACTTGATATCTTCTGAATGTGCGGTAACTTCCCACGTTTCGTGCAGGAACGGATTACGCCCCGCTTCTTGAAGAGCCTTGAGCTTTTCTCTCTTTATCTGTCTCTGCTCGGTGAGCTGTTCTTCGGTAGTTTCCGCCGTTTCAGTAACCTCGCGGCTGTCTACCTTGATGTTATCTGTACTCATAATTGCACCTTTCTGCTTTTAATATTTATCTTTTTATTTCCATTACTTGAAGTCTCAGCATTCCGTCAGGCACCAGGAACTCCACTTTTTCGCCTTTTTTCTTGCCTATCAGATGCTGACCTATGAGAGATTCGTTCGAAATCTTAGGTATAGGCTCAGCGAAAGGCTCGGCTTCCGTAGTTCCTACTATAGCATAGACTGACGTCTCCTTGGTGTCGAGGTTTTTTACCTTTACCTTAAGACCCACTCCCACGAAATCGTTGGTGATTGCCTCTTCGTTGACGATTTCGGCGTTTTTTATCATATGTTCATAGCGAGTGATTTTTTCTTCGATTTCTGCCTGCTCTGCTTTAGCCGCAGTATATTCGGCGTTTTCGGAGAGATCCCCGAAAGCTACCGCTTCCTTGAGCTCTTCCGCAATCTGCGCACGTTTGACTGAGACGAGCTCCTCGTGCTCGGCTACTATTTTATCGTAGCCCTCTTGTGTCATTGTAAATTTCTCTGCCATTTTAATTTACCTTTCATTATTTATTCACGAACACTATATTCACATTGCGGCTGCTTGTGAGATATACCATCGTAGCATAATTCACGTCGAACTCCATTATATCGCCGATTTTCCAGTCGCGGACGGAGTCCTCGATGTCGATTATGGTGTGATCCGACGAAGCTCCGAGCACCTCTATGCCCTCTTCAAGAGGCAGGAGCTCATTGGAATCGCCGTAGTCGACCTTTCCCACTCCCAGAAGCGCGCGTTTTCTGATGCCTCTGTCTACATAG
>JBHAFL010000131.1:0-4051 GCA_041856085.1 Anaerovoracaceae bacterium | reverse complement strand
TATCTGTAACAGATCCTATCTGATGAAAAACATGCAGTGCCTTTGTTCTCTGTTCTTCTGAATACATCATTGACTCCTTTCAGAGCCCTATATGTGTCCAGGTTTTTGTCCGCACCCCCGTCTTTGCTGTCTTATATGATAAGTGCCGTTGTTGGTTCTGTTTTTCTTTTTATATTGATTGGTTCCATAACCGATAATTTAATAATATCAGCAGCAATCGGGTTATTGTTTTTTTTATTAGTGGTTTCTATTATGTTTTCACAGTCCAAGCTTAGAGTAGAAATTGATAATGAAACAGTTTCATTTATTACAAAAAAGAAATCCAGCACATATACGATTTCAGAATGCGGATTTCACTCTCAAATTACTAATCACGATGACTATGAACTGACCGTAGATTGCAATGGTGCAAAAGAAAGTTTCGACTGCAGTTTTTTAAGTAAAAAAGACTATATGAGCTTATTGAATGACCTTGGGATTGTCGGCGAAAAACAAGTCGCAATAAAATTAAACACCACAAAAAAAATATAAGTTATATTTAATAAAATTTTAAGGAGAGAAAGAAATGGAAATATTAAAAAATATACCTGTTTGGTTTTACATTGTGCCTGTTATAATGGTACTCTATTTTGTCGGTTATTTATTTTATGTAAAAAAAAGCAGAAACAAAAAACAAGATTTTCTTGATGCCAACCCTACAGCCTCTACAGTCTACTGCCAGGTTGGACAAAGGGGTATCAAAACTGTCGAAGTTTCAATAATCAGTATCGACGGCGGTCACTCATATTCGCATTTTAACGAAGGCACTAAAATCGCATATATGCTTCTTCCAGGGACACATATAATTGAAGCGACTGCCTCCTCTACACGTCCCGGCGTAATGCATAAAACCGTAACCGAAACTTTCGGTCCTGTGAAATTAGAACTCGAAGTAGGAACATCAACTTCTTATACATTAGGCTTTGATACAAAAACTAATGAATTTACATTCGTTGAAAACTAACACCTCAATGTAGCCCCAAAATATAAATTATAAAAATTAGCCCCTGAATCAAATGTTCAGGGGCTATCTTTTGGAGCTAGTGAAGGGAATCGAACCCCCAACCTGCGGTTTACGATACCGCTGCTCTACCATTGAGCCACACTAGCGAAAAAAGGCAAGCCGCTATGCTCGCCTCAAAAATCCGTACTTATGCTTCAGCTACTATTTCTTTACCGTCATAGTAGTTGCAGTTCGGGCAAACTCTATGAGGAAGCTTAGGCTGGTGGCACTGCGGGCAAACTGAGAGACCCGGAGCTGACATCTTCATATTAGCTGCCTGACGGGAATTTCTCTTCGCCTTGGAAGTTTTTCTTTTAGGTACTGCCATATATTCACACCTCCTGTAAAAGTTAATAACAATCATTCTTTCAGGGTATTACCCGTTCAATCGTCAACTATTTAATACTACTTGAAAATTCTCTCTTTGTCAACAATTATTTTTTGTTTCACGCAATTTCCGGTCTTACCGTAAGTTGCTTTGCAAATTTACCTTTTCATGCAATTCCTGCGGCAATTTACGGCAATTCTATCAGTTATCTTTCATTTCCCTGAGGATGCTGAGAGTGTCTCTCGCTATCATCAGTTCCTCATTGGTAGGGATAAGGAGAAGCTTGATTCTGGAGTCTTCCTTCGAAATAGTTCTCTGTTTGCTCTTAACCTTATTCTTAAGCGGGTCAAGTTTAATTCCGAGGTTTCCGAGTTCATTGCAGATAAGCTCTCTCATTATGATGTCGTTTTCGCCTACTCCGGCTGTGAAAACGATTGCGTCGCAGCCGTTCATCTCTGCAATATATGCTCCGATATAGAATCTTACCTTGTGTGCGAAAATCTTAAGTGCGAGAGCGGCTCTTTCGTTACCCTCTTCAACCGCAACTTCAAGGTCTCTGAAATCCGAGGATACTCCCGAAATCCCGAGGACGCCGGATTTTTTGTTTAATACCTCGTCCATCTCGTTCGCGGATAGTCCCTCTTTCTGAGCTATGAAGTTCATAATGGCCGGGTCTATGTCCCCTGAGCGCGTACCCATTACGAGTCCCTCAAGAGGAGTGAGCCCCATAGAAGTATCTATACACTTGCCTCTCTTGATAGCGGATACGGAAGCTCCGTTTCCGAGGTGGCAAGTTATGAGCTTAAGGTCGTCGAGAGAAACGTTAAGCATCTCTGCCGCCATCTGCGATACGTACTTATGCGACGTGCCGTGGAAGCCGTAACGTCTCACGCCGTACTTTTCATAATATTCATAAGGAAGAGCATAAATATAGCTCTCCGGCGGCATTGTCTGATGAAATGCGGTATCGAATACGCCCACCATAGGAGTTTCAGGCATAAGGTTTCGGCAAGCTTCTATTCCGAGCAGGTTTGCCGGATTATGAAGCGGCGCGAGATCGATACACTCCTCGAGAGCCTTAATTACGTCCTCTGTGATAAGAACCGACGAAGCGTATTTTTCGCCGGCATGCACGACTCTGTGACCTACCGCGCCGATTTCGTCCATCGACTTAATAACGCCTTTCTTTTCGTCCTGAATAACGGCAAGCACCTGAGCTATCGCTTCCTTATGGTCGTTCATAGGCGTTTCGAATTTGATTTTCTCTTCGCCGGTTTTTTCGTGGCTAATCATCGAGCCTTCCATTCCGATTTTCTCCACGATGCCCTTACAGAGCAGGTTTTCGTTTCTCATGTCCAAAATCTGGTACTTGAGCGACGAGCTTCCACAGTTGATTACTAAAATGTTCATTATCTTCTCCTTTATCTCAAATGATTCTAAACAACTTCACCGTAATAGTGTACTCCTCTCTTCCTAATATTTCAAGGGTTTTTTGATATAATCGGAAGATTCGTACATATCGTTTCCCGTCGCTAAATTATATATGTCCGTCGCGAGAATATCCCTGCGGAGCGTCGCTTCGACAGACGGGAAATCGTGAAGTGCGTCGCCTAAATTGCTTATAATCGGAAGCATGCAGCTCCCTCTTTTTTTTAACATTTTAATGTATGCCGCTCCCTTATCGTTCAGTGCCAGTATCCTTATATAGTTTTCGGCGCTTATTATATCCTCTTTCGTGATACCGAAAAGAACGTTCAAAATAACGCGTTTAATTCTCGTCCTCGTATATCGCTTGGACTTAAGCCCCTCTACGATTTCTTCGTAGCTCTTGTAACGCCTTATCTCCTTATACAGCTTCTCTCCGAGCCCCTCCTCCGCTCCGAAGACAAGCCTGAGCCGTTCCGTCCCCGCCCGTAGCACGCTCGACGCGATAAGGCTGTATAGAAGCTCCTCAGAAGCGGGTATATTGCCCTCCCTTTTTAATATCGCAAGAGTCGTCTCAGGCACATATTCCGAAACATCGCCGCCTCTCAGCAGCTCTTCTCTGATAAGTGTAGCTGAGGCTGTCCCTTTTCGGGGCTGCCTGTCGTTATGACCCGCGCCCTCTCTCTTCACCGCGATAGGAATTGCGGTCTTAATATTTTTAATGTACTCCGCGGCAAGCACGTCGTTAGGCTCGTGGAAGCACTCCTCGCCGATTGATTCCGCCCTCGCGCGCGGGAATGACTTGCCGCTTTTAACGAGTTCTCTTATCGCCTTGTCAAGCTCGTCTCCGCCGGTCTTTAGCTTCGCCGCGATTCGTTTCAGCCTGTCCAAGTCTCCCGACTCCGAGCCGAATGCGATATGCGATACTCCCAAGTTTTCGAGGATTTCAACCCCGCCCCGTGCAAAAAATCCCGCGCTGTTACACGCGAACACGAGCGGAAGCTCTACGACTAAATCAACTCCGCCCGTTATCGCCATCTCCGCCCTCTGCCATTTATCCAGTACGGCAATTTCTCCTCTCTGGGTAAAGTTGCCCGACATTACTGCCACAGCACAGTCCGCGCCGGATATTTCTTTTGCCTTTTTCAGTTGATAGCCGTGCCCGTTATGAAACGGATTATACTCTGCTATTATGCCGACCGCTCTCACCTGCATGCCTCCCTCGCGTGCCTTACGAGTAATTCCGTCTCATCTCC
>JBHAFL010000130.1:0-3872 GCA_041856085.1 Anaerovoracaceae bacterium | reverse complement strand
GACACCTCATATTCCATAATGTCTCTCATTATGCTCGAGGTTTTTTTTGAAATCACCTTACGTGTAACTTTTCTGTCGAAAGTTTCGACGGTGTTGCCGTCTTGGTCGACTATCCCCTTGACATAGTGGGGCTCAACCAGATAGCCGCCGTTTCCAATCATACTTATTGCAGACGCGAGCTGCACGGGTGTTATGGATATTCCCTGTCCGAAGCCGAGCGTGGCGAGCTCTACAGGTCCTATGTTCGACTGAATCAGGGAGTTGCTCTCGCCCGGATAGTCGACCCCCGTAAGCTGCCCGAAGCCGAAAAGGTTGATGTATTTTTTGAACCTCGTCGCCCCTATCCTCTTCGCTATTTCGGCAAAGGCAGGGTTGCAGGAATTCGCTACGGCTTTTTTGATGTTTTGTCTGCCGTGTGCCCCGTTATACCAGCAATGCAGGGTATAATCCGCCACTCTGAAAGAGCCCCCGCAGTAGAACTTCTCCGAGAGCGATACCGCTTTTTCTTCTATTGCTGCGGCTGCCGTAACCAGCTTAAAAGTCGAACCGGGCTCGTAGGTGTCCGAGATCAGCGGATTCCTCCACATTCTCGACAGGTATTCCGTCTTTTTCTCATCATTCAGCTTTTCGTAAGCCGTTTTTTCTTTTTTTGACAAGCCCTGAGGAGTCGTCGGGTCATTAGGGTCGAATCCCGGATACACGCATGAGGCTAAAATCTCGCCGTTATTCGAATCCATAGCGAGTATCTCGACTTTTTTCGCTTTCCATTTTTCGTAGGCGTTTTTTGCTTCCTCTTCGCAGTAATATTGTATAGCCTCATCGATTGTCAGATAGAGGCTGTAGCCGTCGCGCGCCGCGTGATATTTTTCAGTTCCCTCCACAAGCTCGTTTCCGGATATATCCGTATTTATTATCCATCTGCCGTTCATACCCGAAAGGATTTCGTTATATTGAAGCTCGATTCCCGTGCGGCCTACGCCGTCGTCGTTTACCGAACCGAGCACCTGTGACGCGAAGTTTTTTAGAGGGTAATATCTCATAGTGCCCTGTGAAAACTCGAGCCCCGGCTCTCTCAGCTTTCTGATTTCGGCGAGCTGCTCCTTAGTGAGCCTCTTCGCAATCGTGACGAGAACATCGTTACCCGACAGCAGCTTTTCGATGTCCTCCGCCTTTATTCTGTTTTTACCTATTATTGCAGCGAGCTCCCCACAGAGTTTCTCAAGCTCCGCAATGCTCTTATCTTCCGTCACGGTCGCGGGTCTGCCGTAGAGGGTATAGCATATACTCGAAGTGGCGAGTTCCTTGCCGTTTCTGTCATAAATCGCGCCTCTCTTCGCTTCAATCTGCGTATCCCTCGTCTGCTGTGAAACAGCCCTCTCGGTAAGCTCGTCCGCATTTATAATCATTATCATCGTCAGTCTGATTGCAAGCACAATAAAAAGAAACGAGATTGCTCCAAACCCGACCAATATCCTTACCTTATTGGAGTGTTTATTATAATCGGTGTTCATTCATTACCCCTTTTAGTAAAATTAGCCGAACTTTCGTTCGGCTGCGTTTCGTCTCTTAATTTAATCCCCGTATGCTTTTTCGCGGATTACGCTGATGAGATTGGAATCCGCCTTTGCGCCGGCGTCGATATATATGCACTGGCTGCTCTTCGGATATTTCATCTTAAGAGTGCTCGTAGCGTATTCTTCGACCGACTCGAAGCTGACGGCTCCCTCCACCTTGATGCCGAGCATCGTAATCTGATCCTCAAGCTGGATATTCTCTCTGTTAAGGGAGTTTATCTTATACTGTACCTCGGTCGCCTTAGCTCCGAGCCATACGGTCATTATCAGGATGACCCCTACAAAGCATAGCAGCGCCGTCAGCTTCACAAGCACGACGGGCGTGATTAAGCTATGCGTCTGAGCACCCGCCTCTTCGGAAGCAAGCCTGAGAGATGACTGTTTCCTTCCTCTCTCCGCAGCCCTCTCCCCTATAGCCGGACGATAGGCGCCGTAGTCCGCCGCATAAGTTTCTCTTGAAATATATGAACTTTTGGTGTAGTTTCTGCGGTTCAACGTTTCTATATATTCGGCCGCATAGGAACTTGGTGCCATATTTTCTCCCTAAACTCAATTATTTTTTTATCGCAAGTCTCAGCTTTGCCGACCTTGCTCTCGGATTGCTTTCAATTTCTCTATCTGAGGGCAAAATCGGTTTAGACGGTTTCAATATGTCTCCTGTCTTGCCGCACACGCAGAGCGGGAACTCCGGCGGACAGTCGCAGGGGTTGAATCTCTTTCGAAATGCCTCTTTTACTATCCTGTCTTCAAGGCTGTGAAAGGTTATTATGGCAAGCCTTCCTCCCGTATTCAGCACATCCGTGAACTCATCTACGGCTTTTTCGAGTTGCCCGAGCTCATCGTTTACTTCAATTCTTATCGCCTGAAAGGTACGCTTCGCAGGGTGAGGCCCGTCACGTCTGGCGCTCGCGGGAATCGCCGCCTTAATCACCTCTACGAGGTCATAGGTCGACTCAATGGGCTTTCTTTTTCTCTCTCGCGCGATGAACGCCGCTATCCTTGAGGCCCATCTTTCTTCGCCATAGCTGCGGATTATGGTTCCAAGCTCCGATTCAGAGTAGGTGTTGACAACGTCATACGCAGTCATTCCCTCTCCCTTGCCCATTCTCATATCAAGTGGCGCGTCCTTCATATAGCTGAAACCTCTCTCGGGGTTATCAAGCTGAAAAGAGCTTACGCCCAAGTCCAGCACCGCGCCGTCTATTCCGTTTATTCCCAAGCTGTCGAGCACATTCTTTATCTCGGAATAATTACATCTTCGGTATTCCTTACGGCACTTGAACCGGGAGAGTCTCTCCCCGGCCGCGGCGAGAGCGTCCTCGTCGCGGTCGATTCCGATCAGGAGCCCGTCCTCTCCCAGTTTCGAGCAAATCCCGCTTGCGTGGCCTCCGCCACCCAAGGTGCCGTCTACATATATGCCTGCCGGTTTGATATCGAGGCTGCCGAGGATTTCATCAAACAGTACTGAGGTGTGTCTGAATTCCATAGCGCTTACCTGTTTAGAAGCTGTATTCGAGAAGAGCGTCCGCAAAATCCTTAGAGTCCATTCTATCGGCGTTCTCAGGTGACTCCCAGATTTCTTTTGACCAGACCTCTACTTTCGACATTGCTCCCATAGTTACAAGTTCTTTTTCGATTGAAGCATAGGTTTTTAATTCTTGAGGGATAACTATACGCCCCTGCTTATCGAACTCGCACTCCACCGCATTCGCACAGAAATGTCTTATGAAAGCTCTAACCTTAGGATCCGATTCCGGCAATATTTCGATTTTTTTCATTTGAGCGACCCAAGCAGAGGTAGTGTAGATATAAAGGCACTTGTCAAGCCCCCTCGTCAGTACGCAGTCTCTGCCAAGCTCCGCCCTGAGCTTAGAAGGGACTGTCATTCTGTTCTTTTCATCTATGGAATTGTATGTGGTTCCCATAAACATAAGTCAGTTTCCTTTCGAAGCCTTGCCCGAGCTTTTCAAAAAATGATGTTTGAAAATTTAACTGTCACCATTTTACACCACTTTCCCCCACAATGCAAGATTTTTTTGTTCTGTTTTTTATACTTTCACCACATAGCTGTCCTTGCCGGAGCTAAGGTTTCATCGTTTCGGCGGCTCTATTTCATCTAACCACAATATATGCCAATAAAATCGTATTTTTTCCCCCTTTATAATCGAGTAGGAGGGGAATTTGAATAATCCCCCGACCTCTCACACCACCGTGCGTACCGTTCGGTACACGGCGGTTCCTTAGTTTTCACATACTTGCAGATAATAGCCGGCAAGGGACATATATCCCAGCTTGGCT
>JBHAFL010000129.1:0-7406 GCA_041856085.1 Anaerovoracaceae bacterium | reverse complement strand
GACATTTCGAATTCTTCCGTTTATGTCTTGTTCCTGGTAGTCGTATGTCCCGGACGGAATCACCCATGATAGTATTGCTACAATCAACACTACTATCGCAACAATTATCAATGTATCCGGAAATACAATTTTTTTCTTTTCAGTACTCATTTTTCCCTCCTTGTTTTAGTTTTTATGGATTATATATAAGTTCTTACAAACCTACATAGCACAAACCGTGCCAAAAATCTTTTTTTTACCAAAATCCGTTGTTTTGCAGCTCTTGCATACGTGCATTTGCCTATGCTTTTGCCTTTTCAGGCTTTTTCATATCTTTTTTCGTCTTTCCCGGATATTTTCGCACCCTTATTCGTCTTTATTGATATATTCATTTATCATCAAAACCGAAAAGAAGAGCGTTCTCACTAAAAAACAAAATAAACAGTCCTGATTTTGAGACTGTTTATTCCTATTATCCGGAGTTTTTATTCCGCAATAATTCCATATTTCTTTAATTTTTCGTAGAACACCGACTTTGATATTTCAAGTTCTTCCATAGCCTTTTTTCTGTTTCCGCCGTGTTTGATGAGAGCCTCCTCTAATATCCTCTTTTCATCTTCTTCAAGGCGCTCCTTAAGTGACGCGGCGCGATTCGGCGCTTTAGAAATCATAAGGTGCTCTGCATATATCAGGCCTCCGTCGCATACTATTATCGCCCTTTCAATAATATTTTCAAGCTCCCTTACATTTCCCGGCCAATCATAAGAGGAGATTAGAGACATGGCCTCCTCCGAAAATCTCTTTTTTTCCATACCGTACATCAGAAGAAGATTATTAAGAATGGATTCCGCCAGCAGATAAAGGTCTTTTTTTCTCTCCCGAAGAGGCGGAATATATATGGGAAAGACATTTATTCTATAGTAAAGATCCTGTCTGAAATTACCTTTTTTAACTTCCTCTTCAAGATCCCTGTTTGAAGCGGTGATTACCCTCACGTCTACGTCCACAGGTTTTGTCGATCCGACCCTGTATATCCTCTTATGCTGGAGGACATTAAGCAATTTAACCTGTATCTCCGGTGGGATTTCTCCTATTTCGTCAAGAAAAATAGTGCCGCCGTTCGCTTCCTCAAAATATCCCCGCCTGCCGCCCGGATTCGCCCCCGTGAAAGAGCCGGGCGCATATCCGAATAACTCGGACTCAATTAGAGACGGAGCTATCGCGTTACAGGCTACGGTAACAAAAGGTGTTTTCCCTCCTCTTACCTCGTGTATTTCTCTTGCTAATTTGGTTTTGCCCGTACCGGATTCCCCCGTTATGATAACGTTGAATCTCGTATTTGCCGCCTTATAGGCAAGCTGCTTCACCTTTTGCATCTTTGCGGAGTCGCCTATTATATTTTTTAGAATTCCGTCATCTTTTTCATCTCTATAGGCCGTGCGTCTCGAAGTTTTCTCGATTTTTTCAGTCAGAACCGCACCCGAGCTCACAGTGTTTTCGGCAAGCTCCCTGTCCTGAAGAAAAATATACACTCCGTCGTCTTTAGAATTCTTTTTTACCCTTACCATCTTAACAAGTACCCATCTGCGATATATCTCAAGCGCTTTTTCAATACTCGTGCCGTCCTCAGCAAAAAAAGCGTTCGATAGTTCTTTTTGAAATTCTTCTCCGTCCAAAAGTCTCCTTGCACTCATACCTATAGTCGGCATAAGCTCGTTATTTCTGTCGGGGAGATTTTTACCGATGAAGCCCTTGCCCCTCAGCAATTCGCCCGCCTCTTCGCCTCTGAATCCGTAGCCCTTGGCCTGAAAAAACTTGACCGCTCCCGTCTCGGCGTCCGCAACCACCATATGGCCGACGCTTTCGAGATAATCCATAAAATAATCTTCCTCCCCGACGGTCGCTTTCATTCTTTTATTCTCGAAATCAATCGAAACCGACAGTTCCAGTCCCTCTATTTTCGATTTTAGCGAAAGCACCGGCTCAGGGACATAGCTCCCGAACGACTTATATGCCGGTTTTGTTGAAGCATCGAGATATCTGCCTATTGCCAAAACTATATCCCCTCGGCTTATGTCCTTATCCCTTATGTTTATGCAGCATAGATCCTCGGGTCTCATCATATCGTCATTGCCGAGGTCGTTATCAGCGAATAAAACTATGTCCCCTCTCTCAATGCGACCCGCATTGTGGCTGTGACCGCCGCCGGGAATTATTCCGAGTATCTCTTTCGCGAGCTCGCTGAACTCACCTATTATCCCCTCCTCGTTCACATATATAAAACCCTGATTCATTCCGTTCACAATAGTCCTTAAGGCGTCCGCTCCGATGTTTTTCATCTTATTTATCCCCTTATCCCTCTATGTCCTGATAAGATCGCAGTAATGCTCATTATAGCAAATATGCGCCTGTTCAAGCAGGCGCATAGCATTTGTCTTTTTTTCGATTCTTGACATTAATTAGTTTTCGTTTTCTTCCATTATCTTGTCAAACTCTGCAACGACCTTTTCGAATTCTGCATCATCTTCGATATCGATGAGCTCGAACTCGTCTTCGCCGACTTCCTTATATCCGTAGATATATACGTCATCTGAATCGTCCTGCGGAATAAGTGCGATGTATTCCTTACCCTCGAAGTCAAATACTCCGAAAATCTCGCATTCAAGCTCGGTATTGTCATCGAACTCAAGCGTGATAACGTCAGCCTCTTCCGTCATTTCGTCTCTTTTGTCTTTCTCTGCCATTTTATTTCTCCTTTTCGGTTGTTATGCTGATTTATTTTCTTCAATATAACACACTTTGATTTAGTTGGCAATCCCCGTTTTTATTTCCGACACCTCGCTGTAGCTGCCATATGCCTTACTGCCGTTTATCTTCTTGTATCCGCGCACTTTAACATAGTATGTCGTATCGCTCTTAAGTCCCTTTACGGTTGCCGTAGTATTCGCAGTCACAACCGACTCCGTATTTTTTCTAAATGATGAATCCGTGGATATCTTTATCTGATAAACGTCCGCTCGCCTGTCTTTGCCGAAGCTGATTTTAATCCCGTCGCCCGATTTTACGGTCTTAAGTCCTTTGATTCTTTCAGGAAAAATCGATTTATATATAGCAAGCGCATAATATGCCTGCTCGGTAGCCATCTGATTCACCTCCGCCTTGTATCCGTCATGGGCAATATTGACGTGCCTGAATCCGCCCGCTTTTTCATCATAGAAGCCTATCATACCGTCCATAACGGAGTTTCCCTTTTTAGCGAACCTCTTATCCGTCATCGGGTTTATACCTAAATAGCTCAGCGCGCAAATAATCTGTGCGCAGCTTTCCGAAGTTTCGGCCCCCCATGTCGAGTATGCGCCGGAGACTTCCTGCATCTCGGACATAGCCTGAATGCCCCTGCTGACAGCCTTTTTTATCTTACCGCTCTCATATCTGTGGGGAGCAAGCGCTATAAGCGCCATACCGGTCATATCCGGGTCTCGCCTTTCACCGGCAAAAGCCCACCCGCCGTCGCTCAATTGATTTTTTAGTATCTCGTCTATGAGCTTCCGCCCGGTCGTAAGATTTTTTGCATTTTTTTTCGCCGACTTTGAGAATTTCCAGCCGGTTCTGTCAAGCGCTATAAGCGCCCAGATGGAGCCGTTCGGTCCCTGCCATATAACGTCGTCAAACTCACAGAGAGGATCTACCATAGAATACCCCGCGACATTTGTGGGATCAAGGCCGAGAGCGGCATATGAAACGAGCAGTCTCGAATACTCGGTGTATTTTCTTCTGTGAAGCACGCCTTTCGTCTCTTTTACGACCTTTTCTACTGTTTTTTGATATCCCTTAATATAGCTGTCCGACATCGGATAATCGGCTATACTGAGGCCGTACATAACCCATTCGCCGCCAATTGAGCCGAATGACGGTTCTTTAACGGTTCTATATATATAGTCGCCCGTTTTTTGAAAAATATGATTGACCTCGTTCTCACTGATTGCCGCGGCGCTTCCCAATGATGATGAAAATGCAATCACAAGGCACATAATTATGGAAAAAATCTTTTTCATTCTTTCTCCTCTCACGTCTGATAATTTACCTTTACGGATTATTTTTTGTAAAATGTTTCGCTAATCGGGGCGCGTGGATTTTATCCGCCCATCCATACGCAGCCCACGTCTTCACCCACCCCCTCGCAGGTATAGAGCCACTTAATCTCGTCTCCGTCCGACAAATAATATGAGGAGCATCCGTAATTAGGAAACCAGTCGTTTACCTTATACATCCAGCCTGACTGCGGCCCGCCGTCGAACTCGTACATATAGCCTATACCCTCGATATAATATGATTCGAACATCGGCGTATAGCTCGCTTCAAACTGAATGTCGTTGTTACGGCATACATAGACCAGCGCGTCGTACACGGTATTATCCGTAGTGCCTTTGTACGTAGTGGTCGCGAGCACGGTTCCGTCCTCAGGTATGTACTCCCTGATGCTCTCATTATCCAGCTTCGACATATCGCTCGAAAGCGTATCGCATCTTATCTCTATCGTAACCGTTACAGGCTCCGCCTTTTTCGGTTTAAGAGCCTTATTACCGCCGTTTGAAGCTGTGAAGTCTTTCGAGTTGTCAACTGCCGCTTCCCTCGGTGTAGGCTTAGCTTTTTCGGAGTCCGCGCCGTTGCCGTTCGCCGCGGCGGTAGGAAGATTGCCCAGACCGTCCCTTACGAGCGAGTCCTTGCCGCTCAGCTTAAGGTCAATAGCAACGGACACGAGAATAACCAGCGCTAAAACCGTAAACACGTATTTTTTTATCCTCTTTGCTCTCAGCTTTTTTTCAAGCTCCATACTATCGTTCATTTCACCCTCATGTTCTATATTTTCATAAAGCATAGTCCGACGAAAACTCCCGGCATATCATTATCCGATGTATCTGCGCCGTCGTTATATCGTTCACGTTAATCAAGTTCTACATTACGGCTTCTTTCGTCTCACTGTACTCTCCGTACAGAGCTTTGCCGTTAATATAGCGGTATGCCCTTACCTTTATGAAATATGTCTTATCATTTTTAAGACCTTTTATCAGTTTTTTGCACTCGCGTGTCTTATATGTCTTCACATTCCTGAACTTCTTATCCGTCGCTATCCTGATTTCATAGCCGGAGCTCACATTCGGCTTAGACCAGTTGAGAATAAGCCCGTTACCGCTTTTAGAAATCTCACCGAGCTTCAGTTTATCCGGAACCCTCGTCTTATATGCCGCCAGCGCGTAACAGGCCTGCTCGGTGGCAAGCTGGTTGTCCGTAGCCTTGAACCCCGGTACAGCCTCATTCACATGTCTGAAAGCGCCGTTTTTTTCGTTTCTATATAACAAAAGCCCGTCTACCACTGAATGACCTCCACGCATAAAGCGTTCGTCCGTATTAGGGTTTATTCCGACCGCCGTAAGCGCACAGATAATCTGCGCGGTTGTTTCGGCTGTGCCGTGACCTCCGAAGCTGTTGTAGTCTCCGGCATAGTTCTGTTTAGCTTCGAGCCATTTTAAGCCTTTGTTTATAGCCCCGGTAACTCTCTCGGCTAATCCTTTGTCGCCTGTTTTTTTTGCGCTCATATATGGAGCGAGCGACTCTATCACCATCGCCGTGGTATCCGTGTCAGGAATCTCGCTAAGCGACCATGCCCCCGAATCGAGCTGCATATTTAGCAGAGTCACGACCAGTTTCGCTCTGGTAACCTGCTTTTCTTCGTTTTTCGCTTTCGGGAAGCTGTGATTACCCGAGTCCATTGCTCTCAGCCACCATACATTGCCGAAAATCCCTCTCCACTCAACGCAGAATTTAATGTCGCCGTCTTTATCCTTATAGGTATCTCCCGATTTCCTGACCAAATCGTAGCCTGCCACGTCGGTCGGATCCAAGCCCATTGTATTATAAATCAGAATAATCGTCGCATAAGGGTTATAGTTTCTTCTGTGAAGCACGCCATTTTTCTCTATAAGCTCCGCTTCAACCTTGTCCGTGTATTTTTTTATGAACGCCTTAGACATGGGATAATTCCCTCTCGCCAAGGCATAAATCGTCCATTCACCGTTATAAAATCCCGGACTCGGCTCCACATTCTCATATAGGAAGTCCCGGCTCGCCCTATATGCCTCGTCAATCTGCTCCTGTGTAGCGGCGAAGCCCGGTGGAGTACACACCGTGGCAACTGCAAGCACAAATACCAGTATTAAACATATTTTTCTCATAGGTATTACCCTCTCCATATTAAAAAATCTTTAATTATCCGTAAAAATATAATATTTTATCTCTCACTGCCGGAATCACAAGCTCTCTGCTTTTGTAAAAAAACAAAAAACTGTAAACGAAAGATTGCCCCTCAGTTTACAGCCCGTTTTCGCCGTATCGGTCATATTATATTCTATTTCTAAAATCAATATCAAGTAATTTTCTTGCATGTCTTCTGACTCGTGTATCTGCGCCTGCCCTCGCCTTCTCGGAAACAATCGTACCTATTATCGTCTCCAATGGCATATCGAGTTCGGCTCCACACTTACAGCGGCGGTACCGTTTCGGACTTTAACCGAATTCCATCTTCCCCCCCGCGCCACCGTAGCGCGAGGAACAAAAAATCATTACTTGTATCTCGCTTTTTTATTATACTGTTTTTCGAATTAAAAATCAATCTTAAAACAGAAGATTTTTGTATCGCAGCTGTACCTCGCATTTCAGAATCTCGCCATAAATAATATATATACGCTTACTTATAAGTCCGGTGATATTACTCTGTTTGTTCTTAAGTAAAAGAATTTTCGAAAGACGGAGAGGCATCTCCTTGGACTTCGGAGATACCTCTCAGCTTTGGTTTTTTATTGTATCTTAGCGGGTTCCCGCTAATTAACAAGCTGTTTCAGGCAGCCTTGTTCAGCTGCCTCTTGGAAGCCTTACAGTTCTTGAGGCTTGTGGTTGCAACGAGCTTACCCTCTCCGTCATATACCGCGAGGCGCGCCTTGTAGTAATAAGTCTTACCCTTTGTTATCTTCGAATCCGTGAACTTAGCGGACTTCCTCGTCGCTACAAGCTCATACTTGCCGTTCTTCTTAGCAGCTCTGTAATACTTATACTTAACCGTATAGCCGCTGTCTTTCAGGTTCATCAAGGTTTCCTTGCCGGCTTTCACGGTAACTCTTATCGACTTCTTAAGCGCCTTGGTCGTTATCTTAAGCTTAAGTTCTTTTACTATCGACTTGACCTCTTCCGCTGTCATAGCTTCCGCCGTTTCGATTCCTAATTCCTCGGCGTCCACAAGTGCGAAATCCGAGAAATGCGTTGTGGTAAACTCGTAGAAGCTCTTCTTATCTACCGTAACCCTCTTACCGCTAAGTACCTCAAACGGTTCATTCTCAGCAGCCTGTACCTCAGGAATGTAGATTGCCGCTACT
>JBHAFL010000128.1:0-13003 GCA_041856085.1 Anaerovoracaceae bacterium | reverse complement strand
GTTTGACTTTCATATCCGCCCTGACATTATAATATTCCCTCGGCATTTCGTCCTCGGAAAGGTAAATCTTATAAGGGATAGTTTTTTCGTTTTTCGTTTTCATCTTCTTTTCCTCCAAAAAATCTTTTTAGCTGATTTTCGGTGTCTTCGTAAGGCTTACTAAACAAAAAATCCGTCCGTGAAACTAATCAAGGACGGATAATTCCGCGTTGCCACCTTGGTTGCCGCAAGCTGCGACCTCTCTACGAAGTGCCATCACACCTCTCTCCACTGACGCAGGAATCGCGTCTCAGATACTGACATCGATTAACCGATGCTTTCCCCTCGCCCTCAGGAGCCCATTATTCCGGTCCGTTTGCCGCTTCGCTCACACCGTCCGAAGCTCGCTTTCGCTCGTATCCCGGTTTTACTTCTCCCTCAAAGGTTTAATTCTGTTTATTAAACCGTATGGTATCAAAAAAACGGCAATTTGTCAACACATTTCAAAGGAAATCAATTAATCAGCAAGCATATTTTTCTAATCAATTTACTTAAAGAGCGACAATTTTGCCGCTCTTTTAAGATTATTTACAGTGCAACTAATATTTTCTGAAAAACAACGGCTGGTAAAACCTCTTTTGTCCATCATAATTGTCATAAAAGTTATAGTGATTTGCCGTGTGCTGTGCAAACTTACCTAAACTCTTAGATACACATATCGCACTATGATCGTATATTCCATCGTTGTTAAAATCAACTTGCCTTACTCCGCCGTCCGATAAAGTTATCCATGTTTTACTTGAAACTCTCGGACCCTCCTGACCGATTTTATTCATAAGCATATAGTTCCAATGCGATCCAACTGTTTCCCATGCAGGAAAACCACCGCCGCTGCCTGCGGACCATGTGCCAAGCACCATTCTGTAAGAAGACGGTAACGAATACGAATTTGTCACTCCAAATCCATAAGACACACACTGTGATACAAAATTCGTGCAGTCAACCCCCGCGTTATAAAAATATGGATTACCATTGGTTACAAACTGATTTGCGTAAGCCACAGATCTTGTGGCTGAATACGAATAGTCATCATACGGCACATGCTTCGCCTCATCATAAGGTTTTTCATCAACTCCGTATTCTCTATCCACCTGTTTTTGTATGTCGGATAACTCTCTCTCCTTAAACTCACTCTCATTCAGCAGCTTCATAAGCACATCGTTATCTGCTTTGATAGATTCAACAATCCATTTCCCGTTTTCGTTCCTAAGTGTAACTGTATTTTCACCGAACGAGATAAACAAAGGATATCCTCCGTCTTTATCTCCATCAACCTTTAGCCCGACTGTCGCGGTTTCTCCCTTAATTGCGATCTTCTCAATAGACAATGCCAGCGGCAACTTCTTTCGGCTGAAATCTGAATACCCCTTTTCTAAGGCATATCTATTTTCCTCTATACCGTTTTTCAAATATGCGATGAGGTTTTCCCGAATTTGGATTTTTCATCCAAAACTCGGCTCATGTCTTTTAGTTCAAGGTCTATAACGCTTTCGTAGGACAAATCATAAAACTCATCGATGACTGTCTTTATTTTTTCTTCAGGCTCGGCTTTCGATTCAGCAAAAGCCGGTGTTCTCAAAGAGAAAACAAGCGTCATAGATAACACCGCAATAAATAGTTTCCTTGTAAACATATTTCACCCCTCCGTTTCAATGAAACTATCAGACAACTTTCTTTAACTAAGTTTCTACTTCCCTTACACCCTGTTTTCGTTATATCACTTTTTGTAAACCGTTGTCAAGCTTTACCCGGAAACGGTGAGTTTTACCAAATTAACCAAGCTGTTTATTGGCAGCATAAATAACGGGTGAAAATTTTGAGAAACGATTTTAATGTAGTACAAGCATAGGACAATATTAATGCTGCGAGGTGATCTGAAATACACTGAGGGCTCCATTGAAATATTAAAAAGCTGCCGGCATTCTGAACGGCCGGCAGAGGAGCAATGCTTATGAGTTTATCACAAAATACTTTTTTGGTCATTCAATTTCAATCTTCTCAACATACTCCTCGAGAGTGATGCCCTCCTCCATTATCTCTTTCGCGGCTTCCTTGCCGACATATCTGAAATGCCAAGGCTCGTACATATAGCCCGTCTTTTCGGTAGCGCCTTTGAGATATCTCAATATGTATCCGTACCTGTGGCAGTTTTCATTGAGCCACTTGCCGTCCTCATATTCCGCAAAATCCTGAGTAAGCCCCCATCCCATCGAGGCTGAGGTAATATCAATGGCGAGTCCCGTATGGTGCTCGCTTCTCCCCGGATATGCAGACCTGATATAGGTCGTCTTCCAACCGTATGCCGCAAGAGAGCTGTTAAACAGAGACGCCTGCGTATTATACGACCTGTAAGCCGAACAGATTTTTAGATTATATCCGCGTTTTTTAGCCGCCTTATGCAGCTTGAGATATGCGTCGTAGGCTTCTTTCTTCATCTCCATATCGCTCCAAGTCCCAAGCTTAGGGTCTATACCAACCATGTCTGCTGGTTTATAATCTGCGGAAACGGCATGGTACTTGTTAACTATCGCGAGCAGGTTCCCGTCATCCTCAACTCTTATGTCAATCAGCTCCGGTATTCCGTATATCGTCCTGTCCGTTCCCTTGGGCGGTGCGTTTGACGGTTCTTTTACCTCGCCCGGTGATTTCAGAGCTTCGGATATTTTTTTTTCGATTTCGTCGGTTTCCGCGTCATTATCCTCGCTTCCCATATCGTTCTCTTCCTCAGCGCCCTGCTCAGATTGAGGCGGCAGCTCCTCGGGCGACTCGTTTTTTTTCTCGACGGCTCTCGCGGAGATTTCGCTCGCAGCTTCGTCGGAGAGTTTATCGTTTTTTTCGCAGGCGCTCATAATAAGGCTGAGCGCGATAAACAGCGCTGCGACAGGTATAAGTATTGTTTTTTCAGTCGCTTTCATTTTTTCTCCCTCTTATATACTGCTTATCTCCCGCTCAGTCCTGCGCTGTGCTCGGTATTATTGCACCTTCGTTTTCACTCCGGCTGCAGTTACAGCGCCTCGAGCAGAGCTTTTACTTCCTCTTCTTTCGTGTTCCAGTTCGTAATGAGCCTGATTACGGAGCGAGTCTCGTCGTAAGGACACCACGTATAGAAGAAAAAGTTCTCTTCAAGTTCTTTTATCTTATCGTTATCCATAATGACGAAAACCTGATTGGTCTGATGCGGCAGCCATAGCTCATAGCCCTTTTTAACCGCACCCTCGGCGATTTTTATCGCCATCTCGTTTTCGTGGCGCGACAATTCCAAGTAGAGCGAGGACTCTATGTCCGCCCCGCCGTCCTTTCCCTCTAAGAGCGCCTGAAGCTGTACGGCTATAAGCCGTCCCTTAGCGAGCAGGGTGCAGCTCCTCTTAATCATATATCTGAACTCATAGTTGATTTCTTCGTTAAGTATTATCAGGGCTTCTCCGAAAAGAGCGCCTATCTTGGTGCCGCCGATATAAAAAGCGTCCGTCAGCTCGGCTATGTCCTTAAGGCTCAAATCGTTTCCCGGCCATACGAGAGCCGTCCCAAGCCTCGCGCCGTCCATATAGAGATAAAGCCCGTGCCTGTCGCAGGTTTCCCTGAGAGCCTTAAGCTCCGCCTTAGTATATACGCCGCCGTTTTCGGTAGGATGCGTAATGTAAGCCATCTTAGGCTTAACACAGTGCTCGTCCTCGTGGAGCACCATCATAGCATCGACAGCCTCGGGAGTCAGCTTCCCGTCCTCCGTAGGCGCGGCAAAAACCCTGTGACCGTTCGCCTCGACGGAACCCGTTTCGTGTCTGTATATATGTCCGGT
Source organism: Anaerovoracaceae bacterium (assembly GCA_041856085.1). GTDB lineage: Bacteria > Bacillota > Clostridia > Peptostreptococcales > Anaerovoracaceae > RUG754. The sequence goes on along the minus strand of JBHAFL010000128.1, from coordinate 9,168 downwards.
ATCGGGTGAAATAACTCCCTCATAAGGTCTTAATGCAGCCGAAATCGTAACCGTATTCGTCGGCGTACCGCCTACCATAAAATGCACGTGAGCGTCGGGTTTTCCAATCATTTCACGAATCATATCCGCGCATCGGTAGGAATATTCGTCCTCTGCATATCCGTCGGTATGCTCCAAGTTTGTCCTTATAAGAGCGTCAATTATCTTCTGCGGCGCTCCTAAGCTGTAGTCGCTTCTAAAGTAAATCATTTTTCCCCTCCTTGTCATAGCCGAGATTTTTACCGGAATTTTTGTATTTTTTCATAAGCTTTTCGAGTCTCTCGTTTCCCCCGAGTTCTCTTTCTCTCACAGTCCTCTCGTAGGGTGTGAGCGCGTCTATGTCCTTGATATGTTTCCTGATAGGCTTCGGCAAAAAAATCATATATATGAGCGGCGATATGACCGCAATATCAAAAGCAAACCAGCAAAAAATTATCAGCAGCAAGGTGAGGTCGCTCATACCCTCTTCAAACACAGTCATTAAAATTGCCATAAGCCCGACCATTCCTGCCAAAAAGGTCACATACAGCCTCTCGAGTCTCCTGATAGCTCCCGAGAGCTCCTCATCGTACCATTTCTGCCTGATTCGTTTGAATATCCTGTCCGCGAATCTGAACTGAGTGTTGGCTAAAAAAAGCGCGCACTTATAATCGTCGAAGCTCGCCTTTTCGCGCGGTATGAATACGGGCTCGGATTCCTCCCGCTTATATGAATATCTTATCACAGCCCTGATTATATGACCCTCGCCCATAATCGAATATGCCGGAGCCTCTCCCTCTTCATATTCAAGCAAAAGCGTATCGCAGCACTTAAGCATATAGGAGTCGCCGCCCACGTTTACGACCGCATATCCGTCTCTCAGATAGAGGGCGTGGGTCGTTTTATCGCCGCTTGAGCTCTCGTGCGAAAGCCGCGCCGCCTCGCTCGCAGGCTCTATAACGTCCAGCGCGCCGCGCGCCGCTCCCCGCCTTGTCATGAGGTTGAAATCCGTAATCCTGCCGAAGCTCTTCGTCATCCATTCACCTGAAAACGCCGTCTGCTCAAGCTCTCTCAGCTTAACCGTCTTCTCGTCGTTAAAGGTAAGCACGACCTCACCCTCGAGAGGCATAATGACCCTGTCATAGCCCGCCAGCTTAGTGAAGTCGGATTCCTCGAGGTCTATCGTCGCGGAGCTCAGTCTCCAGACAAAATCCCTGTCGATGTATTTTTTTGTCGGCGGAAAAATGGCAAGCTCGGTTGTCTTGCCTCCTCGCCAGTCGGAGGTCTTACAGTCCGATTTTTTGATTAGGCTGCATTTCATTTTGTCACCTGAACAGTTTAGAGTTTTTTAGGATATTATAAAGTACGATTCCCATTATGCCGCAGCAGACAACCTCTCCGATTCCCACCGTCAGCATAAAATACGGATAAGAGCCCTCAGCCCCATATACTTTTATGAGCACCGCTGGAACGACGAGCATGTTCGCCGCTATAGGCGGCAATACGCCCCACATAGGCCTGCCGACCCTGCCGAGCATATATGTGCCCGTCGCGCCGATAAGAGTCGCGAGAGTCCCGAATATAATGTCCCACAGCGCGCAGCCTGTCAGTATGTTTGCCATCAGACAGCCTACCGCGAGACCCGGGATTGCCGCCCGGGTGAATACGGGCAAAACGGTCAGCGCCTCCGATATTCTGAACTGAACGGCGCCGCTTGCAAGCCCGAAAGCCTGAGCCGCGAATGTCAGCACCGTATACAGAGCGGCAATCAGCCCTGCCGTTGTGATATCGGTTGTGGTGAATTTATTATTTTTCATTGTTATTCCCGTTTCTCGGTTAAAGATTATTTTTCGGAGGCCGAAAAAGGCTGCCTTTCCTTTTCGCGGAGATGCTTGCTCAAAAAACGTCTCCTGTATTTTAGCGCCGCATAGTTGCAGACCCTGTTCACGTATACGGGGTCAAACACGCCGCCGGCTATGCCCACAAGGAAGTATCCCTGAATAAACTTGGTGTAAAGCATTTCTTTAGCAAGAGATTCTGCGGTGAGCTTAATCTGCTCTTCCTTGCTTATGCTCCATCCGCCTATCTCGTCGTTATTCTCGGCTATGAAAGCTATAGCCTCGTTTATCTGTCTGTCGCCCTCGAGAAACGCGTCCTCGTCCATCATAGCGACCTCGATAAGCTTCAGCAGGAAGACTTTTTCGTCTTCGTCGTGGTAGTCATATCCGTAGGTTATAGCCACCTCATAAACGCTCTTGATTACGAGGCCGATAAAAAGCGGGATATCGGGAATCGAAAGCCCGAGCAGTCCCATCAGCACGCCCTCGACGAACGAAATCGATATGTTAAGAAGCTTTGTGCCGTTCGCCCTCTTCGTGAAAGAGTGAGCCGTCTTCCTGTCGTTCATCAGCTCGTGCGCGAACTTGTCTATCTTAAAGTCCGCTTGCTTTTTTCGTCTGTTATAGGTTTTTTCGATTATGGGCGTTCCCTTGTTAAAGATGACAATAAAAGCCTTGGCGAACGCCGCGTTCAAGGTGCCGCTGAGCTTTTTCGGCACGAAGCGATCCAGCTTCATCATAAGCACCGATGTCGGGCCGTCTTTTCTTCTTCCGGTATATCGGGCCTCGGCTTTAATGAGGCCGTCCCATTCTTTTTCCCACGGATTCTTCTTTTTCATACCGCGATTATATCATTTTTTTATTTTTTTTACAATAAAACAGTTCGAATCCTTTTTTGATTTGCTTCGGTATTCGCCTGCTTCACCCCGTTTCGCTTCGCTTTTTATTATGCAATTCGGCAGCTCGCCGTGTTTTTTACCCTTTACGATTCTTTTATATCCAAATATGGAGATTCCTCGTTGTTTTTAATTTTCATATATGTTAAAATTTGTCGAAAATAAAAAGACTCGTATATTCGGCGAAATCAATAATGTTCGCCCGATATTCAGCTTAACGTGGGGAGCAGGCCTATGAGCATACTTGTCAGATTTAGGGAAAAGGCACGAAAAATTTTAGTTTCCAAGGTGAAATACGCCATAAGCGGGAATAATTTTTCTGTGGGCAGGCTTGCCGAGAGGCTTGACGTCGCAATACCCGCCGAGCTTGACTGCATTAAGCGCCGAAAAATCGGCGATATAGTTTTTTCGCATATCGGCGCGGACGAGCGCTCCGCCGTCGTGCTGCTCGCGGAGGATGAGGAGAAGCTGATCGGCAGCCTGAATCTTCTCAAGAAAAAATCCCCTCTCGTTATTTTTTTGAATAAGAAGACCTACGAGGCTATGGACAAGGGTCTGATTGATTATGAAAACGCTCCGCTTGTGCTTCTTGACAGACCGAGGGAGCAGCTTATGAACCTGCTTTCACCTGTCCGGGAGGCTTACCGCGGCAAGGTTATCGGCATAACAGGTTCGTTCGGGAAGACCACGACTAAGCTCTTCATCGAAAAAATACTTAAGGATAAGCACAGATACAGGCTTTTTTCGAATAAGGCGAACAATAACTCGGATTTCAGCGTAGCGGCAAACGTCCTCTCCAATATGCGAAATTTCTACAGGTATTTTTTGCAGGAGGTCGGTGCGGCAAGGGTTGATTCTATTAAAACGAGTTCCTCGTTTCTTAAACCCGACTACGCGATAGTGACTAATGTCAAGGAGCACCATATCGGAAACTACGGGAGCTTCGACAAGCTTTTTTTTGACAAGCTTCAGCTCGTCGAAAACCTCGCGGACGGCGGGACGGCAATAGTCAATTATGACGACGAAAAGCTAAGAAGCTATGAATACCGTTGCAATACAGTCAGCTTCGGCATCGACGCGGACTGTCCCCTCGATTATCGTGCAAAAAATATAGAATCCGTCACACTTGACGGCAGGGAATGTGTCGAGCTCGACATCGAGCATTCGGGCAAATTGACGCATATTACCGCAAATATATCCGGAAAACATAACGCCTATAATATCCTTGCGGCGTTTGCTCTCGCAGACTGTCTCGGATTTTCAGAAAGCCATACGGTCAGCTCCATATCCGAAATCAGTATGCGCGGAAACCGTCAGAATCTCACGAGGTACGGCAAAAATACCCTGCTTGTCGACTGCTATAATGTGGCAAACGAAACTATAATCGGTTCTTTTAATATCCTGTCCTCTATTACGCCCGAGGGCGCGGGCCGCAGAATCGCTATAGTCGGCGCCGAGAACAGCTTAGGCAAAAACCGCATTCCGAAAACCGTAGAGCTCGGCAGGGAGCTCGCTAAATTCGATATTGACCGCATAGTCTGCTTCGGCAGCGCTTCTAAGGACGAAAAAGCTCTCCAGCGCTACGGCGACGCGCGTACGCTCTACAGAACGCTCATAGACGAGGGTAAAAAAGACTCCAAGCTCATATTGAGCAAGCAAAGACTGTATGAATTCCTGCGCGACGAGATAAAAGACGATGACGTCGTCCTCTTCAAGTGCATAACACACCTCGGCGCCACCTTGCCTGTCGACAAAGCTTTCGGCACGTGGTTCTCGGCCAATATCAACCAAGTGAGGAAGCACATCGTCTTAGAGACGGAGGACGGACTTACCGGCTATAAGATAAATTTTATGAACGAGTCGCTGATTACAAAATGTGATATCGCTCATTTAAGGGCAGACTCGCTAACCGTACCCGATACCTTTCTCGGACAGCCCGTCTTCGGCATAGATGACGGCGCTTTTCTCGGCGGCAATATGAAAACCCTCGACCTCGGCGGCAGCCTCAAGCTTATAGGCTCGAGTGCATTCAGAGCCTGCACGAGGCTCGGCTCGGTCAGCTTCCCCGACAGTTTAATGCATATAATGAGCGAGGCTTTCAGAGATTGCAGCGGCTTAAGAGAAATAACCTTAGGCAAGGGGCTGAGGCAGATTGATTCCGAGGCCTTCGCAGGGTGCTCTTCACTCGAGCGCTGCTTCGTACCTGAGGCTTCCTCGGTTCGAATCGAAAAAAACGCTTTTCCCGCGAATGTCGAAATAATCGAAACGACTAATGACGAGGGCTTGAACTAATAGAGATTTTATAGTAGGATATTTTTCTGTAGTGTTAATTACAGCATTATTTATGAGATTTAATGATTAGATAAGGATTCGGTGAAAAATGAAAATTGGAAAATTCAGTTCGTCAGCGATAAGCGTCGCCATTATTCTGATTTTTTCGCTTTGCGTTTATATATTATTTTTTGCGGAAATTGCTGCCGCGGCTTCCGGCAACCCTGTCGGCGCTGCCGCAGCCATACCGTCGACCGCCGCTGACTCGCCGGACTCTTCCGAGGACGAAAGCCTGAGCGTTCCCGTCAATCTCGGAAGCTGCACCGTCGAGCTCGAATACTCTTCCGTCTCTTACGACGGCAGCGAAAAAACGCCCGCAGTTGTTTCGGTTTTCACTCCCGACGGTAAAAAAGTCCCTGAGAATTATTACAGCGTAATATATTCTAATAATATTGAAGTCGGCACCGCCACGGCTGCTCTTTACGGCATGGCGGATTACGGCTGCTACGGCAGTATCTCCGTCGATTTCAGCATAGTCGGCGCCGTCACCGGTCTTAAGCAAACAGGCAGGACGAAGCAGTCCATAAGTCTGAGATGGGACGATTTCAGACATTTTCCCGTAAGCGGATATGCGGTGTATATCTATGACGGCGCTTCATCTTCGTGGGAGCTCGCGGAATACCTCGATTACGGCATAAACGGGACTACCTTGGACGGTCTGAGAAGCACCAAGTCGTATACGGTTAAGGTTGCCGTTTATACTTATGACGAGCAGACGGATACGCGCGAGGTTACCGCTTACGGCGAGCCTGTTAAGATGTTCACCCGGGCTGTCTCCCCGCCGAGAATAACCCTAAAAAAAGCCGTTGCAAAAAAACCTTATGTCGCGCTGAGCTGGAAGAAACTAACGACCTGCGAGCCGACCGAATATCAGATTATGGTTTCAGCCCTGCCTGATTTCGGCAAGTCGAGAACAATTACCTTAAAAAACGGCAAAGCCGTTTCCAATAAGGTCTTCGGCCTTACAAACGGCAAAAGGTATTACTTCAGGATAAGAGCTGTGAAAAGTTTCGACGGCAAAATCCTGAAAGGCTCGTGGAGCAATGTTAAATCGGCGATTGCAACCTCTACAGGCTGGGCGAGATCGGGCAAGAGGTTATACTATTTCGTAAACGGCGTTTCCCTCAAGGGCACGCGCACAGTCGGCAATGAAGCCTACTACTTCGACAAGAAGACGGGCGAATGCCGCGGCGCTTCCTATAAGGTGTGGCAAAAGATAAAAAACGCCGACAGCCGCACTAAATATGCCGTCACCGTAAGCATCGCCAAAAAACGCGTGAACGTATTCGAGCGCTACAAGGGTTCATGGGTTATGAAATACCAATGGGCATGCACCACCGGTATCAATAATTTCAATCACCCGAGCGGAAGCTTCACCCCCATAGGCTCGTTTAGAGTCAAAAAAAAGCTCAGATGGATGAACGACGAGAAAGAGGAGTACACGGTCTGGTATGCTACCGGCTTCTACAAGAGAATATATTTTCATTCGGTGCTTTATGATTTTCAGGACATCGAAACGGTTCAGGATTGGCGTCTCGGAATAGCGGCGTCGCACGGGTGTATCCGTCTTTCGCTCGAAAACGCCAAATGGATATACGATAATATAGGTATGGGCACGAGGGTTATTATTTTTTAATATGCTCCCGTCGCCATAACAGCTTTCAAACGCGCCGCGCTGCGCGTTTTTTGCTTACTGCAAGAACATTTCAATAATATAGAACGATAAAAATTTCCAAAAGCTATTGACATTATGTTTTTTGTTTGATATATTAAATTTGTCTTAAGCACTTAAGACAAATAGACTGATAGTTTACTGATATGGGGGAACAATATGAAATGGAAACTTGACGACAGCCGACCTATCTGGCCTCAGCTAAAAGAGCAGCTTATGAGAGCCATAGTGGCGGGGCATTATCCGAGCGGCGAGCCTTTTCCGACTGTGAGAGACTTGTCCGAAAAAGCCGGTGTGAACAGAAACACTATGCAGAGAGCTCTGAGCGAACTCGAGGCGGTCGGACTTCTTATCACTAACAGAACTTCAGGCAGGACGGTCACAAGCGACGGCTCACTGATACAAAAAATTCGAGCCGAGCTCGCTAACGAAAATGTGGAATCATTTTTAGGTGAAATGGCCTCTCTGGGCTACAGCCCCGAGGAGGTAATCGAAATAATCAAAGGGGGATTAAAATAAATGAATAGCGAAAAAGTAACTATAATAAAAAATCTCAGTAAAAATTACTCGGGAAGTCCCGCGCTTAAGGACGTGAATCTCGAAATCGGCAGGGGTAAGATTATAGGCCTGCTCGGTCCCAACGGAAGCGGCAAGACCACTCTGATAAAAATTCTGAACGGTCTTCTGACTCCTTCGTCGGGCGAGGTTTATGTGGACGGCGAGAAGCCCGGCATTCATACTAAATCGGTTATCAGCTATCTTCCCGACAAGACATATTTCGCCGATTGGATGACGGTCAATGATATCTTCGATATGTTCGGCGACTTCTATACCGACTTTAACAGAGAAAAAGCCGTGCAGATGTGTGCTTCGATGAACATCGAAGTAAAAGCTAAGATAAAAACTATGTCCAAGGGTACTAAAGAAAAGGTTCAGCTCATACTCGTTATGTCGAGAGACGCCCAACTCTATCTTTTGGACGAGCCTATCGCAGGCGTTGACCCTGCCGCAAGGGATTTTATACTGAGCACCATAATAAACAACTACAATGAAAACGGCACGGTTCTCATCTCGACGCATCTCATCTCTGACATCGAGAGAGTATTGGACGAAGTAATTTTTATCAAGGACGGAAGCGTCGTGAGACACAGCACTGTCGATGAGATAAAATCCGAAGAGGGTAAATCGATCGACGATGTCTTCAGAGATACTTTCAGAATGGATTCATATAGGGGGTAATACAATGACTAAATTGATTAAATATGATTTTCGCTCGGCAATCAGACAGATAGGCCCCGTATGGGCGGCTCTGCTTGTGATGTCGCTCGTTATGGGACTTTTAGGAAGTCGATTCGACAGCAATCTTATTACGGAGTCGCAGCTGACCTCCTATATTTTAGGCCTGATTCCGAGCCTCGTATTCGTGGGGCTGTTCGTAGCCACCGTTGTAATAACGATAATGATTGTAGTAACAAGATTCTATAGGGGAATCTTAGGCGAGGAAGGCTATTTAATGCATACTCTTCCCGTTTCCACGGGAAAGCTTATCGCCTCAAAGGGCGTAGTCTCTGCCGTCGTGATGATTGCAAGCGGCATTATCGCAACTATTTCGATTTTTATCATCGTCATTTCCGGTGATATTCCTAACTTCGGCGAGATACTCGATTCAATTCTCGAGGCTGTAAAAAACGAGCCGAAATGGTTGGTATTTATGCTTGAGATTTGCCTGTACTCTATAGTCGGCATAATGTATCAGATCTATACTATCTATGCGGCTATGGCTATCGGTCAGCTCTCGGGCAAGCACAGAGTTCTGCTCTCCCTCGGAGCTTTTATAGGGCTCAGCACTCTAATTTCAACTGTCAATACGAGACTCTTAGCGGGCTTTGTCAATTCCGATATATCAGAAAAAATAACCGACTTTGAAAGCGTCCTGAACTACGGCTGGATAGGTATTATCGGTGTTCTGGCGGAGGTAGTCCTGCTGCACGCAGTTACCGAGAGAATTTTATCTAAAAAGCTTAATCTGCTGTAATAAACGTGATTAACCCACCGTCCATGAGAAAGGGACGGTGGGTTTTTATATGGGGGGACGCGTTTATCTTGCTGCGTTAATTTATCATATTTTGATTTTCACAGTCATGTCTGCACGTCCTGAGAAGAATCCTGAGTCGCTCCGGAAGCTGCGTCCGAATCCGGACCTCCTGTCGGAGGGGTTCCTCCCATTCCGCTTGGAGGCGTACCGCCCTTTCCCCCGCTCGGCGGAGCTCCTTTTTCGCTGCCCTGCGGAGCTTCCCCGTTCATCGAGGGCGGCTGATTGCCCCCTCCTGCGTTGCCGCCGTTCATTCCGCCTGCTCCTCCTGTCGCTATCCCTGTCATTTTCACGGTGACGGTCTGTCCGCCTGCGGTAACG
>JBHAFL010000127.1:0-9078 GCA_041856085.1 Anaerovoracaceae bacterium | reverse complement strand
GAAATAGCCAAGCTGGGATATATGTCCCTTGCCGGCTATTATCTGCAAGTATGTGAAAACTAAGGAACCGCCGTGTACCGAACGGTACGCACGGTGGTGTGAGAGGTCGGGGGATTATTCAAATTCCCCTCCTACTCGATTATTTTGTAGAAACCGCTTGACACGAGGGATTGAAGTTAGGACGGTATGGGCGTCACAGTTCTAAAACAGCCTGCAAATTAGATATTGCTAAATTGCAGACTGCTTATTATTTTATTTACCTATATATCTCGACTCGATATAGTATCTCTTTTCGTTTGCTTCCCCCATTGAGAAAGTCTTGCGCGGGAGTGCTCCGTCTGCTGCAACCGCAGGGAAGAGCATAAATTTATCCATTGACGGAAGCATAAATCCGGCATTCCCTGCTTTGGAAGCGAGAGTTTCTACGGATTTAGTTCCGTGGATGTAGTCGATGTCTACGGATTTTCTTTCTTTTACCATTATGTCGAGGGCATTCTGAAGCGCGCCGACCTCTAATTTATTGCTCGGAGCTTCAATTACGATGAAGCCCTTTTTCTCATCTGTTATATATGGGATAGAGAAGCAACCTTCAATGCAGGAAGCAACGTCGGCTAAATATGCGTCTCCGTTCTGTTCTTTCAGGAGTTCTACGGTTTCACAGACTAAATCCATACCGCTCCGACCGTTCTTTGCGAAAACGACTCTGTGAATAGGCTCGAAGACGATTCCCTCGTCGTGAATATTTTCGATTTCGCAGAGAGCATATCTCGCAGGATGTGTTTCTATTTCTTCAGGAGTGAGAGTCTTCTTGAGGTTCTCCCAGTTTGTCTTTGCCGTAGCGAGGGAGTGGTTGCCGTCACCCATTGCTTGGAATATGACGTTTCCGTCGCCGTATTTAGAAACCGCCTTGTCGAAAAGTATGCAGAGCGCTTCTTTAGCGCCCTCAAGGTCGGACTCTCTTATGAAAGAACCCGTGATATGTCCTCCCTCGAGCATAAGGTCGGTATCATAGATCAGCTCCTGCGGTGCGTTAACGAGAGGTTCGATTACGCGCTTTTCAGGGTCATCTATCAAAATAAGTATATGAGGAAGCTCAATCGGAGCGCCCTCGCGTATTCTGAGGCGAGGCGGTATCCTCTCTACGACCGTACCCTCAGTTGCTCTCGTAAGCGACCTGGAGCCCCTGTTGAAGTCATAGCTCTCTAAATCGGTGGCGATTACGAGCCCTAATCTTGTTCTGCCCTCGGCGCTTCTCTTGACAAGAACGCAGCCTGCGGGAAGCGTCCTCAAGGTACCGTCCTTGAGATACTTGTCCATAGTTTCCCTTACGGCATTGATTCTTTCAGCCTCACCCTCTTTTTCGAGGTAAATCTCGGGAAGCATAAGCCGCAATGTTGACGGCGCGTCGCCGACAATTTTTTCGGCAGCTTCCCAGTATTCGGGCTCGGAAGTATATTGGTCGCAGGCGACTACCGCCCACTTGCCGTAATCCGTACCCTCTCTCGGAATCATTATCTCAGGAATATGAAATCCGAATTTCCCCCAATCGTATTTTGCCATATTTAATCTCCTTAGTTTCTAAAAAAATAGCTTATATGCCCTAATTATAGTTTGAAGATGAGTAAAAAACAAGGGGCGTTCTTATCTTTTTTGACAAGATTTTTTGTTGGAAAGGGGCATTTTTTGTGCTATAATTTATAACGATTGTATATGAAAATTTTCGAATGAGGGAAAAATGAACGCGATAAAATGGCTTTTTTCATTGATAATATGCATTCCCCTTTGTGTCGTGATTGTATTTTGCTTCAGCAAGCTTGTAAAGGATATTAACCGTAAGAAATGAAAGGATTATTCATAAGCATCGAGGGGCCGGACGGCTCCGGCAAGTCGACCCAAATCCAAAACATCAAAAAATATTTTCAGGACAAGGGGAGAGAAATCATATTCACGAGAGAACCGGGCGGGACTGCGATAGGCGAGAGAATCAGGGCTATAATCCTTGACAACAAGTGCAGCGAGATGGATTTTATGACCGAGGCGATGCTGTATGCGGCATCGCGCGCTCAGCATGTGGCGCAGGTGATAAGGCCGGCGCTTAATGAGGGTAAGATAGTAATCTGCGACAGGTTCGTGGACTCGTCCATAGCCTATCAGGGCTACGGCAGAGGTCTCGGGGAAGCCGTGTCGGTTATAAACAACTTTGCCATCGGAGACTGCATACCGGATATGACTTTTTTGCTTAAGCTTAGTCCCGACGTAGGCAAGACCCGTATCGAAAAAAACCGCACCGATAAGGACAGGCTCGAGCATGAAAGGCTGTCGTTTCACATGGAAGTCTACAAGGGCTACTTGGCTATTGAGAAAAATAACCCCGACAGGATAATAGGAATCGACGCGACGAGAGGCATAGACGAAATCAAAAAAGACATCTACCTGAGGCTTGACGAGCTTCTTTTGAGAGAAAGGGTCTGATGACGCTAAGAGACAGAATCAAAAAAACAATAGAAGCTGGGAATATTTCGCATGCATATATCATCGAGGGCGACAGTCTCTCCGGCAAAGAAGACATAGCCAAATGGTTTCTCAGAGAGGCGTCGGGAGTAAAAAATCTCGAAAACTGTCCGGATTATTATGAACTTAGAGCCTATACGAGTCAAGGCAGGACAGTGAGCTCGATAAAGGACGACGATATGGAGGAGCTCCGCTCGAACCTCAAGATGAAGCCTGCGGGGGACAGGAATATGGCTCTTATCGCTGATGCGGACACTATGACCGTCCGTGCTCAGAACAGATTTCTTAAGACCCTTGAGGAGCCGACGGCAGGCACGGTAATAGTTCTGCTGTCCGAGAACAGCGAGAACCTGCTCGAAACCATAAGGTCGAGATGCGTGATTTTCAGATGTCACGGCGAGCAAAAAATCTTCCCTGACAAAAGCTATGGGGAGCTGGTTGACGCGCTTATCTGCGGAGCGCCGTTTTTTGAAACCAAGAGGCTTATGCAGTCCACAGTCAAGACGAGAGAGGACGCATATATGCTGCTCGATTTGCTCGAGCATACATATATGAGCATATTAAAGGGAGAGGACAAGCGTGTCCTGCTCGTCAGCAAAAAAAAAGGCATCGAAGCCATCGAAAAAATCGAGGAAACCAGAAGAGCGCTTATCGGCAACGCTTCCGTGAAATACGCGATGAGGGCTCTGATACTTAAGATATAGGAGAAATTGAATGGTAAAGGTTATAGGAGTAAGGTTCAAAACAGCCGGCAAGGTATATTATTTTGACCCTGCGGGTTATGAGATATCAATAGGAGACAATGTAATAGTCGAAACTGCAAGGGGAACCGAGTACGGCGAGGCAGCTATGGGCAATACCGAGGTTGAGGACAGCGAGATAGTCGCGCCTCTAAAGCCGATAATCAGGCCGGCAACCGAAGAGGATCGCAGGAAGCATATCGAAAACGAGAGAAAAAAAGAGCAGGCGATTGTTCTTTGCCAAGAAAAAATCGATAAGCGCGAACTCGATATGAAGCTGGTCGACGTGGAGTATACTTTTGACAACTCTAAGGTAATCTTCTATTTCACGGCAGACGGCAGGGTAGACTTCAGAGAGCTTGTCAAGGATCTCGCACAGGTATTCAGGACGAGAATAGAGCTGAGGCAGATAGGAGTCAGAGACGAAGCTAAAATGCTCGGAGGGATAGGCTCCTGCGGAAGACCGCTATGCTGTCACAGTTGGCTTGCGGACTTCGAACCCGTATCGATTAAGATGGCAAAGGTACAGAGCCTCAGTCTCAACCCCGCGAAGATTTCGGGTATATGCGGCAGACTTATGTGTTGTCTCAAGTACGAGAACGACATATATTACGAGCTGAAAAAAGGTATGCCTGAGCAGGGAGAGAGGGTCAGGACTCCGAGCGGCATAGCTAAGGTTGTCGATACTAAGCTCTTAGAGGGCAAGGTAAGAGTAAGACTGTATCAGAGCGGACATGCAGGCAGGAGTGAGGACTCGGAAGAGAAATTGGGGACGGATATTCTCACTTTCAGTAAGGAAGAAATCAAGCGGATAGACAAGAGAGCTCCGAAGAGGCGAGACGAGGCAAAGGACGACATATTCGAGGGCGTGGACGAGGAAGCGCTCAAGGAATTGGAAAAGCTCATTCAGGACTGATATGGTACGCATATATGAAAACGAGAGGGTCGATGATATAGGTTTCGGCGACCTCAGGCTTATACAGGCGCCCGACGAGTTCTGTTATGGAGTCGACGCGGTGCTTCTTGCGGATTTTGCATACAGGCTGACGGCCGTATTGAGAGGCGAAGCGGGAATAAGGCGCGTGATGGATATCGGTACGGGTACGGGTGTGATTCCCCTGATACTCAGCTCCAAATATAGAGAGGCTGCAATCTGCGGAGTGGAATTGCAGGAGGCCTCATATGAGAGAGCGGTGAGAAATGCGGAGCTTAACGGTATCGCGGACAGAGTCCGCTTCATAAATGCAGATGTCAAGGACTTCGGTATTTTATGGGGAAGCGAGCTTAAAGGGCGCTTCGACGCAGTCGTGACGAATCCGCCGTACACTGAGAAAAGAGGAGGCATAGTTCCGACGAATACCGCGAAGCACATCGCGAGGCATGAGACTACGGCCGAGCTTGGAGACTTTCTCCGCGCAGCCTCTATGATGCTAAGGCACAGAGGGGATTTCTTTATGGTTCACAGGCCATCAAGACTTGCCGAGATTATAAAAAAAGCCGAGAAATATAGGCTCGAGCCTAAGAATATGCAGTTAGTAAGCCCAAAGAGAGGAGAGAAGCCTAACATTTTGCTCATACATTTTGTCAAAGGCGGCAACTCCGGCTTAAATATTTTTGAAGAGCTCGCCGTGCATGAAGAACATGGAGGCTATACGAGAGAATTGGAGGAAAGATATAAATGACGATTACTTTTACATGGGAACAGGCGTTAATAACTCTGCTTATACTGGTTGCCGTTATCGCGCTTTGTGCGCTGATCGCCGTGCTGCTAAAGCTAAAGAAGACTCTCGAAAAGGTTGACGCCATACTTGACGATACCAAAGCGGTATCCGGATTCGCGGCTGAGCAGACCGGAAAAGCCGAGAATATCATAAACGGACTTTCGGAGTCCGTAGGTGTCGTGGTTTCGAACTTAAGCGCAAGCAAGGGAGCCATTAAAAACGCCACATCATTTATGAATGCGGCGACATCTCTCATAGGCATAATAAGAGGCAAAGTCGAGAATGAAAAGGCGCCGGGCAATAAAATTAAAAAATAAAAATATATAGAATCATACATTTCAGGAGAAAAACAATAAATGGCTAAATATTTAGTTGAGCAATCAGGACCGCTCACCGGAGAGGTGACTATTTCAGGTGCAAAAAATGCGGTGCTTCCCATAATGGCGGCGACCCTGCTCACGGGCGAAGAATGTGTAATACGCTCCGTTCCCAAGCTCAGAGATGTGGAGGTTATGAGCGAAATACTTTCGGCGCACGGCGCCAAGGTTGAAAAGACCGCCCCCGGAGACTACAGAATCGTGGTTGAAGAGATTTCATCCATCGAGTCGCCGGACGAGCTTGTTAACAAAATGAGAGCTTCATTCCTCGTCATGGGGGCTCTCCTCGGCAGGAAGAGGATAGCAAGGATACCGCTTCCGGGAGGCTGCGCCATAGGGGCAAGACCCATAGACCTGCATCTCAAGGGATTCAGAGCGCTCGGCGCGGAGGTTACGATACATGAAGAGGGAGTACATGCCTACGTAGAGGCGAGCGCCTTAAGGCACGGACTGATAGGCGGCAGGATTTACCTCGACTTCCCGTCGGTGGGAGCTACCGAGAACATAATGATGGCGGCGGTGCTTGCGAGCGGGACGACATATATTGAGAACGCGGCCGAGGAGCCTGAGATAGTAGACCTTGCCAACTTCCTGAACAAGATGGGGGCTAAAATCAAGGGAGCGGGAACTGACACCATAAAAATCGAGGGCGTCTCGGCTCTCGGGACGGTTCGTCACACCGTGATTCCCGACAGGATTGAAACCGGCACCTTTATGCTCGCTGCGGCGATTACGAGAGGCAACGTACATATAATGAACGCGGTTCCCGATCACGTTAAGCCTGTTATCGCTAAATTAGGCGAGTGCGGAGTCGAAATTGAAGTCGGAGACGATGATATAACCGTCAGGGCGGACAGGATTCCGCTGTCCACGACGGATATTAAGACGCTGCCGTATCCCGGCTTCCCGACGGATATGCAGAGCCCGTTTATGGCTTTTCTGGCAGTTTGCGAGGGGAAGAGCACGGTTATTGAGACCGTGTTTGAGAACAGGTTTATGCATGTGGCTCAGCTAAATAAAATGGGAGCATTGATAGAGACCGCAGGAAACAAGGCTATGATAAAAGGCGGCGCCAAGCTTAGGGGGTGCCAGGTTATAGCGACGGATTTAAGAGCAGGAGCAGCTATGGTTTTAGCAGGTCTCGTGGCGGAGGGTCAGACCGAAATATCCGAGATATTTCATATCGAAAGAGGATATGAGGAGTTCATAGAAAAATTTGCCAAACTCGGCGCGAAGATATCGCGCGTAGAATAAGGGAGATAATCAAGTGGCTGATATTAAATACCTATCAAGGCTCGCAAAGGAATATCCTAATCAGAGAGCCGTAAAAGCGGAAATTGTAAACTTGAGAGCAATACTTGCATTGCCTAAGGGAACGGAGTATTTTTTGTCCGATCTTCACGGGGAGGACGAAGCATTCATACATATGTTAAAATCCGGCTCGGGCACGATAAAGAGGAGGATCGACGAGAGATTCGACAAGATGTTGTCCGAAAAAGAGCGCGAAGAGTTAGCGTCTCTGATTTATGACGCTACGCACGAAATAGCCAGAAAGAAAAAAGAGCTTAAAGACTTCAACGGCTGGCTGGAGACCTCGATATACAGACTTGTAGAGATAATGAAAGTCGTGTCCTCGAAGTATTCACGCTCAAGAGTGCGAAGAAGACTTCCGGTATATATGTCTTACTCAATGGACGAGCTCCTGCATTCGGACGACGAGGATAACCACGCGCACTATTATTCGGAAATAGTGAGGACGATAATAGACATAGGCGAGGGTGAGAATTATATAGAGGCGCTTGCCGAGACGATCTGGAGACTTGCCATAGACCAGCTCCACAT
Organism: Anaerovoracaceae bacterium; assembly: GCA_041856085.1. Lineage (GTDB taxonomy): Bacteria > Bacillota > Clostridia > Peptostreptococcales > Anaerovoracaceae > RUG754. The sequence goes on along the minus strand of JBHAFL010000127.1, from coordinate 1,887 downwards.
AATCGGCGACATCTTCGACAGAGGCTCGCATCCAGAGAGAATAATGGATTTTCTTATGAAGTTTCACGATGTGGATTTTCAGTGGGGAAACCACGATATCGTTTGGATGGGAGCCGCCACCGGCAACTGGGCGTGCATAACGAATCTCCTCAGAATGAACATCAGCTACTTTAACTTCGATATGCTCGAGGTCGGCTACGGTATCAATCTCAGACCCCTCGCGACATTTGCGGAAAAAGTGTACGGCGACGACCCGTGTCTCGCGTTCAGACCGCATGTGCTCGACAAGAACCTCTATGACGCGATAGATGACGAGCTTGCTGCGAAAATGCATAAGGCAATAGCGGTAATGCAGTTCAAGGTTGAGGGGCAGAGAATAATGGCTCACCCTGAATACCGCTTGGAGAAGAGGCTTCTTTTAGATAAAATAGATTTTGATAAGGGAACCGTCACCGTAGAGGGCAAAGAATGGAAGATGAGAGATATGAACCTGCCTACGGTCGACCCTAAAGACCCGTATAGGATTACCGATGAGGAAAAGGACGTCCTCGTCGCGCTCGAGGCGTCTATAGTCAATTCCGAAAAATTCCAATCGCATATCAGATATCTTTTCAGCCATGGAGCGCTCTATTCCGTCAGCAACGGCAATCTGCTTTTTCACGGCTGTATGCCGATGAACGAAGAGGGAGAGTTTGAAGAGGTTTCACTTAACGGCAAGACCTTTAAGGGGAAGCAGCTTTTTGACTATCTTGACGATCAGGTGAGAAAGGCATATTTTGTGCCCGATAAGTCCGAGGAAACAGGTCGCTCGGGTGACCTGATGTGGTATCTTTGGCTCGGACCCGATTCGCCGCTTTTCGGCAAGGAAAAGATGACGACATTTGAGAGACTTTTTATCGAGGACAAGAGCTCGCATAAGGAGCCGACATGTCCGTACTACAAGTTTATTAATGAAAGATGGCTTGCGGAGAATATACTCAGAGAATTCGGACTTGACCCGCAGCTCGCAAGGATACTTAACGGACATGTTCCCGTTAAGATAAAAAACGGAGAGTCCCCGATAAAAGGCGGCGGACTCCTCTATGTGATAGACGGCGGAATATCAAAGGCATATCAAAAAGATACGGGTATAGCCGGTTACACACTTATATACAACTCGAGAGGTATGATACTCGCCGAGCACAAGCCGTATAAGCCTCTAAAGGAAGACGGGACTCAGGAATTCTCGGCGCCCAAGATGACGATAGTTTACTCTCTACCCGAGAGAAAACAGATTATCGATACCGACGGAGGAAAGGTTCTCGCACGCGAGGTGGAGGACCTGATGGATCTGCTCGACGCATATAAGCAGGGGCATATCAAAGAAGAGAACATATAGCGCCATAAATGAGATGGAGAGCCGCCGTACGGCAGCCTCACTCATATTACGCAAAAAATCAGGAGCGAAGCAGGCACAATCCGAGCGTGCGAAAAGCGAGAGCGCTAAAAGCTGAAAGCGAGAGATAAAGAGAGAGCCGGAAAAGCAAAAAAGCCGCGACGAAAATTTTTTGCCGGAAAACAAAAAATAAACGAGAAAAAAAGCTCTTGACTGAAAATTGACTCTGTAATAAAATGTCGGATATATATTTTTTGCATTACACAGGATAAATGGAGGGAGAACGGAAATGGCGTTTTATTTTGATGAACCATCGAGAACATTTAATGAGTATCTATTGGTACCCGGCTACAGCGATAAGAATTGCCGCGTGGAGAATGTGTCGCTTGTGACGCCCGTGGTGAAATACAGGGCGGGAGAGGAGCCGGCGCTCAAAATGAATATCCCGCTGGTTTCCGCGGTAATGCAGGCGGTATCCGACGACAGAATGGCGGTCGCACTTGCAAAAGAGG
>JBHAFL010000126.1:0-6911 GCA_041856085.1 Anaerovoracaceae bacterium | reverse complement strand
GTCTGTCTGTCTGATTATGTAACGCAAATTCATTTTGTCAAGCCCTTTCTATAAAAATTACAGAAAATCTTTTTTAATTCGCTTACTTTAGCTTATTTTAACACAAGGAGTTTCTGTTTTCAATATTACTAATAAAAATTATATTTTTTGCAGGAGTAAAAGTCAATATTGCTCAAACCTTACTGAAACCCGTGTAAAATGTTATTCAGGTAAAAATATAGCATAGGTATTTTACCGTAACTTAATTATCTAAACCTGTATTTTCGTTTGTTTCGGGTTTTATTGCCGTACTCGATTGCGGACACGGGGCAAATGCTTATGCACGCCATACAGTGGGTGCAGTTATCTCCCCACACAGGTTTAAGGGCGGTTACTTTGCCAGATATATTGCCGATATCCTGCGGCTCGTTTGATTCGTTTCTATCTTCTGTATTATCAAACTCTTTATACTTATCGATTGGGTGGGAACCGCCTGTTTTGCTGACTTTTTCCGACTCGGTCGCTGTTTCGTCAGTGCCTGCCGACTTGTATACCGAAGTTTTATCCTCTGTCTTTTCGCTTTGCGCAGCGGTGCTCTCTATCAGCCTGATGTTATTAAGCACGCAGCTTTTAACGCAGAGTCCGCAGGATATGCATTCTTTTTCGAGGTGGAAAGGTTTAGCCTTAACTATGAACTTATAGAAAAAACCGTTGACAATACCGCTTAGGATTTTTGAGCCGGATTTTTCTTCAATAACGGCTCTATCCGCTATAATCGCAGCCGCATTGTCTATTGCCGATTTAGCTTTTTCTACGATATTCCTACATTTTTCTTCGCTCGGGCAGTTGAATACCGCAATATAGTTTTCGGGCATTATGATTGCTTTCAGTCCCATATACTCAAGCCCGATTTCTCCGCACAGCTTCCCGGCATATTCCGCTGACGCGCCGACGGAGTCGCCGCAGGTCGCTAAAAAATATGCTCTTCTGTCACCCTTGAAACTGCATTTTTTAAGGTATTCTTCTAAGAAGCGCGGCATTCTCCATGCATAAGTCGGATAGCAAAATACATACGGTTCGCCCGACTCGAATGCTTCCGGCTTACCGCTTTTAACGAGTTCATTTAATGAAATCGGTGATGAATCGCTCAGCCGCTCGCTTACTCTATCCGCTACATATTTACTGTTTCCGGTTCCCGAAAAATACAATATCATTTTAATTATCCCCTATATATTTACAAAATTATTACTATAATTCATTTATGTCGACTGATTCTAAGGAGCGAAGCTTCCGAAAAAAGGTCATAGAAAAAAGCTGCCCGAGGGATATGTCTCACTCCTTGCGGGCAGCTAAGTTGTCACTTCAAGTTCCAGACTGCTTCGGTTCTTGCTTTTGAGGCTTCCAAGTGGGCATATATGGCTGCGAGAGCTCTGTTCACGTCTCTCGATTTAATGCCCTCTATCAGTTCTCTATGCTCCGCCTGTATATCATCGAGGAATTCCTTATCATAAAATACGGTTTTTCTTGTCTTATCGAGGTATTCCTTATATGAGCGCAGCACCTGAGCAAGGAAGCGGGAGCGCGCGGAGTTGTAGATGATGTCGTGGAATTCGGTGTTCATCTCAAGAACCTTTTTAGTGTCCCTCTTTTTCGTGTAAAAATCCATAAGCTCGCAATGCTCCTCAAGCCTCACAATCTCCGCTGGCGTAATCCTCTCAACCGCCCACCTCACCGCGAGTTCTTCCAAAACCTCTCTTACGGTATATATATCGTTAACATCCTGCTTCGTAAAGCCCTTAGCGAAGCAGCCTCTGTTCGTAATATAATCGATAAGACCCTCGATTTCGAGAAGCTTAAAGGCTTCTCTTATCGGAGTACGGCTGACATTGAGCTCTGCGGCGATTTGGTTTTCTTTGATTTTTTCGCCGATTTCGTATTCTCCCTTTAGAATTCTCTCCCTGATAATGTCGGCTATCTCTTCAGTCAAAGAGAAATTGACTTGTCCCTCTTTTTTGTTAGGCATAGCGATTGCTCCTGAAGTTTATTTTTTACAAATTATACTATTATAAAATATAATTTTCAAGTACCTGTTCGTTATAGCTGAATCCGCCTATCTGCAAATAATATTCAGCGCAGTCGATAAGCGCTTTCATAGGGAGAAGCCCGATTACCTCGGTCTTCGCGATTCTTACGCCGTATCTTGCAGCTTCGAATCTGACAACCTCGTTTACTCTATAAAGCGGAGTCTGCTCGAAGTTACACATATTGCAGGAAACCTGCGCATAAATCCTGCCTGTCTCTTCATCCTTAACTTCGAAGCCCATCGATTTAACGTCCTTAAATCCGCCGTCCTTTTCTCTTATAATCTTAGCTATGTCTTTAGCTATACTGATATTATCCGTATCGAGGTAGAGGTTGTATGCAACCAGAGGCGGTCTGGCGCCGACTGCCGTAACTCCCGCCGTAGGGTGAATTCTCCTGCCGCCGAAATCCGGCTCCCATTCTTCCTGCTGAACCTTGTCCGCCATTCCCTCGAACTGCCCCTTACGCACCGTAGCCAAGTTTTTTCTTTCAGGGCAGGTTGCCGAATGCTCATAGAGGAATACGGGGATTCCCGCTTCGCTCGCCATACGCTCCGCAACTCTCTTTGAGAGCTCTATACAGTCTTCCGTGGTCGCTTCTTTGATAGGTACGAAAGGCATCACGTCCACCGCTCCCATTCTCGGGTGCTCCCCCTGATGCTGAGTTAGGTCGATGAGCTCTGCCGCTTTTTTAGCTAATTTAATCGACGCCTCTTCACATGCCTTAGCGTCTCCGATATATGTGATAACCGAACGGTTGTGGTCGGGATCCGATGAATAGTTCAGCAGTCTGCAACCCTCGGTATTCCTTATCTGGTCTACGCATGCTTCGATAACTTCCGTTCTTCTTCCCTCTGAAATGTTAGGAATTGATTCAATAATCTGTGCCATTTTTTTCTCCTTTTTATCAGCTATCTTGTAGATTCTTATCGACTGTCTCGTCAATAATGCATATATAATTTAGTTACGGTAAATCAAATCACATTGTTTTATGCAAAATATATTTTTTATTACATTTTTATCGAAACTGTGGTTCGCTGTTTTTCAAAAAACTCTGACCTGATTTATTGATAACAACAAACGGTATGTTTTTGATTATAATGATTTCTCTATTTCTTTGAAAATTTCCTCAGCTATTTTTTCCGCTTCGTTTTTCATTTCTTCGGCTTTCGCGAACTTGTCCCGCAGCGTCTCGTCTTTAACTCCGGGGAGATTTATTTTAACATTGAGCCACGCGCCGCGCGCTCCTAAAAGAAAACTCTGCGCGGCAACTCCGAAGTCCGAGGCTGCGTTCATATTAAACTTGCCGACCATATTCTGCATAGCCCTGAGTCCCTCCAAGCTGAGTTCGACCGTATGAAAAGGAACCTCGGTAGCCCCTACATTAGCGGTTCTTATTGCCGCCGACCTTGCGGCTTTCTGCTCGTCAGTGTCTTTAGGCATCTTATATGCGGAAGCTACCACGTTAAAGGCGTCCGTATCTTTGTCTATTCCTACGCGGAGCTCTTCGAAGAGACTCAGCATCTTATCTCTTGTTTCCTTACATACTTCCTCATATTCAACGTATTTTTCCTTACCAATCGTGAGCCCTGCAACCATAGAAACGAGGGCTGCTCCCTGTGCTGAGGAAAGCGCGCTCACCGAACCGCCGCCCGGTGCGGGCGCACTGGATTCCAATACTTCCAAGTAACCTGTTAAGGTCATATCTACTAATTTCATTATACTAAAATTCCTTTCCGTTTTTCAGCTTTTCAAATCTTTCGCGGCTCTCACTTTCCTCGGGCATCTCTGTACCGACGTAATCTGCCGCCTCTTTTTGCCATTTTCTTGAGGTTTGCCTGCGAGCTCCCTATTATGCTTATTTTTTTTTTGGGGGGGGTAGCTTGCCTCTTCGGGATTTGTCATATTCGGAGGCTGCATCTTCATAAACTGTCTGACTAAGGAGCTTCCCTGTTCGGAAGTTTCCCGTCGATATCCCCCGCGTCCTATACTGCAATCCCGTTTTTTATGGTTTGGAGCGCCAGATTCGAGCCGAATCTGTAGCAGAGCATTTCCATATTCGGGGCGTTCCATATTACTATGTCCGCCTGCTTGCCGACTTCGAGCGTTCCTACCCTGTCTCCGCGATTTATCGCGCAGGCGGGATTGATTGTTACCGCCGTCAGTATCTCTTCCGGCGTCATTCTGTATTTCAGATAGCTCAGGTTCATTACGAACTGCAGGTTGAGCGACGGACATGAGCCCGGGTTAAAATCCGAGGCGGTCGCAACCGGAATCTCGAACTCATCTATCATTCTCCTCACCGGCGCGAAAGTCGCTCCCAGGTAGAAAGATGTTCCCGGAAGACACATAGCCACGGTATCGGATCTCGAAAGGCTCTCCAGTCCCTCGTCGTTTATAACTATCAGATGCTCGGCGGATACCGCGCCGATTTCACCGGCGAGACGTGAGCCGCCTATCGCTGCGATTTCGTCTGCATGTATCTTAAGCCCGAAGCCGAGATTTTTTGCAGCACAGAGGTATCTCTCAGACTGTTCATAGTTAAATACCGAGTCCTCCGTAAATATGTCCACGAACTCCGCCAATGCTTCCGCTCTGACATATGGGAACATCTCGTTTATGCACAGATCGATGTATTCCTCTTCTCTGCCCTTCCAATCCGCTAAAACCACATGTGCCGGCATAAATGTCGATACTATATCCATCGGGTGGTCTTCGTTCAGCTTCTTAAGAACTCTGAGCAGCTTAACTTCGCTGTCAAGGTCTATGCCGTAGCCTGACTTGGCCTCGCAGGTGGTAACCCCGAGATCCATCATTTCGTCCAAGAACGCTTCGGTTTTTTTGTACAGCTCTTCGAAGCCGGCCTCTCTTGTCTTGTTAACCGTGTCGTTTATGCCGCCGCCTGCTCTGAGGATATCGAGATACCCCGCGCCTTTAAGCTTTAGCGGAATCTCGTGCTCGCGGTAGCCGCCGAATACGAGGTGAGTATGCCCCTCTACGAGTCCGGGCGTCACGAGGTTTCCCTCGGCGTCAAGAACCGTATCGGCTTCCTCTTCGTTTATCGGGAGTGTGCCGTCCCCTGTGATTGCTCTGATAATGCCGTCCTCAGCCAAGATGGCTGCATTGTCTAACTTAAGGTTTTCACTCTGCTGTTTCCCTTTGTGCGGGAAGCTGCCGATTGGAGTTTGCAGCCTCCCGATGTTTTTTATGAGTAATTTTGACATTTGGATTCCCCTTTACGCTTGGAAGCTTGCCGGTTTTCATGGATATGCCTTTCGGCGAAAAGCGCACAGCGGCAAAAACTATTTCACAAACTTATCTACGGTTTCGTTCACAAGCTCCTCGTCGGCGATGAACGGGATGGTGATATGTCCTTTGCCGGAGTAGTTGCGATTATAGAGTGCGGAGGTTTCAACCGCGTTCTCATTTCTCGCCCAGTTCCTGCGGGCGACTCCGCCCATTACGTCCCACATCATTGCCGAGTGAAGTATGTTATCCACTCTCTCGGAGCCGTCGAGCAGCAAGCCGAAGCCTCCGTTTATGGACTTGCCGATGCCCACGCCGCCGCCGTTATGCAGCGCGCAAAGCGACATTCCTCTCGCCGCGTTGCCGGCGAAGCATTGAACCGCCATATCAGCCATAACGTTCGAGCCGTCTTTGATATTCGATGTTTCTCTGAACGGCGAGTCCGTGCCCGATACATCGTGATGGTCTCTTCCCATCATTACCGGACCGATTTTACCCTCTCTCACGAGCTTGTTAAAGGCGAGTCCTATGTCTCTTCTTCCCTCGGCGTCCTGATAGAGGATTCTCGCTTGAGTTCCTACTACCAATCTATTCTTTTTAGCGTCTCTTATCCACACCCAGTTGTCTCTGTCCTGACCTCTTCTGGCAGGGTCTATGACTTCCATTGCCGCCTTATCGGTAGCGTCGAGATCCTCAGGCTTGCCGGAAAGGCATACCCACCTGAACGGTCCGTAACCGTAGTCAAAGAGAATAGGCCCCATGATGTCTTCTACATAGCTCGGCCATATGAAGCCGTCTTTATCGTCGCAGCCGTTCCTGGAAATTTCTTTGATACCTGCATCGTACATCGCTTTCAAAAATGAGTTGCCGTAGTCGAAGAAATATGTACCTTTTTCGGTCAGGGCTTTTATCGCCTTATAGTGTCTGCGGAGAGTCTTGTCTACCTCTTCACAGAATTTATCCCTGTCGCTGTGGAGAAGCTCCGTTCTCTCTTCGAAGCTCATCCCCTGCGGGCAGTATCCGCCGTTATATACGTTGTGACAAGAGGTCTGGTCTGAGAGAAGGTCGATGCGGAAGCTTCTATCAACCGCCGCTTCGAGCAGGTCTACTATATTGCCGTGGTATGCTATAGAGATTGACTCTTTAGCCGAGAGCTTCTCATTCGCGAGCCTGAATACTTCGTCGAGGTTATCTTCTATCACGTCTACCCAGCCCTGGTTATGTCTGGTTTCTATTCTCGAAAGGTCTACCTCCGCGAATATTCCTACGGCGTTAGCGATGTTGGCCGCCTTAGGCTGCGCCCCGCTCATACCGCCGAGTCCCGATGATACGAACGTATGACCTGCGAGATCTCCGTCTTCGGCAATTCCCAGTTCTTTTCTTCCTGCGTTTAGAATGGTATTAAATGTTCCGTGAACGATTCCCTGAGGTCCTATGTACATCCAGCCTCCCGCGGTCATCTGCCCGTAATTGGCAACGCCCATCTCTTCGGCGATTTCCCAATCCTCTAAATTATCATACATTCCTACCATAATAGAGTTGGTTATAATCACGCGCGGTGCGTCGGGCTTAGACGGGAAGAGTCCGAGCGGATGCCCCGATTCC
>JBHAFL010000125.1:0-4774 GCA_041856085.1 Anaerovoracaceae bacterium | reverse complement strand
GTTATGGTTCTGGTCTCTTTAGCTTCTATATTGCCTATGAGGTCGCCTCTGCTGAAAATTATTGTCGGTTTAGTGTAGGTCTTGACCTGAGGCTTATTCGCTTCCCACGCCGCATTTGCCGCGGCCGCGTCGGCGGCTGCCTCCGCATTGCTGTAGCACTCGGTTATATTAAAAGTGACTTGATCGTAGCTCGGAGTTGTCGCCGGCGGAACTGCCGGACGTTTTATGAACAGGCTGAGCTCTTTGGAATCTCCCTTATATTTAAGATCCTTTACCAATACCACGAGAGTATTCGAGGTCGTATCAGCGCTGTCTATCGAGACGGTACCGTTACTGAAGCCGTCTGCAACTCGAGATATGTCCGTCGCCGCAATTCCTGTCACACCGCTCGGAATGAGGAGATTGACCTTAACATCGATGGTGTCGTTCTTTCTGATTCTGGCAATCGGTCCCGAGGATTTCGTTATCGCATAGCCGCTTCCCTGCGCGCTCGACGCGTAGACCGGCATGGATATTGCCGATAATATCATTATCACGGCGACTAATACTACTGTGATTTTTCTTGCCACATAACTTTTATAATTGGTTTCCCTGCGCATTTTGTTTTCCCCTTTGTCTTTTTTCTTTAATTATTTGTTTATTTTCAGCCGTTTTGTTTATATTTGATGCTTATAGCCTCCGGTCGGCTTTTAGATTTGTTATTTTCAGTTCTCCGCCCCGTCTCAGGTTTTAACTTCGTTCTTGACATTCGAAACGATTTCGCCGTCTATCAATGTAACTATCCTGTCGGCATATTCCGTCATCTCCGGGTCGTGCGATACGAGGACTATCGTCTCTCCGTATTTTTTCGCGAAGTCCCTTATCATCTTCATTACTTCCTTAGTGGTCTTCGTATCAAGGTTTCCCGTGGGCTCGTCGGCGAAAACCACCTCCGGCCTTGTTACAAAAGCCCTCGCGATACCCGCTCTCTGCTGCTGACCGCCCGACATCTGCCCCGGAAAGTGAGACATTCTGTTTTTTAGCCCTACCGCATTAAGCATTTTCATCGCTTCCATTTCTCTAAGTTCCTTAGGCATACCCTTAAACATCATCGGCATGGCGACATTTTCGAGCGCTGTCAGATCCTGAAGCAGGTTGTATGACTGGAAGACGAAGCCTATATGTTCCTGCCTGAATGCAGCCAGCCGGTTCTCATTCAGCTCCGAAATCGGCACTCCGCATATGCTCACAGAACCCTTAGTCGGCTTTTCGAGCCCGGCAAGCTGGTTCAGTAATGTGGATTTACCCGACCCCGAGGTGCCGAATATACAGCATATCTCGCCTTTCATTATTTCAAGATTTATGTTTTTTAAGGCAACTACCCGCTCGTCACCCATAAAATAGACCTTTCTGAGGTTCGTTACCTTGATTATGGGCTTTTCGGTATTCTTTTTTTCTTGCGTGTTCATATTCAGATTCAACCCCCTTGAAAATCATACCCTCTTTTAGTCGTTTATTCAACAAAAAATACTCGTTTTTTCTCAAAAAATCTATATATTTTTTATTCTGTCGGCAATATATTAAGAAAACCTTACAACTTTATTACGATTGTAAATTTCATATTGACAGTGTACTACTACAGATGATACACTGTCAAGCGAAAAGGGTAATTTTTTTTCAAAAAAAGACGGATTCGAGATTTCTCTGCCGTCGGCAGTTTTTTCCGTCAGGATTTTTTGCACATCACATTGATAATCGAGTGAGATTCCATACGAACAGGGGGTGTTTTTAATGTTTTTGGACTATCTCGGCTTAGGACTCGGAATTATGATAAAGGGCTTCGGTCTGTATTTTATCATAATATCCTTATGTTGTTTCTTCAAAAAACCCGCAGCATTCAGTCGTCATTCACCGCGTACCAAGTTCGCCTGCCTGATAGCCGCACGAAACGAAGAGGCTGTAATCGGCGATTTAATATCCTGTCTGCATAGCCAGAATTATCCGCGCGAGCTGTTCGACGTCTTCGTAATACCGAATAACTGCACCGACCGCACCGAAATCATATCGAGAAAAAAAGGCGCGTATGTAATTAACACGGAAGCCGATGTGAAAAGCAAGGGCGCCGCTCTTAACAGGGGCATACGCAGACTTCTTCCGGACAGGCAATATGACGCTTTCCTTATATTAGACGCCGACAATCTCTTAAATGAGGATTATCTTAGCGCAATGAACGACGCTTTCGTCTCGGGGGCGAGAGTCTGCAAATCCCGAATGGAATCAAAAAACCCGTATAACAGCTGGGTTTCGGGCTGCTACGGGCTTTACTTCGAGATGTTTAACCGGTTTTTTAACGCGCCGCGCGCGGCGATAGGGCTCTCGCCCAAGCTTATAGGAACAGGTATGGCTGTCAAGCGGGACGTTCTGCTGAAAATGGGCGGTTGGAACACCGATACAATAGCGGAAGACACCGAATTCAGTGCGGAATGCGCTATAAGGAGAGAGCGCGTTTCATGGGTTCCCGACGCAGTAGCATATGACGAAGCTCCCGACTCTTTCGTTGTCTCTCTTATTCAGAGGAAGCGCTGGATAAGCGGCATAATGGACGTGGCTCTCCTAAAAACGGGCGGCCTCATTCGCGAATTATGCAAAAAACATTATTACTCGGATTCCCAAAAAGGCTTGGTTTTTGACTCCCTGATGATTCTGCTCGCACCTTTTTTTCAGGTGCTCTCGATACTCCCCGGCGCTATACTCTTAGCGTCTGCGATTGTGAATGATATCGGCGTCATATATATTCACGCCGTGCTTATCGGGCTTGCGGTTTCATATTCGGTGACCTGCGTTTTCGCACTTTTCCTCGCTTCGTGCTCGAATTATCGCACAGATAAAATGATAAAAGCCGTACTGATGTATCCGATTTTCACGGCTTCGTGGCTTCCGCTGTCGATTATTTCCTGCGTGAAGCGTACTACGACATGGCAGGAGATAAAGCACACGCATTCAATACAAGCTTTGCATAGCCACAGACAAGCTTTAGCCTATGCCGAGCGTGAATTGCCATAAAGCTTTCTCGACTGAGCTCAGTAAACATAATTAGGGAAACTGAATACATAAAAGGCATCGCATTTACAGACTATGCAAAAGCAGTTTTTAACTACATCCGCGATGTCCGCAATATAGTACGCTATACCTCGTAAGAATCGCCCGCTGCGGCGATTTTTACTTTATCACCGAGCAGCACGCGAAAATCAACTATCGCATTCATTCCCGTACAATGCACGGGAAAAATATGCTCGATTCCCATGCTCTCGATTTCCCTTATAACCGCCGTTCTCCGTTCCCTGCTCGCCGAGAACAGATGCATTCCCGCCACGAGGGCGTTTATTTTTTTATCCGGAAATACAGCTCCGATATATTCCAATATCGGTACTATCCCCTGATGGCTGCAACCGGAAAAAATATTTAGCATGCCGTTTTCCTCTATAACAAGTGTCTGCTCGTGCTTCATCGGATCAGGAAAAAACTTATCTCCCACCCTATAGTGGAATATTCCCGCGGGAACAAATCCCTCCGCTTTCGGGACATCACCTATTAGCCATATTTTTTCATCTACTCTGAATACTCCTTCGGTTCTAACGATTCTGTCGGAGTATTTCTTTATGAAGTTCTCGTCCCACGGGACTCCCGTCGCCATCCCGTCCGAGAGATCAAAAGTCGGTATTAAAGCGTCTTTGTGAACATATAGCTTCGCCTTGTCATTCAATTCAAGAAACGCCTCGGTGCCGCCCGAGTGGTCGTAATGCCCGTGGCTTACTGTAGCGTAATCTACTGCCGCAAGGTTTATCCCCATCTCCGCGGCATTCCGGATAAGCATGTTCGATGCCCCTTGATCCATTAGTATATTCTTCTCTCCCGTCTCAATATGTACCGACAGCCCCCACTCCGCCGTGCATCTCACACTCTCCGTCTTATTATCTATTAAAAAACTTATTTTCATTTGCTTTCTCTCCATTGTTCCCTGCTTTTATACGAAAAATTATATCAAAACCCGAAAATATTTTCAATAATCCATTGTCTTTTGACAAGCCTGCACGCGACAAATAAAATATTTTTATTTTTTGTGTTGACAAGGCACAAATTGTTTGGTAATATGTCCCCATATTCGATTCGGCAACGGTCGAAAATCTTGAGAAAGGGCTTACATCATGAGAACTACACGTAATGACAGCAGAATTATGGCTATGATGACGGGCATGTCCGCTATGGGCATGTGCATGTTTGCGTGTGATAAATCTTCTGATGTACTTTAATCGAGCTCAAGAAATTGATTCGCTTATCACGAGGGTTCATCGGAAGATGAACCCTTTTTCGTATGTCGGCTCACACGCAAACGTTAAACCGCGAAACGAAACCGATTGATAAATGAACACTAAACATAGCCATATAAGTAAACATATAGGAAACGAAAGGAAAATAAAAATGAAAAACACATTAAAAAAATTACTCGCATTAACGCTCGTTATCACTACGGTACTTGCAATCTCGGCCTGCGGTACAAAAGACGCCGCAGACGGAGGAGACGAATCGGCTAAACCGTTCGTTATCGCCGTACCTAACGACACTACGAACGAGGCAAGAGCGCTTGCGCTTTTAGCCGCTCAGGGGCTCATCACTCTCCCCGAAGGCACGGACACCACGGTAACCGTAAGGGATATTATCGATAACCCTTACAATATAGAGTTCAAAGAGGTCGAAGCCGCTCAGCTCCCGAATGTGCTTAAGGACGTCGACTTTG
>JBHAFL010000124.1:0-5909 GCA_041856085.1 Anaerovoracaceae bacterium | reverse complement strand
TGTTGTCGAAGATTACGGTTCCGTCCGCCTCTATCCATGTCAGCCTGTAGTCGTCCATATCCATATCGGCTAAATAGTCGACGCCCGAAATCTCAATGCCCTTTGAGGCGAGCTCGAGCTCGGTCCTGAGCTGCTTTTCCTGTAAACCGGTGAAATATCGGTAGGACATACCGAAGATTAAAACAAGAGAAAGCGCTAATACTATGAGCGATACAATCCATATAGCGTTTCTTATCTGTTTATACATTCGGCGCCTCGATTCTGTATCCCACTCCCCTCACGGTCGTTATCATATCTCCATCGCTGCCGAGCTTCGAGCGGAGCGTGCCTATATGCACGTCTACAGTCCGAGTCTCTCCTATGAAGTCGATCCCCCATATTATCGAAAGCAGCCTTTCTCTTGTGAAGACCTGTCCCGAGTTTTCAAGAAGCAGTTTAAGAAGGTCATATTCCTTAAGTGTTAGCATTATGCTCTTTCCTGAGGCGGTGACCGTATGTTTAGATAAGTCCATAGTTATATTGCCGGCGGACAGCTTCGCTTCAGTCTCTTTCGGCCTGCTCCGTCTGAGAACCGCCTTGATTCGGGATACCATTTCCATCATTCCGAAAGGCTTCGTCAGATAATCGTCGGCGCCGAGATCAAGCCCGATTACCTTGTCATACTCCGCGCTTTTGGCGGTAGCCATAATTATAGGTATCTCCGAGGTTGCCTGAGAGGTTCTTAATTTTTTTAGAATGCTTATGCCGTCTTCTCCCGGAAGCATTATATCGAGCATAACCAGCTCCGGCTTCTCGGTTTCGAGCGCTTTCCAAAATTGCTCGCTTTCGCTGAAACCCATCGCTTCATATCCCGCTACATTGAGAGTATATATCATTAAATCACGGATACTTTCGTCGTCTTCAAGACAAAAAATCATAGGTCGTCTCCTCTCCTTCGGCAAATTCACACCTCTATATATTATGATATTTTTTTAATAATGGCTACAATTTGAATGTAAATTGTATGTAAAATTAAATAACTAAAATAAAACCACGGGCAGCAAACTTCACATACCCGTGGCGTATTCTTAATATATCAGCTTTATCAGCCCGCCTATCACCGTAAGCAAAACCAAAATCCCCGCCGCGCCCAGCAGCGAAAGGTCGGAGATTATACCGTATATCTCCGTGCCCATATCGGCGTTAGGGTCATATTCCAGAGCGCCCCTGACAGGCATAACCTTTGAAATTATGTTTGCGGGGAACTTCTCAAGCTGCTCGTTATAAGCTGCGGCTTCCGCATTATATACTTGCGGGTTCAAAGCTCTATGGGAGATTATTCTCTCGTGTTTAGCATCAAGTGACCACATACCTCCGAGAAAAAGTCCCGCGGCTATGAGAATTATCATAATCACGACGCATAAGGCTTTGTTCGACGTAATCGCTTTCATATCGGCTACCTCTCCCTCTCAGTTACTATGAAATGGCTTCGAGAACTTTCGTCTTCAGCTCTCCCTCAAGTCTTGACAGTTCATTTTCGGCAAGCAGCCTCTTTTCCTGTCCCTCTCTCTGTATTCTCATCACGTCGTCTATCGTGCTGATTAGCTTCGCATTCGTTTCCTGCAAGGTCTCGATGTCAACTATTCCTCTCTCGGATTCCTGTGCGATTCCGACCGTGGTCTGTCTGAGAATTTCGGCGTTTTTCTTTAGAAGCTCGTTTGTAGCGTCGGATACGGACCTCTGTGCCTTTAACGCTTCCTCGGAATTGGCAAGCCCGAGAGCAAGAACCATCTGTCCTTTCCAAAGCGGAATTGTGTTGACAAGAGCTGTCTGAATCTTCTCTATCATAAGAGCGTCATTATTCTGAATCATTCTTATCTGAGGAGCCATCTGCAATGAAACCGTCCTCGTGAGGTTGAGGTCGTGTACTTTTTTCTCGAATCTGCTTATCATCTGTGAAAAATCCGATACCGCCTGAATATCGGTCCCGTCCCCCGTTTCCTCAGCCTTTCGTTTTAATTCCGGCAGAGTCACGTTTCTCGCTTCTTCAATTTTTTTCTTACCGGCTGCAATATACATTGAAAGGCTCTTGAAGTTCTCGGTATTCGCCTTGAACATCTCGTCCAGGACCGCTACGTCCTTAGTGAGAGCAACCTGATGCCCGTCGAGTATGTCCACAACTTTTTCAACGTTTCCGCTTGCTTTCGTATATTTGCTCTTTAACTGCTCAATCGGGCTGACCGCTCTGCTAAACAGCTTCGCAATACCTTTTTTCTCTTCAAGCGCGCTGAATCCCTTTAGCTCCGACACGAGGCCGGACAGCGACTCTCCCACCGCTCCGAGATCCTTAGTCCTCACGCTGTTTAAGGCAACGTCCGAAAACTCCGCAAGCTTCTCCTGTGCGTCCGCTCCGAAATTGACTATGCTGTTAGTGTCCGAAAAATCGACCTTTTCTTTATAGCTCTCGATAATTGAAAGCTCCTCCTCGGTGAACTCCGTACCGTCAGGTATGCTCAGCGCGTCGATATTATCGATATTTTCCATTATTTCCGTTACCATAATTTCATCTGCCATCGTTATCTTCCTCCTTTAAGTTATCCTTAAGCTCCGCAATGCTGTCGTCGAGCATTTGCTCGGGCGTTTTTTCAATGTTCGGTTTTCTGTTGATTTTTTCGGAATCAAGCTCAAGCTTCATAAGATTGTCCAGAGTTTTAACCTCGGCGTTTATCTCCATTGCGTCGTCGGTGAACATATTGTCAAGCATTCTTTTTATCGCCGTATCCGCACCTGAGAGCGCATGCTCGATTTTGTCTATGCTCGAGTTCACCACGCCCTCTCCTTCGCTGAGATTGTTTGCCTGAAGAGCTATATATCTGTCGACAAGCCCCAAAAGCATATCTCCGTAATAATTGGCGAGTTTTCTGACCTTGTTCCTGTCTTTCGGGTCGTTTTCAACCTCCTCAGCCATTCTGGACAGCGAGACCGCTATTGAAGCGAGAGTCTCGCGGATTTCTTTTTTTCTTATTACCTCTGCTCTGTCTATTACAAGGTCGCTCAAGCTGTACAGCTTCGCCGCAATATCTACCTTATAGGTCTTTTTTTCTTTCTTAGGCGGAAGCTTCCTGAGCTGCCTCTTTCTTATGGACGATAATATGGCGCCGACCGCCCATGAAAAGAGCGATATGATTATTACCGTCCCCAGCTTATAAACGGGAAGCATGAGCGCCATAAGAAACCATACGACGCCCGCCATAAGATAAGGCGTACCCGCCCCCATCAGCTTCACCTGAGTTTTCTTTTTTTTGGGGTGAGCTTCAACCTTTTCACCCTTATAGTATTTTTCTTTTTCGTCCTCAAGCTTTTTCTTGAGCTCTTCCGTGCGTGTAATTGCCATCAGCCTCCCCTCTTTCTCTTAAGCTGTTCCTTAAGCGCCTTAATCTCTTCGTTAGCGCGCCGTTTTATCTCCTTGACGCGCGACCTGACTTTTTTTGCCTCTTCTTTTGTCTTTGTTTTTTCTTCTATTTTTTGAGCTTTAAGCTCGGCCTTTTCTCTGCTTCTGCGCTCTTTTTCTTCTCTCTTAAGCTCCTTTAGGCTTACGCCCTCTTTGTTCGCAGGATTGAACCGCTTGATTTTAAGGGCGGTCGTCTTTTCGAATTCCTCCTCTCTGAGAAGCACTTCATTTATCTTCTTAAATATCGGCTGCGGAGCATTGATTCTGTCCAATTCCTTACCGAGCAGCTTAAGCACCGCCTCGGCATTATCAGCGTCGTCCCCTATTTCGTCGCGAACAGCGTCCCCGTCGATCCTCACGGTCGCTACTATTCCGGCATTATGTCCTCTGTCGTCGTCTCGCGCCCAGACCATACATTCGCTGATAAACCTGCTGTCGAGCAAATAATTTTCAAGCTCTTCGGGATATACGTTCTTGCCGTTATCCGTGATTATAACGTTTTTTTGTCTGCCTGTGATATATATATATCCATGCTTATCGATATAGCCCAAGTCTCCTGTGTGGAACCAGCCGTCGATAATACATTTAGCCGTCTCTTCAGGCTTATTGTAGTAACCGAGCATTACGTTGTCGCCTTTGATGCATATTTCGCCGACGCCCTCGTCATTCATATTGATAATCTTGGCATCTAAGAGCAGAAGTGTATGTCCGACCGACTCATTTCTTATGAGATTACGTTTTCCCGGGCTAACCGCCACAAGCGGCGAACACTCCGTAAGCCCGTAGCCCTGAACACAGATAAATCCCATGTTGCAGAAAAAGTCAAGTATGTCCGGTCTTCCTGCCGCACCGCCGCAGACAAGGATTCTCATTCTCCCGCCGAATGCTTTCTTGATTTCCTTAAGAAAAGCCTTCGAAAGGTCAAGGCCGAACTTCGACGTGTATTTGTTTGCCCTCGTTACATTCTGAAGTGCCGCTCCCTTTCCTGATTTTTCGGCTGCCTTGATAATGGAATTATACAGAGTTTCAAAAATCAGCGGCACGCCTAAGAATATCGTGGGCTTGATTTCCTGCATATTTTTCTGCACATACTTAATACCCTCGCAGTAGGCTATGGACGAACCCCTGTACAGAGGCTCCAAAAGTCCGCAGGTACATTCATAAGTGTGGTGAAGAGGAAGCATGCTGAAATATATGTCGTCTTCCCAAGACGTCAGAGTGACCGAAAGGCTCATCAGGTCGGAGCATATGTTCCAATGCGAGAGCATTACGCCCTTGGCTACGCCCGTCGTACCTGAGGTAAAAAGCAGTATACTGAGCTCATTCCTGTCTATCTTAACATCGATGAAATCACGATTTCCCGTCATTATATGACGATTTCCCTCTTCTATGATGTCATCGAGGCTCATAATCTTTTCATCGCTTTCTTTCGCGTTTACATCTATAAGAAGCCTGATGCAACTGTTTTCTCTATCCGCTATTTCGCAAAAAACATTCCTGTACTTTTCAGAAAAAAGCACAGTCTCCACCTCGGCCTCATCTATCAGCTGCGCGAGCTCCGCTTGACTCAGCTCCTTATCGAGGGGAACCGCCACGCCGACTCCGCATACGACAGCAAGATAGCTTATAGCCCAAAAATAACTGTTTTCACCGATTATCCCTATTTTTTTACCTTTCATTCCCCTCTCAATAAGCGCCGTACCTATCGCATTGACGTCGCTGAGGGTTTGATTGTAGCTTATAGGTATATATTCCCCGCCCTTTTCGAATTTTTGCCAAAAAGCAGGTCTGTCGCCGTAAATCTCCGCTGAGGTCTCGAGCATATATTTCAAATCCCCTATAGGTCTTCCCGCTTTGGATATCTTAATCGGTGACCTTGTGCTCTTTATTCTGTTAATATAGTTTTCCGCCTCGTAACACGGAGGTTTAGTCGTCCTTTTAATAATGCTCATAGTTATTACCTGTTATTTTCCCTTTCTCACCGCCGTTAGCTTACGGCATAACAAATGAAAATTATCGCAGCAATGCTTACGCACGCCGTACTTATAATCTGCTTTTGATTTTTCTCCTTCGGCTCCATAGCTGTTTTTTCATTGCCTTTGAAGCAAATTAACCACCCAATCGCAGACACGGGGATTGCCGCAATAACGTCTATTACGGAATGCTGCTTGAGTATCATCGTGGAAGCGCATATGAATATCACGGCTATGAGCATAAGCGGCTTCTTCAGGTGGCTTCTCTCGCTTCTGTCTCTCCATGAGGCGAAAAGAAGCCCCATTGAGCCGATGATGTGCATCGACGGCATTACGTTTGTCGGCGTATCCATAGAATACATATTTTTTACAATCCCGGTCATAAGGTTATCGTGCGCGAAGTCCTCAGGTCTCAGACTAAGGCTCGACGGGTATATTAAATATGTCGCAAAGCTGACGGAAGCTCCGAATATAAAAAACCGCATCAGCCTCCGGAAATTATCCTC
>JBHAFL010000123.1:0-7717 GCA_041856085.1 Anaerovoracaceae bacterium | reverse complement strand
GTCGGATTTTCTCTCTTCTGCTTCGCCTGTCTCGGTGCTATGGGGGACTTCGGTACCGCTATGGTATTTTTTGTCACATTTCTTATCATCTCATTTTTACGTTCGGGGGAGATATCCAAGCTCCTCCTCGTAATCGGAGCGGCGGCGATAGGCGGGGTAATGGTGCTTAGATTCAAACCCTATATAGCGACGAGATTCGCGACATGGGGCAATATCTGGGACGCCGATATCATCAATGCCGCAGGCTTCCAACAGACGAGGACGCTTGCAGCTTCCGCTTCGGGCGGACTTGTGGGAGTCGGCGCGGGTAACGGCTGGCTGTCGGAAGTCTTCGCGGCGGATACCGATCTCGTCTTCGGAATGTTAATCGAAGAATGGGGACTTATCATAGCCTGTCTTGCGGTAATATCGATAGTGACCCTCGCGTTTTTTGCTATAAGGTCCATCATAGCGGGTCGTTCGACATTTTTCACAATCGCGGCATGCGGTGCGATGTCGATGTTCATATTCCAGACTATGCTTAATATTTTCGGGTGCACGGACGTGCTCCCGTTTACGGGGGTTACCCTGCCGTTCGTGTCGAACGGGGGGACTTCGATGATAGTTTCGTGGGCGCTGCTCGCGTTTCTAAAATCTTCCGACACCAGAGCGAGCGCTTCGCTTGCGGTAAAAGGGGGTGGGAGAGCATGAAAAAATTAGAGAGCAGGGCTATGCTCTGTCTTCTGCTCGTAATGGCTCTTGTCGTCGGGCTCTGCTATTTCGTAGCCAAGCTCGAGCTTAAGGGCGGAGAGTGGGCGAGCTTCTATGCTAACGACCATGTATTCAAAAAAGGGATTCTTAAGGTCGGGAGCATAGAGGACAGAAACGGCGTCACGCTTCTTCACTATGATTCGGAGGGAGCGCATTACGCCGGAGAGTTTTTTGAGAGAAAGGCGCTCTCGACAGTTCTCGGCGACGTCAACCACAGCATAGCCACGGGGGCGAATGTCGCGTTCAGGCAGGAGCTTATAAGTTATAATCCCGTAACGGGCACGGGCGGCTTATTTGGCAAAAAAGGCGGCGTTGTGAGGCTGTCCATAGACAAGGACATAAATTACAGGGCATATGAGGCTCTCGGGAATCATTTCGGCTTGGTGAGCGTGTATAACTACAGGACGGGAGATATCGTATGCTTAGTGAGCACCCCGACAGTGGATCCCGCCGATTACGGCGCGGCAGGCTCGGCGCAGGAGGGGGCATATATCAACAAGGTTTTTTCCGCAAAATACACGCCCGGGTCGACTTTTAAGGTACTTACCACGCTTGTAGCGCTCGAGAACCTTCCTAAAATGGAGAAATGGACATATGAGTGCGACGGCAGCGCGGATTTCGAGGGGGGCAGAGTGACTTGCCCGAGCGTTCACGGCAGGCAGGATTTTTACGGAGCGCTCGCGAACTCGTGTAACTGCGCCTATGCGGAGCTTGCTAACAGTCTCGGCGCGCAAAAAATAAAAGAATATACCGAAAAAATGCGGCTGACCGAGTCATATGACATAAATGGAATCGAGACTGCGAAAGGAAGCTTCGATTTTTCGGGAAGCGCTGCAAGCCTCGGCTGGGCGGGCGTAGGACAGGGCAGGGACGAGATAAATCCGTTATCTATGATGGTGTTTATGGGAGCGATAGCCGGAGAAGGAAGTACGGCGCTGCCGAGCATCATAAAGGACGGCTCTTCGGGAAGCATCAGACTCATAAGCGCGGACAGCGCGAAAGAGCTTAAGAGTATGCTCAGAAACAACGTTAAGAAAAACTACGGAGATGAGAATTATAAGGGACTCTCTCTCGGCGCAAAGTCGGGAACCGCGCAGATGGGAAACAGTGAAACCTATAACGCTTGGTTTTTCGGGTACAGCGGGGACTATGCATTCATAGTTTGCGTAGAAAACGGCGGCTCGGGAGCTAAGGCGGCGGGTCCCGTGGCTAACAGGGTAATGCAGGCGCTCTCGGATAATTGAAAGTAAACGTTATAGTGCGATTTTAACGCAGCAGGCTATGTATGATAAACAGAGGTGAAAAAAATGTTTGACGCAAAAAAAGTTAAAGCCGACATTGTGAATTGGATTAGGGAATGGTTCGAAAAAAACGGCAAGGGCTGTAATGCCGTAATCGCAATCTCAGGAGGAAAAGATTCGTCCGTCACGGCGGCGCTTCTGGTTGAAGCGCTCGGCGCGGACAGGGTAATCGGTGTGCTTCTTCCAAACGGGGTTCAGGCGGATATCGATATGTCTTTTGCTCTGTGCGAAGCATTAAAGATTAAATATTACAACATAAATATCGGTTCCGCTTTTGAGGCTATAGTATCCGAGATAGGCGGCGCTATGGGAAATGAAAACATAAGCGCGCAGACGATAACCAATCTTCCCCCTCGCCTTAGAATGGCTGCAACCTATGCGGTATCTCAGTCCGTAAACGGCAGGGTTGCCAACACCTGCAATCTGTCGGAGGATTGGGTCGGTTACTCCACGAGATACGGCGACAACGCGGGAGATTTCAGCCCGCTGTCGAGGCTTACGGTGAGAGAGGTTAAAGCCATAGGCAGAGAGCTCGGACTCGACTCCAAGTTTGTCGATAAGGTACCGTCGGACGGGCTTCAGCCCAAGACCGACGAGGATAATCTCGGCTTTACCTACGAGGTTTTGGACAGATATATCAGAGAGGGTATAATAGACGACCCCGAGACTAAAAAGAGGATAGACCGCCTGCATGAGATGAATCAGTTCAAGCTGAGATATATGGATTGCTTCGAGTACGCGGCGGAATAATATCGGGGCGGGTTTTTTGTAAAAAAAGTTTTTGAGTTTTGAGATTGCTTGTAACCTTTTTG
Organism: Anaerovoracaceae bacterium; assembly: GCA_041856085.1. GTDB lineage: Bacteria > Bacillota > Clostridia > Peptostreptococcales > Anaerovoracaceae > RUG754. Next base: position 4,854 of record JBHAFL010000123.1, on the reverse strand, counting down.
GCTGCAAGCGTGAGTTATTAGTGAAAGGAGAACGATGGATAGTAATACCTTTGTGCAGAACGAAGATATTGAGACCGTCATCCAGCGATATAAGTCTACAATTTACGGTATCGCCCTGAACTACACGGGGAACAGTGCGGACGCTGACGACATTTTTCAGGAGGTCTTCCTGATTTACTTCAAGAGTAAGCCCGAGTTTAACGATGAGGAGCATCGAAAGGCTTGGCTTATACGGACTACGATGAATTGCTCGCTCAGGGTTGTAGACAGCACGTACCGAAGACGCGTTACGCCTGTATCGGAGATGCAGGAGGGTTCGTTCCGATTCAAATCAAAAGAAGAAAATGCGGTTTATTTAGCGCTTAGGCAGCTGCCTGAAAAATACAGGCTTGTATTACAGCTTTTCTATTTTGAGGATATGTCTGTAGAGCAGATTGCCGATACTCTTTCGCTGACTAAGAGTAACGTTAAGGTTCAGCTTATGAGGGCAAGAGAGCAGATGAAAGAAATACTGAGAAAGGAGGAAGAATACAGTGGCAGATAACTATATATATGACGATATCTTTTCAAATGATTTGATTAAGAGTATGAAAGCTCAGATGGTTCCGTCGGACGATGTAATCGACTCTTTGCTTGCCGCGATTTCCTCTGAAACCTCGTTTGAGAATAAGCGTACATTCGATATCGGTGATATCGGAAGCCCGGAGGCTCGGAAGAGACGGAGACGCAGGAGCGGCTTCGACCTCAGAGCGGTTTCTAAATATGTTGCGGCGACAGCCGCCGCCGTGATGCTTATCGCCGGTACGATTTCCCTCATAGGAGACGGCGGCGATAATAAGCTCGGGGAGGTCATAGGCAATGTAGTCGACAATCCGTCCGTAGCTATCGGTTCTAATGAAGAACCGGCGGCGACCGGAGAGGATAACTCGGTTTCGGAACCCGATTCGGTTACGACTCAGAGCGGAGACAATGCCGTTGACGGCGGGACCTCCGACGAGGATGAGACGGCAGACAATGCCGATAAGACCGACGATAAGGGTGAGAGCTCGGCTGAAGCTAAGCCTGTCGACACCGCGAATGACAGCGATAAATCCGAGCCGACCTCATCAGATAAGCCGGCAGTGAAACCAGAGAACGGTGAAACCTCGGACAGAGCCTCTAAGGACGATTCCGAGGATAATAAAAATACCGAAGCCGATGAAGAAGCGGAGTGGGTAAAAGAAGTATTGGCGGTTGAAGCTCCTCAAGCCGTGCTTATGGGAGAGAGCTACGTCGTTTCCGACGCCGTGGCTGCGGTTTCGAGCTCCGACGCGGGAAGCCTTGTGTTCAGTCGTGCTTCCGAGGACTCCGACTCAGACGAGGCTACCTACAGAATCAAAGCGAAAAAAATCAAAAAAGTTTCTCCTAATATTATGGTAGGAGTGAAAATACCGGATTCAGGAGAAACCCTGATATACATCAATCGCGACTACGCCCCGAGCACGCTCGGCGAATTCCTTAGGGATTCCGGCATTTCGGGTAATATAGATTTCGGGTCGGTAATCTATACCGAGAAGAGCGATGAGAGCAGATCGGCGAATTATTATGCCGTCAACTCTCATACGGCGATAGGCGTTATGTCCGAATTTGTTTTTTCGCAGACTTATGCCGATACGATAGGAAGCGCCTATAATAACAGAGAGGAGACTTTCGCGACCTTTATCTCGTCGGGATATCAGAATCCTATGGGACTCGATATCAAGTTCGAGATAAATCAAAACGGACATCTTTATATCAGTCTTTCTTCCGGCAACGCATATACATTCTACATAGGCGAGGATCAGACGGACGAGCTTTTGGAGACTCTAAAAGCGAGCTTATGAAATGCTGTAAGCGGCGGGGATTCTTTTAGGAATCCCCTTTTTTTATTGCAGGCGAGCGATATTCGATGTATAATATGATATTATTAAGCGATTAGAACAGGATAAAATCTATGAAAGAAACGTTTGTAAAGGATCTAAAAAAAGAAACGGACGTAATTGATTTTTTTATTATAAAATCAGCCGCCGTTAAGACAGGTTCCACGGGAAAGCTCTACCTTGACCTTATCTTGGGGGACAGCAGCGGCGAAATCAACGCAAAAAAATGGGACGTGAGCGAGCCTGACAAGCTCCTTAAAGAAAAAGACATAGTTAAGGTCATAGCCACGGTTACGGAGTTCAATTCTCAGCTTCAGCTCAGAATCCAGCGCATCAGAAAGGCGAGTCCCGAAAGCAATCCTGAGGACGCCATCGTGCTCGGCGACTTCATAAAGGCAGCGCCTGAGAAACCGGAGCAGATGTATGAGTACATACACGGCGTGGCAAGCGGACTTGCCGACGAAGACCTGAGAAAGCTTTGTCTCAGGGCACTTGAAGACAACAGAGAAAAGCTGCTCTTTTATCCCGCAGCCACTAAGAATCATCATGCCGAGCTGGGCGGTCTGCTCTATCACATTAAGAGAATGCTTATGAACGGTGAAAGGATTTGCGAGGTATACGAAAAGCTAAACAGAAGTATGGTTCTCGCAGGCGTGATTCTGCACGATATGGAGAAACTTAACGAAATCGTGGCTGAGGCGGACGGTATGGCTACCGGATATTCTTTCGAGGGACAGATGCTCGGACACCTTGTGATGGGAGTCAAAACGATAGACAGGCTCGCGCTTGAGCTCGATATACCTATGGAGAAGCGAATAATGATGGAGCACATTATTTTGTCACATCACTACGAGCCGGAGTTTGGCAGCCCGAAGAGACCGCTCTTCCCTGAGGCTGAGATACTTCATTATCTCGATATAATAGACGCGAGATATTATGATATGGAGCAGGCGCTCTCGGTAACGGAACCGGGAGGCTTCAGCGACAGGGTATGGACGCTTGACAACCGCAGAATCTATAAACCCTTAGGCGAAGACGCCGATAAATAACGCGGAGGAAAACCAAATGATAAAACTACCTAAAAACGTGAGGGATATACTTAAGACATTGACGGATAAAGGCTTTGAAGCCTTTGCCGTAGGCGGCTGTGTAAGGGACAGTCTCGCGGGTCTTAAGCCTGAGGATTGGGACATAGCGACAAACGCCAAGTCGGAGGAGCTTAAGGAGCTCTTCCCCGACTCAAAAGTCCTGAGCGAGAAATATTCCGTCATCAGAATTTTTAAGGGTGACGAGGCGGGTGGAGACAGCCTGACGATTGACATCGCGACTTTCAGAAAGGACGGTCCGTATTCGGACGGCAGGAGACCGGATACCGTCGAGTTTGTCGAGACGATTGAAGAGGACTTAAGCAGAAGAGATTTCACAATAAACGCTATGGCGGATAACGGCTACCGATTCGTCGACCTCTATGGCGGCAAGGAAGATGTCCAGTCTAAGCTCGTAAAGACGATAGGAGAGCCGGAGGAGCGTTTCAGGGAAGACCCTGTCAGAATGCTCAGGGCGATAAGATTCTGCGCGGAGCTTGATTTTGATATGACGAAGCCCGTTTTCGAGGCTATAAGGGATAATTACAGGCTGCTTGAAAGAGTTTCCCTTGAGAGGTTCAGACGGGAGCTTTTAGCCGTTTTCGGCGCCGAATATGGCGGCAAGGGGCTTAATATGATAGTTGACGCGGGGATTCTCAATCTGATATTAGGCGACGAGAGCGTTAAGAAGATGAGCGGAAGAGAGAAAAGAGACCTGACGGAGCTATGCCGCAATATGAACAGGTCGAAGCCGATAGCAGAGAGAAGAATAGGTCTTTTCTATTCGGTTTTTTCCGAAAAAAAGGCGTTGAGCTCTATTGAAAGGCTGGGCTTTGAGGGAGAGCTGAGACAACATCTCATCGATGTGGCTAAGGATTTACCGGCATTTCATTTCTGTCAGCACCCCCAAAGCTACAAAAAATTCATATATGAGCATGAGACTATGGACAGGTCGGACTATCTTCTCAACCTGCAAAAAGCACAGAGGATAGTTTTCGAATATGACAGCGAGACGAAGATAAAATCCAAGATGTATATGCTCGAGGAGTTCAAAAAAAATCACGAGCCGATTTTCGTATCCGACCTCGCTATAGACGCAGACGACTTAATCGAGGCGGGTATATTCAGCGATGCGGCGGACTGCGAAAAAATGCTGAAAATGCTCGTCGAGAGGATACATATAGAGCCTGAAAGGAATAAGAGAAGCGAGCTTCTTAAGCTCGCCGAGAGATATAAGAAGCATAAGCTCATCGCATATTTCAGAGGAATTTCATGGATGCGTTAGACAGACGAAAAATAACGGGCATAGGCAAGGTCAAGCGTGAGGTGACCTTGTTTTTGCGTGGTATCGGCGTGTCGGACTATATGATAATGAAGATATATGAGGCGGTCGGCGACGCGGCGATAGCTATAATAGAAGAGGATCCTTTTTGGATTCTTGAGGAATTTCCTCACCTCGGCTTCAAAAAAGTCGACCGGATAGCCTCTTTGCTCGGTGTGTCTCAGGGTGAGGCGAGACGGGTTTATGCCGCTCTAAAATACTTTCTCAGAGGATATATGGCGGAGGGACACAGCTTCGCTCCGAGGGGAGAATTAGTCGAGGCTTGCGCCGAGTTTCTCGAGATTTCGAGAGAAACCGTGGAGGATTATTTAGAGGATTTAATCTTTCGCGGAGACATACATATTTCAAAGCTCGACGGCAGGGAGCTCGTATATTTTTATGAATATTACAGGGCGGAATGTAGGGCATGCGGGAGGCTCGTCGCCCTTGACGGCGCGACCGAAAAGCTGAAGCCGGTTGCCTCTAATCCGGTTGCAATGATAAGAAGATACGAGGCTGAGGCGGATATGTCGCTAACCGACGAGCAGAG
>JBHAFL010000122.1:0-49248 GCA_041856085.1 Anaerovoracaceae bacterium | reverse complement strand
TTGCCCATTCAATGAGTTTTTGTAGTATAATATTGTCCATAGAGATCTCCTTAGATGATTCGCTAAATGAAAGCTTAGTAACTTCATTTTATCACAGAGGCGATCTCTTTTCTTTTCTACAAAAACTCCGTAATTATTTTACACTAACCTTATTTCCGAGTGTCAAAAAACACAAACTCCCAATAAAATATCAACTATTATATTGCTAAATAATTATCAATATTATTATAATTATTATAAAGAATAAGCATCTAAAGGCTGTTGCTGTTTGAAAGTTTAAGAATGGAAGAATGCAGTTATGAGGGAAAAAATATAGAAGAGGCAAAGGAATATATTAATTCTGTTTCATAAAAGACATTAGACAATAAAGCGGCTTATAGAATAAAAAGAGCCGGTATTAACCGCTGTGAACGTTGTATATCAACGGATACAGCGGTTTTAAGTTGTTTGAAAAAAGAGCGAGGGCGGACAAAAAGAGTTGATAAATGAAACTGTAACGGCAGTCTACAAGTTGTAATGGCAGTCTAAAAGCAGACAATAGGGGGAGAGTAGGATATTCCCGCTCTCCCCCTGTGAAAATTTCTGAAAACTGCGGTGAAATTTCTCTCCTCTTCAGATGAAAAGGTTCACATTGGATTCCTCGGCGTCTCCTAAGTATGTGCCGACTCCGCCTATCTCAACTCCGTCGATGAGCTCTTCTTTTCGGATTCCCATCACGTCCATACTCATCGAGCAGGCGATAATCTTAACTCCCGCCTCCATAGCGTTTTTCATCATATCTTCGAGGGAGTCGATGTTCTTATCGTCCATAATCTTTCTCATCATCATAGTTCCCATGCCTCCCATATTCATCTTAGAGAGTTTCAGTTTGCGGCTTCCCCTCGGGAGCATCGCTCCGAACATCTTCTCTACGGCATTCTTTTTCAGAGGAACTTTCGACTCTTTTCTGAGTGCCGTCAATCCCCAGAACGTGAAAAACATCGTGACCGGTCTTCCCATAGCGAGCGCTCCGTTTGCTATGACGAAACTCGCTAAAACCTTATCCATATCGCCGTCAAAGACGATTATGGTTTTACCGTTATTCTTAGAGCCTGCTTCCTCTATCGGGCACGCCTCTGTCTCCGGAAGCGCTCCTTTTCTTATGCACGCGATAAAGGAGCTTCCGCGTCTCTCGTTCGACACGAGCTCGTTGCCCGTTCTCCTGCACCACGAAACGATGTCCTTAGCGAAGCCGATATCCGTGGAGGTTACCTCGAGAATATCTCCCTCTCGCATATCCTTAATATTCTTAAATACCTCCATTATCGGCCCGGGGCATTGAAGTCCGCTGCAATTCACGCATATTTTTCTGACTTCTCTCTCCTGCGGCTTCATCTCCGCTCCCCCGGCTCCCGCAGCTGAGCCTTTCTCTCCCCCTGAATCTTTGTCTGCGCCGCCGGCTTCATAGCCGCTTATGGGAAGCTCCGGCAAGGGCTCCTGTTCTGCCCTCTCGCTGTGAAGCGAGCGATAAAATCTCGCGCCGCCCGGGAAGAGCTTAACCTTTTCTATGCCGTTTTGTCTGAGTATTCTGAGAGCGTTATATGCTCTGACTCCTATGGCGCAGAATATTATGTATTCCCCGCTCTTATCAAGCTCCCCGACTCTTTCTCTTAAGCTCCCGAGGGGAATATTTTTTGCGCCCGGTATCGCATATGCGGCGACTTCCTCCTCTTCTCTCACATCGATTCTAATCGCTTCTCTGTTCGTCTCCGGCTCGTTCCACTCCGCCATTTTCAGGAGCCCTTTAATAACGTTCTCTGCCGTGAAGCCCGCCATATTGACAGGGTCCTTCGCGGAGGAATAAGGCGGAGCATAGGCGAGCTCGAGATTCTTGAGGTCTTTCACTCCCGCGCCGAGTCTGAGCGCGACTCCGATTGTGTCTATTCTCTTGTCAACTCCGTCCGTGCCGACTATCTGTGCGCCGAGTATCTTCTCGCCGTCCGCCGTGAAGATGAGCTTAAGCATCATAGGCGTCGCTCCCGGGTAATATCCGGCGTGCGAGTTCTGCGAAATGGTGACGGTCTCATAGTCCGTGCCCTTTTTCAGCCCGCGTTTTTTTAGAGTTTTCTCATTCTGACCCGTAGAAGCTGCTGTTAAATCGAAGACCTTAGCGACCGCTGAGCCCTGCGTTCCCGTATATCTTTCTTCGAAACCCGCGATATTGTCGGCTGCGATTCTTCCCTGCTTGTTAGCAGGCCCTGCAAGAGGTATCATCGCAGGCTCACCCGACACGATATCCTTAACCTCGATTACGTCTCCGACCGCATAGATGGCGCTGTCCGATGTTCTCATCATATCGTCGACTATGATTCCGCCTCTCTCGTTAATGCCGAGTCCCGCCTCTTTAGCGAGTCCGCTGTTCGGTCTCACTCCGATTGAAAGTATAACCAACTCCGCCGTAACGCCGTCCCCGCTTTTGAGGTTGATTTTAACCCTGTCTCCCTCGTCCGTGAACGAGTCCACGCCGTCTCCGAGCCTGAGAACTACTCCGTTATCCCTTATATTTTCGTGCAGTATCGACGCCATCTCGAAATCAAGCGGAGCCATAACCTGTTCGAGAGCCTCTATCAGGGTTACTTCAAGCCCCGCCTCTCTGAGGTTCTCCGCCATCTCGAGTCCTATGAAGCCGCCGCCGATTACAGCCGCAGTCCTGATACCGCTTTTAACTATCCTGCGTATCTCGTCCGTATCCGGCACCGTCCACAGCGTGCGAATCAGCGGCGAATCTATTCCCCGAATCGGAGGTCTGAGCGGCGATGAGCCCGTGGCGATAACGAGATAATCATAGCTTTCCCTATATTTTTCTCCCGTATTATGGTTCTTAATCTCAACCGCCTTTTTCTCTCTGTCGATAGAGAGCGCCTCGTTCATAATTCTGACGTCGATATTGAATCTCTCCCTGAGGCTCTCCGGCGTCTGGAGCAGCAGCGCATCCCTCTCGCTTATCACGTCGCTCACGTGATAAGGAAGCCCGCAGTTCGCATAAGAAACATATTCTCCGCGCTCAAGCATCACTATCTCGGCGGTCTCGTCAAGTCTTCTCAGCCTTGCCGCGCAGCTCGCACCGCCGGCAACTCCGCCTATAATTACAACTTTCTTACCCATTTCTCTTCTCCTCTTATTACTGAATATGCAAAAAATCCCTTATAAAAATTTCTCAATTCTCTGTGAAAACACACGGTTCACCATAAAATAGCGTCAATTAGCGTCAATGTTTCCGCCAAACTGCGCAGCTATTTATCACAAGCCCGCAGTTTTTCTCCGAAGCACGCCAAGCCGATAAAATTTCACGAAAATCAACGTTTAAGGCTGATTGTGAGCTTCAACTGTAATTTCAGGCTTCCCTGTGAATAATCCCGACGAATAATACAGTGCATAAATCATCTTTTTATATTATACGCGGAAGTATATTTTTCTTCTGTGATATTATCACATATATTGCACAAAAAGTGTTTTTTTATTTTTTTGAGTGTTTTTTGTTATATGAGTCCATTATTCGCCGTATTTTTTGTTTTTTCTCACTAAATTATCTGTGGATTACGCCTGTGAATATGTATACATTAATGCAAATATTGACAAGCCGTTCATATTTTTATAAAATCTTTTCGTAGGAATTATTCTTTTTTTATTTGTTTTCCAAATTTGGAGATGCAGGAGGAATTATATGGAAAATTTAATAAAGATTAACGCGGTCATTAATTCATTCGTTTGGGGACCGTACATGCTGATTCTCTTAGTAGGCACCGGTATCTACCTGACTCTCAGGCTGGGCTTCCCTCAGTTTACGAGATTCCGCTATACCATGAAGAATACCCTCGGTAAAATCTTCACCAAGGTCGAAGCGGGACAGGGCGAGGTCACACCGTTTCAGGCTGTTTCCACGGCGCTTGCTTCCACGGTCGGTACAGGTAATATAGCCGGCGTTACCGGCGCGATTATTCTCGGAGGTCCGGGAGCGGTATTCTGGATGTGGGTTTCAGCAATCTTCGGTATGGTTACCAAGTTCTCGGAAGTTTTCTTAGCTGTAAGATACAGAGAGAGAAATGACAAGGGCGACTGGGTCGGCGGACCTATGTACTACATTAAAAACGGTCTTGGCTCGAACTGGAGATGGCTCGGCGTGATTTTCTCCGTGCTCGGCGCTATGGCGGCTTTCGGTATAGGCAACATTTCGCAGATTAACTCGATTGCGACGTCGGTGACCTCGGTAGCTAAGGCTTTTAATCCGGCTGCCGCGGAGCATACTTTCGTGATTTCACTCGTTACCGGCATAGTTGTCGCAATCTTCTGCGGACTCGTGCTTATAGGCGGTCTTAAGAGAATCGGTCAGGTTACCGAGAAGCTCGTACCGTTTATGGCTGTGATATATATCGTCTGCGCTGTAATCGTCGTAGTCGTGAATGCCGGAAGCATTCCTCACATATTTTCTCTGATTTTTAAGGGTGCGTTTAACCCTACGGCCGCAGTCGGCGGAGCAGTGGGAATATCCATCAAGCTCGCCATAACCAAGGGTATCGGACGAGGCGTATTCTCTAACGAGGCAGGCTTAGGCTCCGCGCCTATCGCGCACGCTGCCACCTCCGAGAAGAATCCTGTAATGCAGGGGCTCTACGGTATATTCGAGGTGTTTATGGACACTATCGTTATATGCACTCTCACGGCTCTCGTAGTTCTCTGCTCGGGCGCAGCCGACGGCAATTACGGCAACAAGGACGTTGCCGGCGCCGCAACCGCTATTAAAGGCTTCTCTTCGGTATTCGGCGACAAAATAGGTTCGAGTATTCTCGCTATCGGTCTTCTGCTGTTCGCTACTTCAACCATTCTCGGCTGGGCTCTCTACGGAACGAGATGTATCGAGTTCATATTGGGAACTAAGGCAATCGTGCCTTATCAGGCAATCTTCTGCTTAGTTGTTATCGCAGGCGCGGTCGCCGACCTTACTCTCGTATGGGATATCTCGGATACTCTTAACGGGCTCATGGCAATCCCTAACCTGATTGCGGTTCTGCTTCTGAGTCCTGTCGTTGTCAAGGCTGTTAAGGAGCATTTCAGAGATACTAAATAATTTCGAAATATTTTGCCTTTTTTATTAAAGCCCCTGTCTGTCGGCGGTGATTATCCGACAGGCGGGGGCTTCCGTTTTTCGTATTAAATGACAGTGTTTTTAATAGCGATAATCACATTATGCGCTGTACTCGCCGTAACGCCGATTTAGGCTTTAACCGGACTTTTGCCGTTTTTTTCGGGTTTTTCATACCCGGCAATGAAGCTCTCGATTTCCTTGCTCGGAAGCGCTACGCCGTAAAACGCACCCTGCACATAGTCGCAGTCGATTTTTTCAGCAAGCTCGGCGTACTCCTCGTTTTCCACTCCGTCGAGCAGCACCTCCATACCCAGAGAATGCCCCATAGTCGCAATCGCCTTGATAAAATTAAGGCATGAGGGGTCTCCTCCTTTTCCTAATTTATCTCTTGATATTCTCATCATATCCGCTTTCAGCTCGCATATATCGCTGAGCGAGGAAGCTCCGTAGCCGATATTGTCGACCATGATTCTGAATCCGAGCTTCCTGCATATTCCTATATTTTCGCTGACCGTCTCTATGAGGTGCTCCCGCATATCCTCGACCAGGCCGATTACCAGTTTTTCACGTCTGAAGCTGTACCTGTCTGAGATTTCGGTTATTTTATCAGTGAAATTTTTCTCGGAGACGGTAAGCTTCCTCAGGTTACATATAGCGAAGAAGTCTCTGTCGCTTCTGTCTCCCCACTCCTGCAGCCTGCGGCAGGTATTCTCGAAGATATGGTAATCGAGCTCTACTATTGAGCCCATTCTCTCCATGGTTTCTATGTAGCGATAGGGGTTAAGCAGCCCCTCCGTCGGATGCTTCCATCTTGAGAGCATTTCGGCGCCTTTCATCTCCCCGCTCTCAGGCGAGATTATGAACTGTATGTAAGGCAGGAATTCATTTTTTTCTATGGCGCTCATAATGCCGCTGTTTATCTTCCACGCCTTTTCTGTCTCCGCCTCTTTTTCGGCTGTGCTGAGAAAATAGCTTAAATTATTATCCTTAGCGTACCTGCACGCGTTATCCGCGCAATAGAGCGCCCGCTCCATCGCCCAGTCTTTATTCCCCAGATAATATATTCCGGCATGGAAACTTCCCTCCTCCGAAAGCCCGTCCTGTTTTTCGATTTCATTCAGGTATTCGAGCAGTGAGGATATGAACACGCCCGCCTCGTTGGCGTTGTTGGCGGTGAAACACAGCCCGAATGTCCCTCCGTACAGTCTCGCCACGAATTCCTTTTCGCGGACGTTTCGAGTTATTATCTCCGCCGCTTTTCTTATGACGTTGTCGGCGACCTGCTCTCCGTAATAGCTGTTAACGCGCTTGAGGTCGAATGATATATAGGCGAGGTAATAGAGGTTTCTGATGTTTTCGTTTATGTTCTCCTCATATCTTTCCCTAAAAAACATACGATTGCCGATGCCCGTCGCTTCGTCCCTGTTTTTTTCATTATTCGCCCTTCTCTTATTTTCGCCTCGGAGCACCGTCAAAATAATCAGGAGCACGAGAGCCATCTCTACGGCGAGAATAATAATCATACGATATGCCAAAGGCATTTTATATCCCCTCGAGGATACCGACTCGTTTACGATGAGCTTCATAATTTCATCGTCTCTCAGCCTGCTTATTTCTCTTGTAACGGCAGATACGAGCTTATCGTCCGCTATGTCCGTGAAAGCTACGTATATGTCTTTGCTCGCGTCCTCGCCGAGTTTCGTTACCGTTACCTTGCTTTTAAGGTGTTCGTCCGTTTCAGCGCTCGGCACATAGCAGGTGAGAATCTCCGCCTGCCTGTTTTTTGCTGCGCCGTGCTGCCTGTTGGTCTTGCCCGCTCCCACATAGATGAAGTCGATACCCGTCTCTCTCGACACCCGCTTCATCATCTCGGGTATCACGCCCTTCATAGTCTTCGTTTCCTCGTCATAGTATTCGAACGGGAACATATCGGGATTGCCTGCGATATAGACCGAATCATACTCCCCGTAGCTCCTGTCGGTATACCTTACGACCGCATAGGAAACATTATGTGCAAAAAATATACACATAATGAGCGCCGTCGGCATTATTCTTTTGATGTTTCGGTAAAAAAAGTTTTTCATCTCAGCTTATGCTTATCTTTTTTGCTTATGTTTATTTTTTTAGCTTATGTTTATCTTTTTTCTGTCTATGACGCCCCAGCGGCGTTTAGATCTGCGGTAGTTTATAAGCGACATAAACCTCGTGGCGGCGAGTATGAACCGGAGAGCGGTTATCTCAACGGCGCAGAGCGACAGCGCCTTAAAAACGCCCCTGACATCGAAGCTGAGGTCTATCGTGTGAATCCGTGCAAAAAATGACGACAGCGACATAACGCTTCCGAATATCACATATATCATAAAAAATATCACCATAAATCTGACGTTCAGCATATCGAGAATATATGCCAAAAGCACCGTCAGCGTCCCGAACACCTCTATATAAGGCGAGAGCAGCTCAAAAAACAGGAAATACAGGTAAGAGATGAAACCCACTACTCCCATCTTCGGGTTCAGGAATATGTTTCTGTGCATTATAAGGCTCTGGAACAGTCCGATATGCCACCGCCGCCTCTGCTTAATAAGATTGTCGAGCTTCTCCGGAACCTGGGTCCAACATATCGCGTCGGTCGCATACTTCATTTTGTACGGGATATCGTTGGCAAGACAATATTCGTGGAGCTTAACCACAAGCTCCATATCCTCTCCGACCGTGCTCCTGCTGTATCCTCCCACTGAAATTACAATCTCTTTTTTGAACAGACCGAAAGCTCCCGATATTATCATCGCGCCGTTAATCTTGTCGAATAATATCCTGCTCGCTAAAAAGGTTCGGTCGTACTCGAAGACCTGCATACTCGGTATGAGCTTTTTAGGCAGGCTGTATTTAACTACTCTCCCGCCCTCAAGCACTACATCATTCGACGGTCTCACCGCCCCGCCTACCGCGATAACGTCTTCATCTTCAAGCATAGGTCCCGCTATTTTAGCGAGGGACTCGGTCTGTAAAACCGAATCCGCGTCTATGCATATAAAATACGGATATTTCGCTATATTTATCCCCGCGTTCAGCGCGTCGGCTTTTCCGCCGTTTTTCTTTCTGACAAGAGTCAATCTCACGCCCTCTCCCGCCGCACGCTCGTATATCTCCAATATATCCTCGCACGGAACCCTGTACCTTACGGGGCGCCTGACCTGACCCATACGGAATTCCTCTATCATCTTCGCCGCCGTTTCGTCCCTTGAGCCGTCGTCTACTACTATTATCTCGTATTTTTTGTAGCTGAGGCTTACAAGCGATTTTACGGAATCGATTATAGTAACCTCTTCGTTATACGCCGGCACGATTACCGAAATCGGCACATAGTAATCGTTGACAAAGATGTTCTTTAGCCTTTCCTCTCTCTTTTTTTTGTAGAGGGCGTCGGTTCCTATGATTACCGAGAGAAAGAGAAACGTCGAGTAGAGCAGAAGATATATCACGAAAAAATAGTTTATCCCGTCAAGAAAATATTTAATGTAAAAGGTTAAACCATCTGACATTTTTCGTCCTCCTCTCTCAGCTCCCGCTGGTCGAGCCTGTATTGAAGCATTTCTATCGCGTACTTATCCTCCGAGTCGAAGACCTCCGCCATATTCACATAGCCGTAGCCCTGGTCGGCAAGGCTTTCCGAGGAGTTATATCTCACATACCAGTTAGGGTCGGTCATATTTCTTTTCAGAACCTCCAGAACCGCCTTGCTTTTATATTTTCTTAGAGCCTTGGAAGCTATCGCCCTGTATTCCCAGTGCATTTTTTGTTCTGCGGAAGCCAATCGAATCAGCACGGGCTCCGCCTTATCGCAGCGGTATTCGCCGAAATACCTTATAGCGCTGTATCTCACTTCGCGGTTCTGCTTTTCGTCGGAGAGTATTGCAAGCACCTCTTCCTTATAGTCTCCCGATGCGTACCTCATATAGTTGAGGATTATCACCCTGTACGGCGCCGAAAATCTGTCGAAACAGCTTAAAAATTCTTTTATAAGTCTGTCCTTATCCCCTTTGAAGCCCGCCAGCCCGTCAGAGAGCAGCCTGCTGTTATGCTTAATCTCGTTCCTGTCCATATAGCGAAAGACCCTGACGACTCTCTCCGCGTCGCCTGAGCTGTATATCGCCTGCAGCGCGTTCTCTCTCATATAGAGGCTGTCTCTTCTCGTTATTATCTCCATTCGGTCGAGGAGCTCCGGCGAGGCGCTGTTTTCGAGCAGACGGTGATGCTTCAGCTCGTAAAGAAAGAAGGTCAGCCTCTCCGCGTCGCGAGACTTGGAATATGCGGGCATTAAGTCCACGATGATTTCACTGACTTCCTTGAGAAACTCCCCGATATGGGGGTTATTGCCGTCCTCGACCTCTTCAAGAGCGCTGTCGAAAGCCTCCATTTCTCTTATATGAGCGAGCCGGGTTTTAAGGTAATCGTAATTTTCTTTTTTTAGGCTCTCACCACGCGATAACCTGTCCGTTTCTTCCGCTATCAGCTCGCGGTACTTTCGCTTTTTTTGTTCGGCTTTTTCCTTGCTGTAATGAAAAAACAGAGCCGAGCATATATTATAGGCGATAAGGGACAGCGATATGGCAAGATAGATGTATATGATGTTTTCGACATTCATTATTACCGTTCCCCTTTAATTTCTCCCTCGTTTACGACCACATATCCCGTACCTTATAGTAGGAATCCTTTAGCCTCTCGTGATAGGTCACATTGTTTTTCCAGCCGTTGAGAGGAAATTTCTCAAGTCTGAGCCTTTCACCGCCTGAGTCTGCCGTCAATCCGACAAATAATTCTTTTATGTAAATGTATTTTACGCCGTAATTATCCGCATAGTAGTCGTCATGTATCTCCATTCTCGACGGGTCGGAGAAGTTAAGAAGCTCCCACGCTATCCTTATCTCCATATTGTCGCCTCGGGCGATGAAATCCGCGAGGGAATCGAAGTCCTTATCCTCAGGATTGGAGTTGCCGTATTTCAGCTTGCCCGTGTTGAACAGAATAGGCTCAGGATTAAGCTCGCTTCTGAACCTGTTATCGTCAGTCTTCAAAATAAGGTTGATATCCACGAACTTAGGGGAATCTATATCCGGCACATTATCCTTGTCGTAGGTGTTAATTCCGTGCGTAAACTCGGAATATGTCGACCTGAGCGCTTCATATCTTTCATGGACTTTTATACGCGTATTATCTCTTCCGTCTACGCAAAGAATAAAATCGCAGGGCCTTTCGAACTTAAGTCCGAACTCCTCCGCGTAGAGCGTACCCGACTTCGGAGTAATATCAAAAGGTATGTAGAGCTTATCTTTGCCGAGGCTCAGGTCCTTTTTAGTCACTAAGAGGTATAGGAATCTCTCATCGTATTTTAGCGAAACGGAACCTGTCTCGTTAGAAATGACCTTATCCGTTTCACGCCATTCGCTTACGTCTCCGTCGATATATGCCACGCTTTTTTCTTTGCCGGGGTCAAACGAAAGCAGACCGAAATACTGCTCGTTCGTCTGATAGTCGGACCAGTAAGGGTTTCTCTTCATGTTGATAGCGTACATCGTGTTCCATGTTCGCTTGAACCATTCGTCCTGCCACGAGAATATGCATGAGCCGGCGCAGCCCGCAGCCTTGATATCCTCATAGCATTCCACTATCGCTATTCCCTGCTCTTTTTCGCTCATATGCCCCTGATTACGGCTTCCGTACCTCTCAAGCTGGGCTATACCTCTTCCCGTCGATACTCCGAACTCCGAGATTACGACGGGGATACCGTGATAGCGGTTAAGCGCGCTTAGGTATGGGCGATAGGAATTAAACTTGCCTTCGCCATCCGTATAATCGCCCTCTCTTATGTAGTCCTCTATATTGGGAGCCTTTAGCAGGCTGTGACGGTAGAACTTGTTTTGATACTCGAAATCCTCCACGAGGTTATCCGCTTCCCCTGCGTCGTCTGTCCGGAATCTCTTTATCTCAGCTAAATAGTCCGGAAAATACGGGTAGACGTGATATGAGGCGAAGTGACCGGATATGAGCTTATCGGTGCCGATTACGTGCTCCGCGTCCACGAAAGCTGTTTTTTCCAAGAGAAGATCCGACACGGGAGGATAAATAAACGGGTCTGTCGTAGGCCAGTTCGAGAATGCGACAAGCCTCTGAGTCCCGTATTTTTCGGTTTCGAACTCCACCACCCTGTCGCATACCTCGGCAAGCATTACCTCGAAAGGATTCGCGTCAGCCGAGGTAAAAAAATATTCGCCCGAGTAGCCGCGCTTCTCTCGGTTGATTTGGTTGGTATAGACTACCGTTTCGGGCTCCCATTCCACTCCCAATATATAGCCTATGACCCACTGCGAAATATCGCGGCTGTATGTGCCCGAGCCTGCGCTCGCGAGTCTTCCGATGGACAGTCTCCTGTTGCCGTGGATTACGTCCACCATAGCCTTAGCGTCTGTTATGAAGCGTTTTTTGAACTCTTTCGAAAACGCGTCGAGATGCGAAAACTGAATGTAGTCGTTAAGCCACACGCCTTGTATCAAAAACAGAGGCTCTTCACCGCCGTCCGTGAGTTTTTTGTTAAACTCATAAAAGGCATTATAAAAAATATCCTGCTGAACCGTGTATATCCTTATGGTGTTAGCGCCCATAGCCTTAATCTGACCGAACCACCTCGTGTATTCCTCTTCCGTAATAGCGAAGTCCGTCGACCACTCGCCGGGCTTGCCGGAGCCGAGGTCTACGCCCTTTATTTCGAACGGCTCGTATCCCTCTCCCCTATCAAGGAGAATGTCTTTTCCCGATACTTTCGTGAACGTCACGGGCTCGCTGTCAGGGGCAAGGCTCACATAAAAGCCGTAGTCATAATACGCGCTGTAAAGGTAGTATCCCAGCACTATCAATATTGTAGAGATGACAATAAACTTCCTCAAGGCTTTCACTCTCCTATGCTTCTTAGCTCAAGGGCGTATTATGACGGAATCGCGCTGAATTTTTTGTTTCGGGAATCGGCGGAATACTGATATATGCTCTCGATATTTTCGTCCAGCCATTTTCCCCTCATGTGGATAAAATTCTTAAGCTGTGAAATTGCCTCTTCTCTGCTGTGGACGTTTCGCTCGCGCGGCATCAGTACGTCCGACTCTATATAGCCCGCCCATCTCTCGTCGTTTCTTATCGCCGCCTCGCCGAGAAACTCCGTCGTTTCATCGATATATCGGAAGAGATTTTCCTCGCTGAGGATATCCTTTCTGAGACTTCTGTATCTCTTCACGACCTTTTCATTAAACTCGCGGTTTTTCATCAGCATCGAAAACAGATAGCCCGACTGAGTGAAAAAATTCCTGTGTCCGGTTTCGACCTCAACGTAATTATCGCAGCAGTTGTTGAAGTCCCATACCGCGAGCCTCAGCTTATCCCCCGGTTCTTTATAGAGATAGGTTGAGAACCTCGTCGCGTCTATATTATAGGCGAACTCGTTTATAATCGCATAGTCCACGAAATCATCTATGTCTATCCATTTTTTGTAGCCGTAGTCGGGGTCGGCATAGTCGTAGGAATATATCGCCTTTTCGAAAGCGGAGATATCGTCTTCGATGGTTCTCGCCATCTCATTGTTTAACCTGTGTTTACCCGGAAATTTTATGGCTATCTCCGTAGTGAGGATATTAAATCGCTCCGCGAAAGTATATATATTCTTTAGGCTCTTTATCTCTTCCTCCGGCATTCTGTCGACTCTCACGACATAGCCTAAGAGAGTCTGCCCTTTTTCGGTTTTCTCGAGTCTCAGCCTTGAGTCGTTTCCCTTGCCTATATTCTCCGCCATAAGATAAACGCCTCTGTAATCGCCGTCCACGATGAGCTCGCAGTACCTGACGTTCGGAGCGTATCGCATAAGCTCTCCCGAAATGTTATACCAAAGGTAATTCCTGACGAGGGACTTGTCGAGGTACGGGCCGTTTAACACCCATTCGTGGTGCTCTCCCATATCCATTACCGCCTCGTTCCTGTATGCTCCCGTCTCGTCTATGAACTTAATAAGGTAGGGCTGCTTCTCGAACTTCCTCGATGAGTTTCCCCTGACCCTTATAAGAACCTTTTCGTCCGTCACAGGCACGTCGGTGGGGTGGTTATATCCCTCTTCACTGTCGAATATACTCAGCTTCACCTCGGACATTCTCTCTCCCTCGGGAGTCAGCGTATGCTTGCTCTGCTTGAGAAAATCCACCTCGTCGGTCGGCTCCCCCGGTATATATTTGCCGCCCGTTTCAATCACGACAAGAGGCAGGTGCGTGCAAAAAACGTCCTCTGAATGAGCCTCGCTGCAGGGCGGTTTTTTAGTTGTGATAAGGTGCTGATGTACCCTCTCGTTTTCACGCGGCAGAAGCGCATACGGTAATGCCACGCATACAGCCGCCATAGTTATTACGAGGGTCAAAAGACCTATATACCTGTGCTTCATTTTAGTTTGATATCTCATCGTTCTGAGTAACGATGTTGACATATTCTATATCGCCGAGCGCGAAGATGGAATCGACCACTCCGCTCTTTTTCTTTTCGGTTTCCCTCAGCTCCTTGCTCGATATTTCGTATATTATCTCTACCACGTTCTCCGTGGTGTTTACCACACGAAGTATCGCCTTTCGTCCGAAAAGCCTGAAAATGGTGGATTGAACCGCCTCTCTCTTTTCTTTCTGACCGCGGACTATTATGAGCATACGGTTCTCGGCCTTGATGCAGCCTAAGACGAATATGAGCGCGAAAACTACTGAGCTTCCGACGGCAGCCACTATGTAATCTCCCACGCCGCAGCATATCCCGACTATTATTGACCAAAAAATATATACCGTATCTCTGCTGTCCTTAATCGCCGTACGAAAACGGACAATCGAAAGAGCGCCGACCATACCGAGCGAAAGCGCTATGTTGTTTCCTATTACCGTCATTACCGTACCCGTGAGCGCGGCTAAAACCACGAGGCTGACGTTAAATTTTTTTGAATATATCGTTCCCCTGTGAGATATCGCATACGAAACGAAAATCAGCAAGCCCAGCACCGCCGCGCTCACTATGTTCAGAGTTATCTCCTGAAGAGTCAGACCTCCCTGATGTTCAAACAGTTCGTATAGATTTTCTTTCATCCCTTTTCCCTTTCATTATTTCCTGCCCCGTATTATCCGCGCCGCACGCGTCATATATTAAACAAAGTCTTATTCTCGCTATATTCTTCATATGCGCGTGGGGTATAATATCTATTACACGCCTTATATTCTTCATACTATGCATCGAGTAGAATGTCTTATGTTCGCGCGTATTCTTCATATATGCGTCGAGTAGGAGGAATGCCTTGCTAAAATGTACTTGCTTACAGAAAGCTCGCTCTTATTCACATCGTTTATGAGCTGTTTAACGTAGCTCATAAGAAAGCCGTTATACTTGACCTCCATAACCGCGTCATACAGGTCGAGCACGGGAAACATATTGAGCTTTTCGTCAAAAATGTCGAATGAGGTTTCGGTTGCGACTATCCTGCTGTCAAAAGTTACCCTCGTGCTGTTCATATCGAGGATAAACGCCTTGCGGTTATATTCTACTATGGTCCTCGGTCTGTAGAGCCTCGCGTTCATTATGCCGAAGCACTCCGCCGCGAATTTTTCTCTATATGAGAGAAGAGGCGTATAGTTCCCGTCTATCATCTTAAGCGCATCGTCCTTTGTGAGCCTGAGCGACCTCTTAAGCTGCTGCTCCCCCTGCTTCTGCTTCATCTCGAGCATAGCAAAATCCGCTTTAGGGTCATAAATCCTAAGCCTTATCTTTTTTCGAACCTCTACGCCCGCGACTTTCTCGAAATAATCCGAGTCTCCCTTCGTATCAAAATAAAGAGACCTTATCATATATCCGTCCGCGCCGTTATGCGAGTCCTCTCTCATTATTCCCGACAGCCGATGTGCAAAAAATTTCGCGTCGGCAATATTGATTAAGAATTTTTTCTCCTGCCTCAGAACCTGATTCAAAAAATCCACCTCCCGATAGGCACAAAAGCAACCCAAGCCAAGCGGGTTGCTTCCTGATTAAAAACTTATTCGGCAAGTCCGAGTCCGAAAGCGTCCCTTACTCTCCGGAGAGTCCTTTTAGCTATCTCGTCAGCTCTTTCGGCGCCCGACTTGAGCGCCTCTATGAGCTCCCTTGAATGTCTTATCTCAGCATATCTTGCCTGAATCGGCTCAAGTGCGTTTATCACTACGTCTACGAGGTCTTTTTTGAAGTCGCCGTAGCCTCTGCCCTCATACTCGGCTTCAAGCTCGTTTATCGGCTTTCCCGAAATTGCGCCGTATATAGTGAGCAGATTGCTTATGCCCGGCTTGTTCTCAATATCGTATTTAACGATTCCGTCCGAATCGGTCGTCGCTTTCATAATGGATTTTTTTATCTTAGCAGGCTCGTCCAAAAGAGATATCCGCGAATGGATATTCTCGGCGGATTTTGACATCTTCTGAGTAGGGTCGTCAAGCGCCATTATCCTTGCTCCGGCTCTCATGAACCTGCCGTCGGGAACTACGAAAACTCCCTCGCCGTACTTATGATTGACCCTAAGGGCAAGATCCCTCGTCAGCTCGATGTGCTGCTTCTGGTCATTTCCGACGGGAACTACGTCGGTATCGTAGAGAAGTATGTCCGCCGCCATAAGCACGGGATAGGTGAGAAGCCCCGTGCCGACCGAGTCCCTGCTTCCCGCCTTTGCCTTGAACTGCGTCATCCGGAAAAGCTCGCCCGTGCTCGAGCAGCAGTTAAGTATCCATCCGAGCTCCGCATGTCCCGAAACCTGCGACTGCACGAATACTATTGATTTTTTAGGGTCGACTCCTACCGCCATATATAGCGCCGCGACGTCCAATATATGCTTTCTAAGCTCTTTCGGGTTCTGCTGAACCGTTATCGCATGCTCGTCAACTATACAATATATGCACTCGTGGTCATTCTGAAGCTCTACGAACTGAATGAGCGCGCCGAGATAATTCCCGAGATGTATATTGCCCGTCGGCTGTACTCCTGAAAAGACTCTTTTCATTTAATGCTGTACCTCTTCTCTAAACTTATTGATTATCGCTTTTTCGTTTCTTGACACCGTCATCTGCGAGACCCCGAGCTCCTTGGCAATCTCCGCCTGAGAGCGATTCTCTATGAATCTGCGCCTGAAAATGAAGCGATTGGTGTCCGACATCTTATCGAGCACGGCGGATATTATCTCCATAATTTCAATTCTCTCATAGCCGATTTCCTCGAAGCCGAGGAATTTTTCGAGAGACGCTCCTTCGTCCTGCTCGTCGAGTCCCGCCTCGAGAGAGTATGTGCCGTAAGCCTTAGCCCCCTCAATCGCCTGTATTATCTCCTCATGCGTGTATCCCGTCCTCTCCGAGAGCTCCTCGATATTAGGATTCCTGCCCAGCTCGAGCTGCATGGCGTCCTCCGCCTCCTTTACCTTGCCCGCAATCTCTTTCAGTCTTCTCGGAACTCTTAGGCTCCACTCCTTATCACGGAAATATTTTTTTATCTCTCCTAAGATAGTGGGCGTGGCAAAGGTCTTAAACTCATAGCCCTTTGACGGGTCATACCTGTCTGCGGCGTTTACGAGAGCAAGCGCCGCAACCTGATAAAGATCGTCGTACTCCACACCCTTGCCGAGGTATTTTCGTATTAAGATGTCAATCATATACAGATGGGCTTCTACCATCTCGTTACGTTTTTCAAGATTTGTCATTTCTTAAATTTAACCAACTTCATTATTCTCTTTTCGTCGTCCCAATGGGGCTTGAACTCGTCCATAAGGGTTTCTATAAGATTCAAGCCGATTTCTCCCTCGTCCGGACATTCCAGACATCTTTTAGTGAACTTAGGAATCCTGTCATGAAGCGAAGCCTCTATCGTGACCGTGAGTCTGTCCTCCTCCATATCGCAGCATAGGGTATATTCTCTCGCATAACCGTCCAGCTTATGGCAATATGAAACCATACACGCCTCCGTGACGGCTGTCTTGATGTCCTCTATGGCCTCAATATCGAAGCCCTCGCTCGCTGCGATAGAGCCTATCGCCAGTCTCACCATAGTCAGATAATCCGGATTGCCCGGAATCGTAATTTTAACTCTCTCTGCCATTACAGTTTCATCTGTTCCTGATTATCGTCGACCTCGGACTCCGCCTTTCCCGACTTCTCAGGTCCATCTCCTTCTTCTTCATCTCTTGCTACCTTGCTTACCGCAATGATATCAACATCGTCGCCGACATTCATTATCTTAACTCCCTGCGTAGCTCTGCCGAGCTTCGAAACCTCTTTAGCAGGTACTCTTATTATGATACCGTCCGAATTGATGAGCATTACGTCATCGTAGTCATCCACGACGATTGCCCCTATCAGCTCGCCCGTCTTCTTAAACTTCGCCTTATCGTAGGTGAGAAGACCCTTGCCCCCGCGAACCTGAATCTTATAATCCTTAGCTCTCGTGCGCTTACCGAAGCCTTTTTTTGTTACTACCATGAGCTCCTGATCTTTTTCGACAAGCTCCATAGAAACAACCTCGTCGGTCGGATCGAGCTTGATAGCTCTCACTCCGCCCGCTATTCTTCCCATAGGTCTTACGTCCTCTTCCGCGAAGCATATGCACTTGCCCTCGCGGGTTACGATTATTACATTGTTAGAGCCCGTTGTCTGCTTGACTCCGATAAGCTCGTCTCCCTCTTTCAGCTTCATGGCTATGAGGCCGGTCTTACGGTTGGTGATAAACTCGGCGAGCTCGGTTTTTTTAATGGTTCCCTGTTTCGTTACGGATATCAGGTACTGGTTTTCCTTAGCTTCGTCCAGCCTTATAACCGCGGTAACCCTCTCTGTCGACATAAGACTGATGAAGTTCACGATAGGAATGCCCTTAGCCGTGCGAGAACCCTCAGGTATCTCATAAGCCTTAATCATATGAACCTTGCCGAAGTTCGTGAAGAACAGCAGGTTGTCGTGCGTCGAGCACATTATCATCTGCTTAACGAAGTCGTTTTCACGGGTCGTGATACCCGTGATACCTTTGCCGCCTCTCTTCTGCGCTCTGTAGGTGTCCGCAGGAACTCTCTTGGCGTAGCCTAAGTGGGTAAGGGTTATGCAAACGTCCTCTTCGTGGATTAAATCTTCTTCGTCAATCTCGGCTTCATCAAGCTTAATCTGTGATTTTCTCTTGTCTCCCCATTTTTGCTTGATTTCGAGAAGCTCGGTCTTGATTACTCCCATAAGGAGATTGATATCGGAGAGCAGGGAAATGTAGTAGGCTATTTTTCTCTGCAGCTCCTCATATTCGGCAGTTATCTTCTCTCTTTCGAGACCTTGAAGTCTTCTGAGCTGCATATCCAAGATTGCCTTTGACTGAATCTCGGTGAGTCCGAATCTGTCCATCAGCTTCTGCTGCGCGTCGTCATAAGAGCTTCTGATTATCTTGATTATTTCGTCTATATTGTCGAGCGCTATGAGATATCCCTCTAAGATATGGGCTCTCGCTTCCGCCTTTCGTTTATCGAACTCGGTTCTTCTCGTGACAACCTCTCTCTGATGATTGAGGTATATGTCGATTATCTCTCTTATGTTAAGAATCTTAGGTCTGCCCTCGTCGATTGCGAGCATTATCATCGAGATATTGGCTTGAAGCTGGGTATGCTTATAGAGCCTGTTAAGGATAATCTGTGCGTTGGCGTCCTTTTTTAGCTCTATTACGATTCTCGTACCCTCTCTCGAGGACTCGTCCCTGATGTCCGAGATTCCTTCGAGCTGTTTCTCCTTAACCATCTCGGCTATCTTCTGAACGAGGTTAGCCTTGTTCACCTGATAAGGTATCTCCGTTACGATAATCTGCTGCTTGCCCCTGCTTCCCTCTTCAATTGTCGCAACCGACCTCAGGGTAACCTTGCCCTGCCCCGTGCGGTATGCTTCCTTAGCGCCGGAAGTACCGTAGATTATACCGCCCGTCGGGAAGTCGGGCGCCTTGATTATCTTGATTATGTCTTCGACGGAGCATTCCGGCTCGTCTATTACCTTAATGCAGGCGTCTATGGTATCCGAAAGGTTGTGCGGAGGTATTGAGGTCGCCATTCCTACAGCTATACCGTTAGAGCCGTTTATTAAAAGGTTAGGTACTCTCGACGGCAGGACTACCGGCTCGGTCTCCTCTCCGTCGTAATTAGGTACGAAGTTTACGGTGTCCTTGTCGATATCTCTCAGCATTTCCAATGAGAACTGCGTCATTCTCGCCTCGGTATATCTCGAGGCAGCCGCGCCGTCCCCGTCGACCGAGCCGAAGTTACCGTGCCCGTCGACCATCATATAGCGCATATTCCAATGCTGTGCGAGCCTTACCATCGCGTCATAAATGGACGAGTCTCCGTGAGGGTGGTATTTACCCATTACTTCTCCGACTATACGGGCGCTCTTCTTATGAGGCTGATTCGGGAGAATTCCGAGCGCGCTCATTCCGTAGAGTATTCTCCTGTGTACGGGCTTAAGCCCGTCCCTCGCGTCGGGCAGAGCACGGGAGACTATGACGGACATCGCATAGTCTATATAGCTCTGCTTCATTTCGTCATATATTTCGTGTTGAAGCATTTTAGTATCTTCAAAAAATGTAGCCATTATTTCCTCCTGCTTAAGCGTCTATCGTAGCGTACTGCGCATTGTCTTCGATGAATTTTTTTCTCGGCGGGACCTTGTCTCCCATCAGAGTGGTAAAAATCTCATCGGCAGCCGCGCTGTCCTCAAGAGCTATCTGAACGAGGGTTCTGTGGTCGTAATCCATCGTGGTCTCCCAAAGCTGCGAAGCGTCCATCTCTCCCAGACCCTTATATCTCTGAATTTCGAGCTTGCCGGGGAGCTCCGCAACCTCGGCTAATTTTCTCTCCTGCTCGGCTTCCGAATATGTGTACCACATATCCTTACCCTTTTTTATTCTGAACAGAGGCGGCTGTGCAGCGTAGATATATCCTCCCTCGATAAGAGGTTTCATATATCTATAGAAGAATGTAAGCAGAAGCGTTCTGATATGCGCGCCGTCGACGTCCGCATCGGTCATTATGATAATCTTATTATATCTGAGCTTGCTCACGTCGAAGTCGCTTCCGATTCCGCAGCCGAAAGCGGTTATCATATTCTTGATTTCTTCTGAGTTTAATATCTTATCGAGTCGTGCTTTCTCTACGTTGAGGATTTTGCCTCTGAGGGGAAGTATAGCCTGTCTCTTCCTGTCTCTTCCGTCCTTGGCGGAGCCGCCTGCGGAGTCTCCCTCGACTATGAATATCTCCGAAAGCTCGGGGTTCTTCTCCGAGCAGTCCGCGAGCTTACCCGGAAGAGAGTAGCTGTCGAGCGCTCCCTTTCTTCTCGTGAGGTCTCTCGCTTTTCTCGCCGCCTCTCTGGCGCGGGCCGCCCTGATACATTTTTCGAGTATGTTTTTTGCTTGAGACGGGTTCTGCTCAAGGAATGCCATAAGGTTATCGTTTGTCGACGTTTCGACGAAGCCCCTTATCTCGGGATTGCCCAGCTTAGCCTTGGTCTGTCCCTCGAACTCCGGCTCGGACAGTTTGACGGATATTACGGCGGTCAATCCTTCTCTCACGTCGTCGCCTGTTAAGGAATCGTCGTTATCCTTAAGTATTTTAGCTCTTTTAGCATAGTCGTTAAACACTCTCGTGAGCGCAGACTTGAATCCTACGAGGTGAGTTCCGCCGTCAGTAGTGTTGATGTTATTAGCGTAGCCCAAAATCAGCTCGCTGTAGCTGCTCGTATACTGCATGGCTACCTCGAGTTCGTATTTTTCTCTTACTATCTCAAAATATATTACATCATCATGTATGGCGTCCTTATTCTGGTTCTGGTATTTTACCATTTCTTTTATTCCGCCGTCATAATGGAATACTTCGGTTTTTTTGCGGCCTACTCTCTCGTCCTTAAGGCTTATCTTGATTCCCTTGTTAAGGAATGCCATCTCTCTTAAACGATGCTGAATTATCTCGAAGTCGAACACCGTGGTTTCGAATATCTCGGGATCGGGCCAAAATACTGTGGTGGAGCCTGTTTTACCTCTCGGAGCCTCTCCGACTGTTTCAAGCGGCGCTACGGTCTTACCCCTCTTATATTCCTGACGGTAAATATTGCCGTTTCTCTTTATCTCGACAAACATATCGGTGGAGAGAGCGTTTACTACGGACGCGCCTACTCCGTGGAGTCCTCCGGAGACCTTATATCCTCCGCCGCCGAATTTACCGCCGGCGTGAAGTACGGTGTGTATTACCTCTACGGCAGGAATTTTTAATTTAGGGTGAATATCTACGGGCATTCCTCGACCGTCGTCCTCTACCTTGATGGAATTATCCTCCTGAATCGTAACGTGGATATTCTTACAGTAGCCGGCGAGCGCCTCGTCGATACTGTTATCTACAATCTCATATACTAAGTGATGAAGTCCCCTCGGTCCCGTGCTTCCTATGTACATTCCCGGTCTTTTTCTGACCGCTTCGAGACCCTCTAAAACTTGTATTTGGGCGGCGTCATACTGGCCGTTTGTTTTTTCTTCTAAGCTCATTAAATTTCTCCTCAAAATATAGTTTATCGGTAGAATTATCCGATAATCATACTCTGTTTATTTTAACACGAAATCGCTTTTTTATCAATAAAATAATGGTATTTTATCGTTTTTTACTAATATAGTAAAAAACTCGCCGTAAGGCGAATTTTTCAATCTAAAATTATGAAAAAACATCAGGATATATCTGTTTCTGTTTTTTGTTATCTTATTTGTTTTTTATGTTAAATGTAGACGTCAAATATAGAAGTCAATATAAGCCGCCCGTTTTCATTTTGCTGTCTTTTTCTGAGACCTCTTTAGCCGACTTTTCGACAACCTTCCCTTTTTTGATATGAAACTCCGACGCGTCGGGAAATTCCTTTAATATGCTCTCCGGTATTTCGGTAGTTGTAATAAACAGTTGGTTGGACAAAAGCGCCTTGACGAGAAACTCCTGTCTCTCCATATCGAGCTCGCTCATCACGTCGTCCAGGAGGAGTATGGGATCTTCTCCCGTTTCCCTCTTTATTATGTCGATTTCTGCGAGCTTAAGAGAAAGCGCCGCCGTCCTCTGCTGACCCTGCGAGCCGAATTTTCTCGCGTCTATCGATTCCTCACCCGAAATTATAGTAAAATCGAGGTCGTCTCTGTGCGGACCTCTCGACGTGTTTCGGTTTCTTATATCCGTATCGAGACTTTCGTCTAAAATTTTCTTGAAGATTGTTTTTTGCTCGGTCCTATCCTCTTCATAGCTTATATCCGGAGCATAGCTTAAAACGAGGTCTTCCTTGCCGTTCGTAATCTTTCTGTTTATCTCGGAGCTTGATATCTTAAGCTTATCTATGAACTCTTTTCTCTGGCGGATGAGCTCCGCACCATATCTTGACAGCTCCTCGTTCCATACCTCTATCATCATAGGATCTACGTACATTCCCTTGAGATATGCGTTTCTCTCCGAAAGGATTTTTTTGTAGGAGCAGAGGTTATTATAGTAAGACGGTTTTATCTGGCAAAGCTCCTTATCTATGAATTTTCTTCTCTTCTCGGGTTCGTCCTTAACTATCTTCATATCCTCCGGAGAAAAAATTACTATATATATGTTATCTAAGAGCTCGGAGGTTTTTTTCAGCTTAATTCCGTCCTTTTTTATGCTTTTTTTAGAGTTGCCGACGACGGTTATCTCGACGGTCTTCTCCATATCTCCCTTTAAGGCTTCTATGTATATCTTAGCGAAGTCGGCGCCGAATCTTATCATCTCCGCGTCTCTCACGGTTCTAAACGACCTGCCTATGGAAGCCATATATATCGACTCTAAAAGATTGGTCTTACCCTGAGCGTTTGCGCCTAAGATGAGATTGACTTTTTTATTAAACTTTAACGAAAGACTTTCGTAGCTGCGAAAGTCTTTTAATTCTATGTTTTTGATATACATAATTTAGTTATTAGTTATCCTTACAGGAAGAACCAGATACTCGAAAGAGCTTCCCTCTATAGGTTTAATGAGGCACGGGCTTATCGGGGTATTAAAAAGCATTGAAATATTCTCTTCGTCTATATTCTTAAGAGCGTCTATCAGATATTTACTGTTAAAGCCTATTATGAGATTATTTCCCTCATTAGAAATTATAACTTCCTCTTTAACATTTCCCTCTTCCGACCTCGAGGTGATTTCGATTATATTATTTCTTATGTCTAATTTTATGAGATTATTTTTTCCTACCTTAGCGAGAAGAGATGCTCTCTCTATAGCCTCTAAGAGGTCGTTTCTGTTGCAAATAATTCTCGTCGAGCTTTCTTTAGGGAGAATATCCTGATATTTTACGAAATCTCCCTCAAGAAGTCTGGCGACTACCTTAACGTTTTCTATTATGAATATCGCTCTCTTATCAGCCATATGGAAGTCAATGTCTTCTTTCTCGCTTTCTGTCTCTGTTATAATCTTAGCGATTTCATTCAGTATTCTCGCAGGTATAATTATATTGTCTTCTCTGCCGTTTATCATAGGCTCCCTCGTCACAGCCATTCTGAAACCGTCGAGAGAAACCATATTGAGGTTTTTCTCTTTCATCTCTATTAGAACTCCGGTTATGACTCCTCTTGCCTCGTCAATTGAAGCGGCGAACGAGGTTTTTCTTATCATATCCTTTAATATTTCTTTATCGAAGACTATTTTTTCGTTTCCCTCTTCTATATTTATCCTCGGAAACTCGTCCGCAGGGCTTCCCACTATATTAAATTCCGAGTTGCCGCACCTGATATCCACGCCGTCTTCCGTCGTTTCTATGCTGATAACCGCAGAGGGAAGTTTTCTTATTATGTCCGAAAACAGCTTAGCCTGAACAACCGTTTCTCCCTTTACCGAATCCGTAACCTCCAATCTGTTCTCAATGGATATATCGAGGTCGGAAGCAGACATGGTAAGATAGCCGTCATCTCCTACAGAAAGCAGTATACCCTTTAATATCGGAATTGTGGTTCTCGAGGTTACGGCCTTTGAAACAGTGTTTAGAGCTTTTACTAAAGTGCTCTGGCTGCATGAAAATTTCATTTTTATCTTCCTCCGTTTTTAATCTTTATTTATTAAATAATATTATTAGTAATATGTTCTGTTAAAACTGTGGATAAGTTATATAAGCCCTTTATATTAAGGGAATTTTATTATTTTTTTCTCTTGATAAGTTTTATATTTTATACTTTTTTTTATGATAACTCATATTACGAAAAAATCAATAATCTCTTATTTCGCTTATTATATCGTCCAAAAAAGCTCTGAAGCTGTCGTCCATTTTTAACTGATCCGCTATTTTCTCACATGCGTATTTTACCGTGGTATGGTCTCTTCCGCCGAACATATCGCCTATCTTAGGAAGAGAGCTGTCCGTCATCTCCCTTATGAGATACATAGCTATCTGTCTCGGAAAGGCTATGTTGTTGGTTCTTTTAGAGGATTCTATATCGGCTAATTTGATGTTATAGTGCTTGCAGATTATTCTCTTGATTTTCTCGGGGGTAATAACCTGCTCGTCGTTTATTCTTTTTTCTTTTATTACTTTTTTAGCGACTGCTACGCTCGGTTTTTCGTTAAAGGTTGTGAAGTAAAAGAACAGTCTGCTGAACGCTCCCTCTAATTCTCTTATATTATCCGTAAATCTCTCAGCTATATAGTTAATAGCCTCTCTGAAATCTTCGTCTATATTAAGGTTAGCGTTTTCGGCGAGCTTAAGCAGGATAGCTACCCTCGTTTCATAGTCAGCCGGCTGGATATCCGCCATAAGATTCCACATAAACCTGTTAGTTAACCTGTCGTTTATACCCGAAAGCTCGTTAGGCGCCCTGTCCGACGAAAGTATAATCTGTTTATTATTCTGAAAAAGGGAATTAAAGGTATTAAAAAATTCCTCCTGAATCTGAACCTTTCCCTCTAAGAACTGTATGTCGTCGACTATGAGCACGTCGACTTTTCTGTATTTTGACTTAAACTCGTTTGTCTTGTTATTTTTTAGGGCGATGATGAATTCGTTGGTAAAGTTCTCGGAAGATGTGTAGAGAACCTTAGCAGACGGATTGTTTTCGAGTATATATATGCCTATTGCGTGAATAAGATGAGTCTTACCGAGTCCGGGGCCGCCGTATATGAAAAGAGGGTTGGAAGCTATTCCGGGCGACTCCGCCACAGCAAGAGCCGCTGCGTGTGCGAAGCTGTTACAAGGTCCCACTACGAAGTTGTCAAAGGTATATTTCGGATTCAAATAATGCTCTAAGATGAGTGTGTTTTTGTTTTTTAGGGATTTTGAATCGGAAGATTTATTTTTTTCGGAAGCGCCTTTTAGCTTATCTTCTTTGGTTTTTTGTAATTTATCCTCGTTTTTATCGAGCGGATTTTTTAGAACCACCCTGTATTTTTCACCGAGTATCTCCTCGAAACCCTCTTGAAGCAGGCTTATATATCTGCTGTTTATAATATCCATAAAAAAATCGATGTCCATGTTGGTCTGGATATCCAGGTAAATAATATTAAGGTCAAGGTCGATTTTTTTTATGCTGAGGGGAGCCCTGAACCATGTTTCATAGCATACGGGCGTCGTTTTTTCTTTTATTATAGATAATACTGCCTCCCAGACGGCGTCATAGTTTTTCATCTCGGGTATCTCCTAAAACATGTGTGATGATATTATACAAAAAAAGTTATCCACAGGCAAGTGTTAAATATGTGGATAAATTTTTTGATATATAAGCCTTTTTTAGTCAATTTAATTGACATTCAAGGTTTTTTTTAATATAATATCGGAGTCTATGTGCCAATTGGAATTTAGATTGGCCGATTTTATTATTCAGAAAGGAGATATTCAACCATGAAAATGACTTTACAGCCTAAGAAGAGACAGAGAATGAAGGAGCACGGCTTCCGTAAGAGAATGTCCACGAAAAACGGCAGAAACGTGCTTAAGAGAAGAAGAGCAAGAGGCAGAAAAAAGCTCACTGTTTAATTTGATTTATGCTAAAAAATAATGTTTTAAGAAAGCAGCCGGACTTCGATAAAATCTATAAAAACGGCAAGTCGGTCGGCGACAGATATGTGGTGATATTCTATAAGAAGAATAACCTCGGTTATAACAGAACAGGTTTTTTAGCGAGCAAAAAAGTCGGTAATAGTGTGAGAAGAAACAGGGCGAGACGCCTTATGAAAGAAAGCTACAGGGTTATCGAGCCGAAGCTTCCCTCAGGCTATGATTTCATAATTATAGCGAGAAACACTATAAACGAAAAAAAATGTATCGATGTAGAGAAATCTCTTCATTCGGCATTCAAGAGAGCCGGACTTATAGGAAAAAATAGTTAAGATATTTTTTGCAGCTATTGACGTCGCCTAAGCTAAGGCGACAGAACGGAGATTAATATGAAAAGATTGATAATTTCAGCAATCAGGTTTTATCAGAGGTTCATATCTCCGGCTTTTCCGCCGTCGTGCCGGTACTATCCTACCTGCTCCGTATATTTCATTCAAGCCCTTGAAAAATACGGAATCCTGAAAGGTAGTTATTTAGGAATAAAACGCATTCTGAGGTGTCACCCGTGGGCTCATGGAGGATATGACCCCGTGCCTTAGAATATATGGAGGAAATAAATGCGACTATTAGCCACACCCTTAGGTTATCTGCTTACTTGGCTGTACCAGCTCGTTGGTAACTACGGCATTACCCTTGTGGTCTTCACTATTGCTATAAAGATTTGCCTATATCCGATATATGCTAAATCAATGAAGTCGACCATGAAGATGGGTAAACTGCAGCCGAAAATGCAGGAATTACAGCAGAAGTACGGCAAGGATAAGGAAGTATATAATCAGAAGCTATCGGAGCTTTATAAGTCCGAGGGGGCGTCTATGTACGGAGGCTGTCTCCCTATGGTAATTCAGATGCTTATCATAATGGGACTGTTCTCGCTGCTCAGAACTCCTATGACATATATGAGCTCGGATACTATGCTGTTCGCAATACACGAGCCTTTCCTTTGGATAAAGGACTTATCCCAGCCCGATAAGTGGATACTTCCTATTGCGGCAGGTCTTGCAACTTTCATCTCTTATTCAAAAAACACATCTCCGACATCTATGGCTCCGTCAGGAAACGCTCAGCAGATGAATATGATGACAAAGATGATGAAATATTTTTTCCCTATTATGATTCTTTGGTTCGCGAGAACATATCCCGCAGGACTCGCCATTTATTGGTTCTTAAGTCAGGTGGTGCAGATATTCTATAACCTCAGATTCTCAGCGTGGAAGAAAAAACAGGAAGCCGAGGAAGAAGAGCAGAAAAAAAGACGAAAAAAATAGCAGGTATTTAATTTTTTGGAGGAAAGTAATATATGGAATTTTCCGAGAAATATGGTATAGATGTGGACACTGCCGTGCAATTCGCGCTGAAAGACCTCAAGCTCACCATAGATGAAGTTGATGTTACTGTTCTCGAAGAACCTTCCCGTGGTTTTTTCGGCATAGGTTCTAAGCTTGCTTTAGTAAGAGTAGAAAAAAAGAAACCGAAAGAGCCTGAAAAGGTTATCGAGAAAGAAAATGAGCTTCCCAAAAAAGAAGCTTCAAAAAAGGAATTCGCTAAAAAAGAATATCCTAAGAGAGAAGCCTCACAAAAGGGAGACTCAAAAAAAGAGAAAAGAAAAGAAGCTGCGAAGAGAGAGAGAACCGAGGAAGCAAGACCTATATTCTTAGAAGAGCTCTCGGACTGTGACAATCACGCGGCGCTCACATTCTTAAGAGACGTAGTAAGAGAAATGGGTCTTGACGTAAGCGTTAAGTGCAAGACAGGAGAAGAGACTATATACCTTGATATCGAGGGCAAAGACTCCGGCGCTATAATAGGTAAACGCGGTCAGACGCTCGACGCGATTCAATATCTCACGAGCCTCGTGGTGAATAAAGAGCAGTCCGCGTATACGAGAGTTGTCGTAGACGCCGAAGGCTACAGAGCTAAGCGCGAGAAAACTCTCGAGGCCTTATCTATGAGGCTTGCGAGCAAGGTTACCAGAACCAAAAGGCCGGTTAAGCTCGAGCCTATGAACCCTTACGAGAGGAAAGTCATTCACGCGACTCTTCAGAATCACCCCTCAGTTACAACTCGTTCCGAAGGACAGGATCCATACAGAAGGGTTATCATTGAATTAAAATAGTGTTTTAACCCGCAGTTAATGCGGGTTTTTACTTAGGAAAGTCGGGAATTATGAGAGAAGATACCATCGCTGCAATTTCAACCGCCTACGGCGAGGGGGGAATAGGCATAATAAGAATCTCCGGAGAAGAAGCCCTATCCATAGCGGGTAGGCTTTTTAGGTCTGCCCTTGAGCCGAACGTAATGACATTCGGCTATATAAGGGACGGCGAGGAGATAATAGACGAGGCTATGGTCTGCTACTTCAAGGCGCCCAAAAGCTATACCGCCGAAGACGTGATAGAGATTCAGTGCCACGGCTCGGTCGTGTCGCTTCGCAGGATACTCGAACTCGTCTTAAAAAACGGCGCAAGGATAGCAGAGCCCGGCGAGTTCACTCAGAGAGCCTTTCTTAACGGCAGGCTCGACCTCGCGCAGGCGGAATCGGTTATAGACCTGATTAAGGCTAAAAGCGATAAGACCTTTGAAGTCGCTCTTAATAACTTAGAGGGCGGACTTTCTAAAAAAATAAAAGAGATAAGAGATATGCTTGTCGACGCTCTCGTAAGCCTGACTGTTAACATCGACTATCCGGATGAGGATATAGAGATATTAACATATGAAAGCCTAAAAAAATCTCTCGATAATATAGAAGCGGAGCTATCGGAGCTTCTGCTCACCGCCGATACGGGAAGAATATTGAGAGAGGGGCTTAAGGTTTCGATAATCGGGAAACCGAACGTAGGCAAGTCTTCCCTTATGAACGCTCTTCTTAAATATGACAGGGCGATAGTCACCGAGATAGCGGGTACTACGCGCGACATTATAGAGGAATCGATTAACATAAGAGATATACCGGTAACCTTAATCGATACCGCAGGAATCAGAGAAACCGGCGATATAGTCGAGAAAATCGGCATTGAGAAGTCAAAGGAAGCCTTTAACCAAGCGGATTTAGTGATTTTAGTACTCGACTCCTCTATGCCGCTTGAGGAGGAAGACTATAGCATAATCGAAAAAATCGGAGACAGATATATAATCTGCCTGCTTAATAAGACCGACCTCGGCGATAATATAAAAGAAGAAAAGGTCAAGGAGCTTATACCTAACGCGGCTATAATAGAAACAGTTATTTCGGACGGAGAGGGTATGGGGCTTATCTCAGACGAAATCGAAAACATTGTTTACGGCGGCAAGGTTAAGCAGGAAGAGAGCCTGATTGTGACTAATGTGAGACATCAGAGCCTGCTGAGTGAGGCGAGGACTTCTATATCGGACGCTGCGGTTCTGGCGGAGATGAGAGAGCCCTTGGAGCTATTAGAGATAGATGTGAATAACGCCTACACGGCGCTCGGAAGAATAATAGGAGAGGAAGTCGAAGAAGACATCTTAAACGAGGTTTTCCGGCGCTTCTGTCTCGGGAAGTAGAACTTTATCTGATAAAATAGTAAATGAAATATGCTTACATGGGCGTCATGCTGCCGGCGCTCTATAAAAAAGAGGCATTAGATTAGAATATAATTAAGCGACATGAAAAAAACAGTATTGGGAAAATATGACGTAATAGTGGTGGGCGCGGGTCACGCGGGCTGTGAGGCTGCGCTTGCCTGCGCGCGTATGGGTAAGTCCACGCTTATGCTCAGTATGAACCTTGAGTCTATCGCTATGATGCCGTGCAACCCCTCTATAGGAGGCACGGGCAAGGGTCATCTCGTGAGAGAGATAGACGCGCTCGGCGGAGAAATGGGTATCAACATAGACAAGTCCTTTATTCAGATAAAAATGCTGAATACCGCTAAAGGTCCCGCCGTGCACTCGCTTCGCGCGCAGGCGGATAAGAACAGATACCACATTGAGATGAAAAGAACCCTCGAAAAAACACCGAACCTTGACATCAGGCAGGCTGAGGTTACCGATATTATAGTGGAAGAGGGCAGGGTAAGAGGCGTAGTAACTAAGACTTTTTCGGAATATCTTGCCGACTCGGTAATTTTAGCTATGGGAACTTTTCTAAACGGCAAAATATTTATAGGCTCGGCGGCATATTCAAGCGGGCCGAACGGGCTCGCACCGTCTACAGAGCTTTCGGATAATCTAAAAAAGAAAGGTATGAGGTTCAGACGTTTCAAGACGGGTACGCCGGCAAGATGTCTCGGAAGCAGCCTTGATTTTAGTAAGATGACCGAGCAGGCGGGAGATGACGAAAGGGTTCCTTTTTCGTTTATGGACGATGAAATAGGCGAGAACAAGGCTCTCTGCTGGCTGACATATACTAACGAGGAAACGCACAGGGTAATCAGAGAAAATTTCCATCGTTCGGCTCTCTTCGGGGGTCAGATTGAGGGCATAGGGCCGAGATATTGCCCGTCCATAGAGGATAAGGTAAACAGATTCGCAGATAAGGAGAGACATCAGCTTTTCGTGGAGCCTGAGGGGCTCGAAACCGACGAGATGTATATACAGGGAATGTCCTCATCTCTTCCCGAGGACGTGCAGGAGGCATTTTATCGGACGATACCGGGACTCGAAAACCTCAGGATAACCAGACCCGCCTACGCCATAGAATATGATTCGATAGACCCGCAGGAGCTTAAGCTCAGCCTCGAATACAGACATATAGAGAATCTTTTTTGCGCGGGGCAGATTAACGGCTCCTCAGGCTATGAGGAAGCCGCCGCCCAGGGGCTGATTGCCGGAATGAACGCGGCGCTGAGACTCGACGGCAGGGAAGCTTTTATCTTAGGCAGGGACGAGGCATATATCGGGGTTCTGATCGACGACCTCGTCACTAAGGGTACGAACGAGCCTTATAGGATAATGACCTCGCGAGCGGAGTACAGGCTGATTCTTCGTCAGGATAACGCAGACCTGAGGCTCACCGAAAAAGCCTACAGGGCGGGGCTTGCCACGGAAGAGAGATATCGGAGATATCTTGAAAAAAAGGAGAGAGTCGAAGCTGAGATAGAGCGTCTCGGTAAAAAGACGGTAGGACCTAAGGAAGCCAATGATTTTTTGCTTAGGCGGGGGACGAGTCCCCTCGATAAGAGGGAGAGTTTAGCGGAGCTTCTGAAGCGGCCGCAGATTTCGTACAGGGCGCTTAGTGAGATAGACGACGAATCAAGACCGCAGCTTAACTATCACGAGATAACGCAGCTCGAGGTTCAGCTTAAGTACGAGGGCTATATTACGAAGCAGCTTATGCAGATAGAGAGATATAAGAAGCTCGAGACGAGGCGGCTTGACGAGGATATTGACTATGACGGGATAGACGGGCTCAGGCTCGAGGCGAGGCAGAAGCTGGGCAAGCTTAAGCCGCTGTCGCTCGGTCAGGCGTCGAGAATATCGGGAGTGTCGCCCGCCGATATTAATGTTCTGATGGTTTATTTAGAGAAGAAGAGAAGAGAAAAATGACAGAGCTTAACGAAAAATACCATAGATATATGGAGGGAGTGCTTCGGTTTAACGAAGAGGTGAACCTTACCGCAATTACGGACAGAGAAGAATTCATCATCAAGCACTTTTACGACTCGCTTATGGTTGCGGACTATACAGAATACGCTCATGCAAAAAAAATAATAGATGTAGGTACAGGCGCAGGTTTCCCGGGTATTCCTCTCGCGATTTTTTCACCCGAAAAAGAGTTCACCCTTATGGATTCGCTAAATAAGAGGATCAAGATAATCTCAGAGCTTGCCGCTGAGATAGGGGTAAAAAACGTCGAAACCGTCCATGCGAGAGCCGAGGAGCTCGGGCATAATAAGGGCTATAGAGAGCGATACGACCTATGCGTATCAAGGGCTGTCGCGAATTTGGCGACTCTCTCCGAATACTGCCTGCCGTTCATTAAGGTCGGCGGATATTTTATGGCGTATAAGGGCCCCGAGCCTGAGGCAGAAATCGCCGAAGCAAAAGACGCCGTAGAGACGCTCGGTGGAGAGATAAGGGAAGTAAGGCTCGCTGAGCTCATAGATTACGGCATATCTCATAATATTGTCGTGATAAAAAAAATCAAGCCGACCCCGAAAAAATATCCGAGAAAAGCCGGCACACCGTCAAAAGATCCGATAAGATAAAACACCGTAGACCCTTGCAGGACAAGGGTTTTTTCTATGGTTTGTCATGAATGTTTCACGTGAAACAAAAATAATATTTTTATAGTAATTTTAGCTTTAATATAGTATAATGGAGAGGTAAAACTAAAAGAACGATTTTACAGGAGAAGCGAAAAAGTGGGAAAAGCAATAGCTATATTTAACCAGAAAGGCGGCGTCGGCAAGACGACGACTAATATTAATCTTGCGGCGTGCCTTGCAATGAAAGGCAAAAAAATACTGATTCTCGACATAGACCCTCAGGGCAATACCACGAGCGGTATCGGCGTCGCTAAAAGAAGCCTTAAAAACACGGTATATAACATACTCATCGATAAGAACTACGACATTCGCAAGGCGATAATACATACGAATACCGAAAATCTCGATTTAATTCCTGCGAGCGTGGATTTGGCGGGAGCCGAGGTCGAGCTCGTGCAGATAGAGCAGAGAGAAAAGACTCTTAAGAACGCTCTCGACAAGGTCAGAGATGATTATGATTATATATTCATAGACTGTCCCCCGTCGCTCGGTCTTCTTACGATAAACTCTCTCACGGCGGTTGACTCCGTGCTCATACCGATTCAGTGCGAATTCTACGCGCTTGAGGGGGTGAGTCAGCTCGTGAGTACTATTGATCTCGTTAAGAAAAGCCTTAACCCGAGGCTCGAGATACAGGGGGTAATACTCAGTATGTTCGACGGCAGAACCAATCTTTCGGTAGCGGTCGTGCAGGAGGTGAAGAAGTATTTCGGAAACAAGGTATATTCTACCGTAATCCCGAGAAACGTGAGGCTTGCAGAGGCGCCGAGCTTCGGTATGCCTATTACTAAATATGACCCTAAGTCTAAGGGAGCGGAAGCCTATATGGATTTCGCCGACGAATTTCTTGATTTGGAGGAGAACTGATGGCAGCAGCTAAAAAAGGCGGTCTGGGCAGAGGTCTCGACGCATTGTTCGCGGATTCCGTTTCGACCGAAGAGAATATCACAGCAGAAAACATTACGGCATATAACGGCGGGAGTGAGCCGGCTTCGAATAGAACAGAGCCTGCCTCTTCGGAGAATAAACCGAAGAACGATTCGGTCGTCTACCTCAGCATTCACGACATCAAGCCTAACTCGGAGCAGCCGAGAAAGGTCTTCGATGAAGAGAAGATAGCCGAGCTCGCGGCTTCGATAAAGGCAAACGGCATTATTCAGCCGATAATTGTCAGAAGCTCTAAGGATAAATATGAGATAGTAGCAGGCGAGAGGAGATGGAGAGCCGCCATTAAGGCGGAGCTCGCGAAGGTTCCCTGCATCATAAAGGAGCTCACCGAGGAGCAGAATATGCTGTTCGCGATTATTGAGAATATGCAGAGAGAAGACCTTAATCCGATTGAGGAAGCCGAGGGGATAAACAGAATGATGTTTACTTTCGGGCTTACTCAGGAAGAGGTATCGAAGAGCGTCGGCAAGAGCAGACCGTATATAGGGAATTCTCTCAGGCTCCTTAAGCTTCCTACGTACATCAAGGACGCTATGTCCGAGGGCAAGATTACTGTGGGACACGGCAGGTGCCTCATCAATGTTACGGACGAGCTTAAGAGGAAGATGATTGCCGAAAAGATAATAAACGAGGGGATATCCGTCAGAGAAGCCGAAAAGCTTGCCTCGGAGGTCGGCAAAAAAAAGTCTAAGCCTGTGAAAAAAGCTAAGAACGCAGACTTGATTAGAGTCGAAGAGGAATTAAAAAACTCCCTCGGCACTAAGGTAAACATAGTCGGCGGAGCAAAAAAGGGCAAAATCGAGATAGAGTTTTTCTCAAAAGATGAACTTGAAAGACTGATAGATATCTTAAAAACGCTAAGATAGGCGGGTTATTGAGAATTGTTTCACGTGAAACAATTACCGGCAATTAAGAAACCGTTTAATCAGATAAACCCGTTTTGTAATGCATAACGCCTGTCGGAAAGCTCAAATCCGTTTTTTGATAATTCGACAGAGGTTCTCGAGGAGTATAAAGGGAATATGTATGAATATATAGATAAACTTTACTCTGATGATAATATTAAGAATGCGGACTTGGAAAAAGAAAAAAATAGCGACAGAAATTTACCGTGGATAAATTTTTGCTTAATTTCATAACAGCATTTTGATAGGCAAAATCGCTGCTAACAGAAATTGAACAGTATACCCCTTTTACCCGAATACGAGAAAAGGGGTATTTTTTTGGTGGGAGATTATTAATAATAAAAAAAGAGGTTCATTGGGTACTGTTTGTATTGGGATTTTTTGGTTAACAGGCAGAGAAATGTGCTGTATCATTGAATTGAGTCTACTTGACTACTATATCTTGTAGATGAAACCGCACGGGAATTGTGCTATAATATACAGTGCATTTTTATATCCAAATCATTCTTAACGTAAGGAAAACAAAATGGAGAAGAAATATAATACGAATATGTCGGTGCCTCTGCCGATGCTGGTAATAAATGAAAACGGCAAGGTGATATCGGCGAACGAGCATATAGGGGACGTTTTCCTGTATGAGGGAATAGTCGGCGGAGATATTTTCGCGCTGACCGGCATTAAATCCGCCGAGCTCTTCGACGCGGCGGACAGCGATGTTCACCCTCTTGTCAGGAGAAACGACAAGGTATTTAAGATTCTTGCGTGCAAAAGTGAGGAAGAGAATGGGAACCTCGCCGTTATTTTTAGCGACGTAACGGTGTTCGAAGACCTTAAGGACAGATATAACAGCGAGAAGCCTTGTATCGCCAAGATTGAGATAGATAACTATGACGAGCTTATAGAGAGAAACGGTAAACGCTCGGAAGTCGATCTTGCAACTGCGATTGACAAGATAATCAGGGCGTGGGTGACTTCGCTAAACGGTTCTTTCGGCAGGGTAAAGGCGAATAAATATATGGTTTGGTTCAATCAGGGTGAAGCCGAAAAGGAGAAATTCCTCAAGTTCGAGCTTCTCGACGAGGTCAGGACTCTCGAAACGAGCGCGGACTTCCCTGCGAGCCTTTCTATCGGAATAGGAATCGGCGGCAAGACCTTAAGGGCTACCGAGGAATATGCGGATACCGCCCTCGACCTCGCTCTCGGAAGAGGCGGCGATCAGGCGGTGGTTAAGAGGATATCGCGTATAGACTACTACGGCGGCAAGCTCCAGACGGTAGAGAAGAGCAACAAGGGTAAGTCGAGGATAGTGGGACATGCGCTTCAGCAGCTAATCGTGCAGTCGAAGAAGATATTCATAATGGGTCATAAGAGCACCGACGTGGACGCTTTCGGCGCCGCTCTCGGGATAACGAGGCTGTGTATGGAAAACGATAAGGAGCCATATATAGTGATAGAAGACCCTAACGAGTCCCTCGAAATAATGCTCGAGCAGGCGGAAGAAAAGGAGCTGTATAATTTTATCGGCGTCGATAAGGCGATAGAGCTCTGCGACAAGGACAGTCTGATTGTCGTAGTGGATACCCATATACCCGATTTAGTTCAGTGCCCCGAGATTCTCAATGTTTCGAGCAGAGTCGTAGTAATCGACCATCACCGAAAAATGGAGAACTCTATCGACAACCCTACTCTCAGCTATATGGAAGCCTACGCTTCCTCGACCTGCGAGCTGGTCACGGAGATTCTTCAATATATGGTTAAAAAAAAGGTCATGGAGAAGCTGGAGGCGGAGGCTCTGCTTGCAGGCATAACCGTCGATACCAACAATTTCTCCATTAAGGCGGGGGTCAGAACCTTTGAAGCTGCCGCTTGGCTGAGAAGACAGGGAGCGGACCCGA
The DNA here is from genome assembly GCA_041856085.1 of Anaerovoracaceae bacterium. Classification (GTDB taxonomy): domain Bacteria; phylum Bacillota; class Clostridia; order Peptostreptococcales; family Anaerovoracaceae; genus RUG754. Next base: position 12,990 of record JBHAFL010000122.1, on the reverse strand, counting down.
CCGAGGTTAAGAGGTTTTTTCAGGAGGATATCGAGAACCTCATACTAAAATCGAGAGCTCTCGCTTATGCGGAGATTCTCGACTGCGGGATAGCGATAACTCATTTTCAGGAGATGAGGAGCGACTCGCAGCTTATGTGCGCTCAGATAGCGGATACGCTGCTCACCGTCAAGGGAATCAAAGCCTCTTTCGCGATAGGCAGGGACGAGGAAAGAAGAACGGTGATAAGCGCGAGGAGCCTCGGAGAGGTGAATGTGCAGATAATAATGGAAAAATTAGGCGGCGGAGGTCACCTAACCACGGCAGCCGCTCAGGTCGAGCTTTCGATAGCGGAGGTTGTGAACAGGATAATAGAGGAAACGGAGGCAATTATAAAAAAATGAAAGTAATATTATTAAGCGACGTGCAGGGCTCGGGAAAGACGGGCGATATAGTTAATGTGAGCGACGGCTATGCCAGAAATATGCTTCTTCCGAGGAATTTAGCCATCGAGGCTACGCCTCAAAATATCAAACAGCTCGAAAAAAAGAAAGCTCAGATAGAGGCTAAGAGAGCTGAGGATAAGGCTGCCGCTGAGGAGCTTAAGAAAAGGCTGGAGGAGCTCACCATAACAATCGGTACAAAGGCGGGCGAAAACGGCAAGGTTTTCGGCTCGATCACCTCTAAGGATATAGTCGACGCGCTAAAATCGCAGTTTGATATAGAGCTCGATAAGAAAAAAATTCAGATGTCGGGTCCGATTAAGACTACGGGGGCGATATCCGCTTCCGTTAAGCTCTTCTCAGAGGTAAACGCTAAGCTTAACCTTATGATAGTTTCAAAATAAGCCGCGAAGTTCGGCGAAAGAAACGAAAAACGCGAGGCCTCAGGCAGCGTGAGGCGTGAAACCCGCGAATTACGATGGCATGAAGCGTGAAACCCGCGAATTACGATGGCATGAAGCGTGAAACCCGCGAAATACGATAAACGACTGGAGACATGAACATGGAAAGAATACCTCCGCACAGTGAAGACGCCGAGAGATCGGTTCTCGGCGCGGTAATGCTGAATAAGGACGTGCTTTATGATGTGATGGAAGAAGTGACGCCTGATGACTTTTATAACGAAAGCCATAAGGAGATTTTTTGCGCGATATGGGAGCTGAGCAAGAGGAATCAAGCGGTGGATTTGCTTACGGTGACCGAAGAGCTGAAAAACCGCAAGGGGCTTGAGGTTGCCGGAGGTAGAGCCTACATAGCGCAGCTCACGGTCGACGTGCCGTCCACGGTAAATGCGGCGGAGTACGCTAAGATTGTAGCCGAAAAGGCGATACTCAGGAGAATGATAAAAGCCTCTGAGGGAATCACCGAAAAAGGCTATGCCTACGGCACGGAAGCAAAAAACATTCTTGAGTTTGCAGAGAGGGAGATATTTAATATTGCTCAGAACAGGCAGAAGAGCGACTATACTAAGCTGCAGGACGTTCTCTTAGAGAACCTGTCGGCTATAGACAGGGCGACAAAGAACAAGGGCAAGCTCCTCGGGACTCCTACGGGCTTCCGGGAGCTTGACAAGCTGCTTAACGGACTTCAAAAATCGAATCTCATCATAGTTGCGGCGAGACCCGCGATGGGAAAAACGGCTTTTGCGCTGAACATCGCACAGCAGACCGCGACAAAGGAAGGCTCATCCGTAATAATATTCAGTCTCGAAATGTCCAAGGAGCAGCTCGGTCAGAGGCTTCTTTCTGTTCAGTCGAGGGTTGAAATGTCGAAGCTCCAGCGAGGAACTCTCGAAAAGAACGACTGGGAACGCGTTAATTTAGCGATTGACGAAATGAGCCGCGCGCAGCTTGTGATAGACGATACGCCGGGTATTTCGCTTATGGAGATAAGAAACAAGTGCAGGCGGCTAAAAATGGCGAGCGGTCTCGACCTCATAGTAATCGACTATCTTCAGCTGATGTCGTCGCCGGAGAGGACGGAGAACAGGCAGGCCGAGATATCCGCGATATCGAGAAACCTCAAGCTCCTCGCGCGTGAGATGGACTGTCCCGTGATAGCGCTTTCACAGCTCTCGCGTGCTCCCGAGCAGCGCCCTAATCACACACCTAATCTCTCGGACTTGAGAGAGTCGGGAGCAATCGAGCAGGACGCGGACGTGGTAATGTTTCTGTACAGGGACGACTACTATAACAAGGAATCCGAGAGACCGGGAGTCTGCGACGTGATAGTAGCGAAGAACAGGTCGGGCCCCACCGAGACTGTGGCGCTTACGTGGGTTGAGAGATATACTAAATTCAGCGATAAGGCGATATAGATATGAAGCTTGGAATGGAAGCGGCGAGAGATTATTTTTTGCTCGACACCGCGGTAGAAAACATATTCATAAACGAATATCTCCCTATAGCGTCGGGGGACAATGTTAAAGTGTATATCTACGCTCTTTTTTTGGCAAAGCACGGGCTGGAGCTGGATATTGAGGTGATGGCGAGGCATATTATGCTTGATTCGCAAAAAATCCTCGAGGCGCTCGATTACTGGGTGGAAAAAGGCGTGATGAGCAAGGCAGACCAAGGGGAGTATGAGTTTCTCCGCCTCAGGGAAAAGATTTACGGTAATTGTATTATGAAGAGCGATACGGTGCATTCGGAGCCAAGCTCGGGTGAGGAAGACGGCGGCGAAGAGGCTTCCACGGGGGGCGTTTCAGCCGAAGCACTCAGGGAGCTTTTGGAGTATGCCGAAAACGTTTTGGGCAGACCTCTGTCGGCTAAGGAACTTCGCGAGGTGGGCTCGTGGCTCACGGATATCGGTGCTACGGCGGAGCTTGCGAGGGGAGTCATCGAATACTGCGCCGAGATGGGCAAGCTGAGCATAAACTATATGGCTAAAGTGCTGCTTCAGTGGCACGGCGACGGTCTAAGGAGCACCGGGGATATCAACGCGAGACTTTCAGAAGCGTCGGAGAGGCAGGGAGACTACAGGCGAATACTCAATATGCTCGGACTGAACCGAAACATCACCGTTCCTGAGAAGAAGCTCATCGATAACTGGCTCGACGAAATGCATTTCGAGATGAAGAGGATAATGGAAGCCTGCGAAAAAGCGAGCTTCACCGCGAACCCGAACCTGAAATATGTGAACAAGGTTCTCGAAAACTGGAAGAAGGAGGCGGACAACATCGGCAGGGACGTCAACAGCTCAAACAACGTGAGTATGAACACGCTCAACAAATATTTTGACTACATAAGAAGAGAAGCTGAGGCAGGAGCGGAGGCGCGAAAAAGAGAGGTCTACGAAAAAATTCCCGAAATTCGTCAAATCGACATAAATCTGCGCAATTTATCCAGTAAAATATCAAGGGGTCTCTTAGGAGGCTCAAGCAAGCAGAGCATAGAAGAAATAAAAAAAGAAGTCAGGGGGCTCGAACAGGAAAGGGCTATTTTGCTGACTGAAAACAATTTTCTATACGACTACACCGACATTAAGTATCTTTGCGAGAGATGTAATGACACCGGCATCGACGAAAACGGCCGGAGGTGCAGCTGCGTAAAGGAAAGAATGGGAGAAGCAAGTCTATGGCAAGATGGCAAGCTGTAATTGAAAGACTGTGGGATACAGGCGCCCGTATAATAGACGCGTCCGACGAAATGCTGAACGAATTCGACGAGATATTAAAGGCGGGAGCGGATAATATAATCGATATGGGAGCAGCAGTCGTGACGGGAGTCGATAATGTCTGCGATTTCACGGCATGGCTGTTCACGAAGATGACGGTGGGATTCCTGAGGCGCGTACACGATACGAGAATGTACGCCTCTCAAAACAGGCAGTACATCATCGGGGTTGCGATGTATTTCATAGTTTCGGGCGTCGTGATGGTGGCTATGTTCGCGGCAGCCATTGATTATAAGTACGCATATAACGGTAAGGTTCTCGGTATCGTCCACGAGCAGAAAGACGTAGTCGAAATACTGGAGATGGTTTCCGAGGAGCTGACCAAGGAGTACGGGCTCAGCATAAACATCGACCCGGCTACGGATATTAAATTCACACCGACAGTCTCATACGGTAAGCCGGTAGACGACGCGAATACGGTTCTTAAAAGATTCACCTATATGGGCGACGTTAAGACTAAAGCGTTTGCTTTCGTGGTTGATAACCAGACAATCGGAATAATCGAATCCGAGGCGGTCGGCAGGGAGATTCTCGACACCGTCATAAACAGCTATCTTGACGGCAAAAAAGGCAAGTACGAATATGTCGGCATAGCTGAGGACGTGCAGATAAAAGAGGTTTCGACCAAGCTTGCTATGATAAACAGTAAGTCCGCCGTACTTAAGATAATCAAGGCGGGACGAACAGTAACAGAAGAATACAGCCCTAAGAGCGGGGAGACGGTTGAAGATATAATCAAGCGCTTCGATATGGAATACGGCGAATTTAAGGAGATAAATCCGGGTATCTTCAAAAAAACCGAGATAAGTAAGAACGATATTCTAAACGTAAGATACGAAGAACCTATACTGAACGTAGAGACGGTTGAGGTGAGAACTTTCGCCGAGTCTGTCGACTATGAGACCGAATACAAGAAGAGCGACGACTTCTACGAGGTAGAAAAGTTCACCGTGAGAGAGGGACAGAAAGGTAAACAAAAAGTTACCGCAAGGCTCACCAAAGTTAACGGCGAGGTTGTGGCAAGAGAAGATCTCGAAACCGAGATGCTGACGGAGCCCGTTAACAAGATAGTAGTACGCGGCACGAAAAAAGTTCCGCCGAGACAGGGAACGGGAACGTTTATAAGACCTGTAAACGTGGCTATATACAGCGGCTTCGGATACAGATGGGGAAGAATGCATCAGGGAATCGACCTGCCTGCATCGACGGGAACACCTATTCATGCCGCGGACGGCGGGACGGTAACCTACGCCGGCACATATTACAGCTACGGACTGACTCTCAGGATAGACCACGGCGGCGGATATGAAACCCTATATGCACACTGCTCGCAGCTATACGCAGCAGTGGGTGAAAAGGTATTCCAGGGACAGACGATTGCGGCTGTCGGCAACACGGGAAGATCTACGGGACCTCATCTTCACTTCGAGGTTATCAAGTACGGCATACATGAGGATCCTGCAAATTATGTATAAGCAAACTGAAAAAATCAGAAATAACCGTTCGGGGCTTCCGAACCGGAAACCCCCGAACGGTTAGAGTATAAAATGTCCGGGAACGCCTGCCGCGGAATATCGCGTGGGCTTTCACGAGAGGCTTGAGCATAAGGAAGTACTATGGCTAAAAAAAGGGGAGAAATCTCTGAATTTCAGAAAAAGAGAAAAAAATTGAATCGCTCAAAACTGCTTATTTTAGCGGCAGTTCTGATTGTAGTCGCATATTTCGTTTTTTCAGGTATTAAGATAATTCATCTTAATACCGAAAAAGCGAGGGTGGAGGAAAAAAACAAACAGCTGAAAGAGGAAATCGAGAATCTTAACCAGCAGCTTGAAGCCATCAACTCTCCCGAGTTTATAGAGAGACTTGCGAGGCGAAACCTCAAGCTTGTCAAGCAGGGAGAGCTGATGTTCGTGCTGCCTAACTTAAGGGACAGCGAGGAAGCGGAGGGAAGCGCCGACGGCGAAGATAACGCCGAGGAGAAAGAGACATCTCCGAAAGCAGATACTGAAGCTGCAAACGATGATGCAAAAAATAGCGGCGAGTCGGAATCGAGCGAGAACGAAAATGGCGAATAGACCGAAGAGGGCGCTAATGATTAGTACGGAGAGCAGGCGAAGAGAAATTAAGCAATATATATGCGATAACGCACAGTCTGAAAAAACGGAGAGGAGCGTATGGAGCGCCTTAGGATAAAGGAAGCCGTAATAGTAGAGGGAAGAGATGACACCATAAACGTGCTTAGAGCTCTTGATTGCCTCACGATAGAGACGCACGGCTTCGGTATAAAAAAAGAAACGATGGAGCTGATAGAAAAAGCATATCGCGAAATCGGTATCATAATATTCACGGATCCCGATTATTCGGGCGAAGAGATAAGGCGTAAGCTTAAGGCAAGCTTTCCTGAGGCTCTTCACGCGTACATCTCAAGGGACGACGCGACAAAAAAGGGCGATATAGGTGTCGAAAACGCCTCCCCCGAGGTCATAAAGTACGCGATTCGAAAGGCTCGAAGGGGTATGAATGACGATGATGGCGATCGTAATCGATTTATGTTTACCATAGAAAGCCTTGAAAATGCAGGGCTTTCGGGAAACGAGGGCTCAAAAGAGCGAAGAGAGAGCCTGGGGAGGATACTCGGCATAGGATACGGCAATGTTAAGTCATTTTTAACTAAATTAAACAGATTCGGAATCAGTAAAGAGGAATTTGATGAAGCTATATCAACCATCGACAATAGCAGAGCTTAAAAAAAAATACGGGTTCAGATTCACTAAGAGCTTGGGTCAGAATTTTTTGATTGATAAGAATGTAATCGAGGATATCGTGGCTTCGTCGTCGGTTGAAGAGGGGGATCTCGTAATCGAAATCGGGCCGGGAATCGGCACAATCACGAGAGAAGCCGCGCTCAGGGCAAAAAAGGTAATCGCGGTAGAGATTGATAAGAGCTTGATACCGATTCTTGAGGAGACGCTTGAGGATTGTGACAATGTCGAGCTTATAAACGCGGATATTCTTAAAACCGATATTAAGGCTCTCGTCGAAAAAGAGAATCATACCGGCAAGGTGAGGATAATAGGCAACCTGCCGTACTATATCACCACCCCGATAGTGATGAAGATACTGGAGGAGGGAGTACCGGCGGAATCCATTACGATAATGATTCAAAAAGAAGTTGCGGACAGAATCAAAGCGGCGCCGGACTCTAAGGACTACGGCGCGATTTCTGTTGCGGTTCAGTTTTTTTGCAGTGTTACCGATATAAGAAAGGTTCCTAAGACGGTGTTCATTCCTATGCCGCAGGTGGACAGTTCGGTGCTGAGGCTTAATATCTATAAAGAAAAGCCCGTTAACGTGAAAAGCATGAAGCTGTTTTTTGAGGTAGTCAAGGCGGGCTTCGGACAGCGAAGAAAGACACTGTTTAATTCGATTACAGGGGTTGGAGGAATGGATAAGGAAACCGCAGGTGCGGCGCTCGACTCGGCGGGAATAGACAGGACTCGCAGGGCTGAAACTCTGAGCATTGCGGAGTTCGCGGCGCTTGCAGATAAAATCTACGAAAGGACGGGAGGCTCAGATGATAATCGAAACTGAGAGGCTGAGACTGACTCCGTGGAGCGACAGCGAGGAGGACGTCGAGGGGCTTCACGCATGGGCGAGCCATCCGGAGGTCGGACCTAACGCAGGCTGGAAGCCGCATAAAGACTTGGAGGAGTCGCGAAAAATTATCGAAACGATATTTATGCCGTCCGCGGACTGCTGGGCTATAAGAGAAAAGGACAGCAATAGGATAATCGGCAATATCTCCATATATGAGGACAGCGCGAGAGAGAATGTACGCTCGCTTGAGATGGGCTATGCCCTCGCGTTTGACTGCTGGGGCAAGGGCTATATGACAGAGGCTGCGAAAGCGGTAATGACTTATGCTTTCGAAAAATACGAGCCGGTTATTATGGCTATCAGAACATCTAATGTGAACCTCAGATCGCAGAGAGTAATAGAGAAATGCGGCTTCAAATATGAGGGCACGCTAAGAAAGGCATACCACATATTCGACGGTACGGATAGGGACAGCAGGCTGTACTCCATAACCCGTGAGGAGTGGGAAGTGAGAAATAAGCCTGAAAATGATAGCCGGAAATGAAATAGATCCCTGCGATTCCCGATCTCGCAGGGATTTTTGTATAATGAAAATCGACGCGGGGATGGATTTTTAGCATAAATTTTTAAAATAATGCTATTGTAAGATTAGCTGAATTAAAAGAGGCGGTAAATAAGCCGTTTTATTGCTGACTCGGCGCTGCAGAGTCTGTAATCGGGATTTTATCCCCGCCGAACACAGGAGGCATTCTTAGAAGAGACTTGAATATATCTTTGTTTCTTGCGAGGATTTCACGGACTTCACGATAGAGCGTCCCCGCATACAGCCTTTTGCCGCTTGCTACGCCTATGCAGTCGATATCAAGCTGCTTGCCGATATATATAGCCCTGAACTCGTGGTAGGTTTGGGTCACGATTATCATGCGCTTAACCTCGAAGATTTCACGGGCGCGATAAACCGAGTCATAGGTCGAAAAACCTGCGTGGTCTAAGAAGAGAGCCTCTCTCGGAAGTCCTTCCTCGAGGCAGTAATTAAACATACAACCGATTTCGTTATATTCGACCTGCCCGTGGTCGCCTGAGAGAAGCAGTTTATTGACGATACCCTTATTATATAGAGCTATCGCCACGTCCAGCCTGTCCTTAAGCATAGGAGTCGGGCTGCCGTCCGAATAGACTCCGCAGCCGAGCACGAGCGCGCACTCGGCTTCATACTCCGCGAGATCCACTGCTGCCGTCTCGGGTATTAAATTATCACTCCTCACTATGTACCTGATATCCGGATAACTTGAAACGACGACAAATAAGTTGAGAATAATCACAACTAAAAGCATATTCACTATCAAAGAGAGAGGCAGAAGCAGCTTGAACTTGAGCTTTCGGGTCTTATGTCTAAAAAAAATAGAACCGAGGGTCGCGCCTATGCCGCCGAGCAAAAAACCTGCGCTCAGGAGCGTTTTTTCGGAGATTCTGCGCGAGCCCCGAATGGCGAACCTCTTATCCAGACCCATCAGCAGGAAGACGGATATATTCCATAGTATAAAAATAATCGCTAAAAATTTCATAATTGAATTATACCATAATCGGCTCGGTATTGACAGAAGAAAATGCGCCTCTCGATAAGATAAAAAAACCGAAAGTGACTCGGGAAACCGAAATAACGCTAAAATCAAGAGAAAATCGCCTTTATTTAAGTAAAGGCAACTAAAAAACGGGAAAACACCTAAACTGAACGAAAAAACGCAGACAGGGATAAAGTTAATATTGTTATGAGCCTTAGAGCTCTTCGAGTACGACGCGACCGTCCTCAATCTTAATACCCTCCTCAGCCAGCCTGATAAGCTGCTCTTCGGGCCCGTCGAAGCAAAAATTCGGCGCAGGGAAGCCCTTAGCGTTGACAACTCGGTGACATGGAATGAAGCCGTCGTAGGGATTCTTGTGAAGAGCATTGCCGACAGCCCTCTGCGCACCGGGATGACCGATTAGCGCGGCGATGTCGGAATACGTGGAAACCTTGCCCTTAGGAATTCTGGCTACCTCCTGATATACCTTGTCCGCGAAGTTATTCGCACCTACGAAGAAATCAACCATTTCATCGCCTCTGTACTCCGCTCCCATAAAAAAGAACGGCGCGTCCTCTAAAAGCTTCTCGATAAAGAATCTGTCGGCTTCCCATATATTGAGAGACAATATGTCCTCTTTACTTATCCATCTCAGTTCACCCTCGCTGCAAGAAAAAAGAGGAATATCGGCATTATACGCGAAGTCCTTTTCGGTTCTTCCGTCGTCCAAGTTGAACTCCGTCGCAGTATAGAGGAACATTTTCTCATCTTCCCATTTGTCGGAGTGAAAATATATGATTGCTCTTGGCTCGAACTTGGTCAAATGCAGTCCCGTCTCTTCATATACCTCTCTTAAGAGGCACTCGTTTATTGATTCGAAGTCCTCTCTTTTGCCCCCTACACCTATCCACTTGCCCTCGTTTAAGTCGTTGGCTTTTTTTGTCCTGTGGAGCATAAGGTATTGACCGTCACGCTCGATGTAGCAAAGGCTTGTGTCAATCATTACCGTTTACCGTAACTTTGTTCTGTAACTTTAAATAGCACTTTTCGAGGAACTTTTCGGTAGAAATCACGGCTCTCTGGTGCGTACCGTTTCCTATCGAGCCGACCTCATCGAACGCTTCCATTTCGAAGTCGATGAGCTTACCGTTCTCTGAAACGGAGACGAGCCTAACCTTGATGATAACCTCCATTCCTATCGGAGTAGGTGAGGTGTGATTCACCTTAACTACAGTTCCGACAGAGCTTTTGTCGTCGGGAAGCACGTCTTCGAGATACCTGAAAGCGGCGGTCTCCATAAGAGCCGCCAGATACGGCGTGCCGAAGATGGCAAGTCCGCCGCTGCCGAGCGCCGCGGCAGTGTTTTTGGCGGAGACGGTTTCTTTTATTTCATATGTATCGCCTATATTCATTTCGTATTATCCTTTCACATATAGCAATAACGGGACTTTTATGCTTTCACCCTGCGGACGAACAGCTGATTTCAGACTTTTTATAAAAATAAAAAAGGAGTTTTGACCTGCGGGAATGCAGTAATATTATATTTATTCACCGACAATAATCAGGGGAGCTATGTTACTTTTCGCGCTCTAATCTAAACAGGACGGCTTTTCTGAGATAGTCGAGATAGCCCTCGTCGTCGCACATGGTCTTCCCGCCTGCGTCCGAGAGCTTAGCTACGGGTCTGCCGTTCACATATTGCAGTTTAATTACGATGTTCAGAGCGGGTGCAAAGGTGTCGTTCGAAACGAAAGTACCGATTCCGAAGCTGACCTTAGCCTTGTCCTTAAAGTAGTCGAATATCTCCTGCGCCCTGTCGAAGTCAAGACCGTCGCTGAAAAGAAGCATTTTAGTCATAGGGTCGACCCCGAATTTTTTGAAATGGGCGATGATTTCGTCACCCCATTCGAACGGGTCGCCGGAGTCGTGGCGCACGCCTGTGTAGTTATTAACCATACTGCGGTTAAAATCCCTTAAAAAAAGCTCTGTAGTCAGCGTATCCGAAAGTGCGGTGCCGTTGTCGCCGAGGTATTCGTCGTACCAGTCCGTCATAGCGTAGTGGTTCGTATAGGCGAGCGGGATTCGGTCGATTCCCTGATACATCTGGACATATTCGTGAGCGTAAGTACCTATAGGGGTCAGCCCGAAATTTTTAGCAAAAAACACATTCGAGGTACCGACCATATTAATCGTGCGCTTGGACAGCTCCCTTATTGCGATTTCTTCGAACTCGCGGGACAGGCGGCGGCGGCAGCCGAATTCGGCGAACCTGAAGTTATATCTGCCTGAATTGAAGTCGAGGATTTTTTGCTCGAGGCGCTCATTAGCGGACTTGAGGAGTTCATCATAGTCATAGGTAAATCTGAAATACACCTCGTTTATTATCTCAAGGAGATAGATTTCGAATTGCATTGCGGAGAACATAGGGCCTTTCACCGTGACGCTGAGCACACCGTCATTTAACGAAGTCTCAACATAGTCTCTAAGCGGATGCCACAGCCTGAGAAACTCTACATAGTCGGGCTTGATGAAGCGGATACTGCCGAGGTAGTCAAGCTCTTCCTTAGTGAAACGCAGGCTGCACAGATGGTCAATCTGCTCGTTTATCTCTGCGAGCATCTCCTCGGTAAAGATAATGCCCTCATTCCTGCACCTAAAATGGTATTCGCCTATTAAATTAGTATGCTTGTGAAATATGACCTGATTCATATTAAACTTATACAGGTCGGTATCGAGAAGAGATACGACAACGGGTTCTGATTTCAATTCGTTTTCCTCCTTGGACTTTTCAGGCGGCTCGGATTTATTTTTCCTGCACTTCTTTGCCGCTGAGGTGTTCTATCTTTATTTCAAACATCTGCGCAGCTTTACCGCCAACAGCGATTTCTTCCATAACAAGCTCCTCGCTCGGATAATATTTCATTGCGAATTTCTTGAGAAGCTCAAGCGAAAGTTCCCTGTCCGCAATCAAGCGACATCTTCCGAAGATGACAGCGCTCCTCACATAAGGAGCCCAAGCCTCCTCTTGGTCTGATATTTATGAATTAAAGGTTTTGATTTGAGGGCTTAGCTATGGCTTAAACCCCGATATGACAAAAAATGCGTTTTTCAGACTCTGCGTTACTATGTATTTTACACGAAAAAGCGGTTTATGTATATGAAAAAATTTATTGACAATATAAAAGGGCAGGCACTCTGCATTTTCACAGCGTGCCTGCTTTTTTTAACGTCTCTGCGAATAATATGCTTATCCGTATTTTTTAGCTGTGTGCTTCGCACTGTTCCAACTCGTTATCGCTTCGCATAGCCTCTACTTCTTAGGCGTCTTCCAAGTCCTTGTCGAGAAGTCAGTGTAGACTTTCTCTCCGTTTATCATCTTGAACGCTTTTAGCTTATAGTAGTAGGTCTTGCCCTTTCTCAGGTTCTTAGTGTTAAGGTAGCTTGTCTTAGCTCCCTCTGCCGTCTTAAAAGGAGTATTGCCGAACTTCGTCCTGCTCGTTGACCTGTAGATTTCGTAGCCGTCGAAGTCGAGCCCCTCTACCTTGTTCCAGCTTATCCTTACAGCCTTAGCTCCGCTCTTGGTCTTAACCACCTTGGACTTGGCGATTAAATCTGTCCTGCCGATTGCTTCTACCTTAGCTTTAAGCGAGATTTCTCCGTCCGACCAGAGTGCGTTTATTGCAGCAACTGTTTCTTCCTGAAGCTTCTTGACTTCGTCTACCGTAGCAGCCTTAGCGAGCTTATCGTCGAAGCTCTTCTTAATCTCCTCCGATTTTTTCTGCTCTTCGCCCGAGAATGTCTCAGCCTTAAGGAGCTCCGTTACAGCCTTTGCCGCAGCTTCCTTAGCAGCCTTAACCTCTTCGTTTTCGACAGCAGGAGGAAGCACTATGCCTCCGCCTCCGCCACCGCTCGGCGGGGTAACAGGTTTTTTCTCAAATATAGCTTTAATTGTTACATTCTCGTCCGGCATAATGAATGTATTGTCGCTCTTTATATCGAGGCTTGCAGGAGTCTTTTCCCAGCTTTTGAAACGATAGCCCGAATAAGGGGTTACGGTGAGATTCACGGTTTCTCCTTTCGCAGCTTTCGATTTATCAGATCCGAGCATTCCCCCGGCGGAAGAGGAAACCGTTATGTTATATACGGTTGCCTGATTTAACGTCGTATCAAGGTAT
>JBHAFL010000121.1:0-23417 GCA_041856085.1 Anaerovoracaceae bacterium | reverse complement strand
GTGAAAGAGCTTACCAATCTACCGCTCACAAATTATCATCTTACCGAAACCGAGATAAAAAGGATTCTAAAGTACAAAGTCTGAAGATTTCTGCACCCCGCCCATAAGAAAGAAGCGCCCTGCTTAAACAGAGCGCTTTTATTATATATCCCACCAGGCGGTGCAGAAATCAACATGGGTTGCGGCGCAGCCGATTCATATTTTAGAAAATCAGTCACTGAACTTTCTTAACTAACGCCATTTTTAAGACCTAACTCCAAAAGTCAGGTTTTATAACAGAAGCATAAAAAAGTCAACGAAATCGGCGGTCTTAAAACATTTTTCGAGCTTTTTAGAACAATTTCTTTACGCCGCTTCTATGAATCGCCCACCTAAAAAACCGCTGATTTCTCAACGGTTTCTTTTTTTGGAGGCGACACCCAGATTCGAACCGGGGAATGATGGTTTTGCAGACCATTGCCTTACCACTTGGCTATGTCGCCGTATTGGCTAGGGTAGCAGGATTCGAACCTGCGCATGATGGAATCAGAATCCATTGCCTTACCGCTTGGCGATACCCCAATGTTTTAATGGGGTGGATGGTGGGATTCGAACCCACGCATATCGGAGCCACAACCCGATGGCTTGACCACTTGCCGACACCCACCACGCTTGGAATGTAACTTTTCCGCTTGATTCGAATGAATCAGGCGGAAAAGCAGTTTGGCGACCAAGATCAGGCTCGAACTGACGACCTCCAGCGTGACAGGCTGGCATTCTAACCGACTGAACTACTTGGCCATATATGGTGGGAGTTATAGGGCTCGAACCTATGACCCTCTGCTTGTAAGGCAGATGCTCTCCCAGCTGAGCTAAACTCCCACAAATGGTAGCGGCGACTGGATTCGAACCAGTGACACCCCGGGTATGAACCGAGTGCTCTAGCCAACTGAGCCACGCCGCCACATTTAGCGCGGCTCTTCCGAACCGCAAGAGTTATATTATCAAAATACGGTGAGCTTGTCAACTGTTTTTGTAAGTTTTTTGTAAATCGGAGCGAACATTGTCGACAAGCCGCAAAAAAAAATGTATAATCATTTTTAATATTGATAATATTCAGGTATATGCTTGAAGATATATATGATTATCGGATAATCATTCAGCATTTTGATTTTTTAAGGAGTTTTTTGTTTATGGTTTCACCCGGGAGAATCTTGTTAACGGTCTTCGGAGTCGACATAATGTGGTACGGCGCGCTCATAGGCGCGGGCTTCATCATCGCGACTCTGCTCTCTTACCTTAGGGCTGAGAAGTTCGGCGTCAAGCCCGACCATGTGCTTGACTTCGTCATTTTTCTTATCCCCGCTTCTATAATAGGCGCGCGCGCATACTATGTGCTGTTTAATTGGGAAGCCTATTCTTCGGGAAGCCTTATGGCTGTTTTTAATACTCGAAGTGGCGGCCTCGCTATTCACGGCGGCGTTATCATGGGCGTAATAACCGCTTACATTGTTTGCAGAATAAAAAAAGAGCACCCTCTCGATTTAATGGATTTAGCGGTGGCGCATTTAGCGCTCGCGCAGTCAATCGGTCGCTGGGGCAACTTCTTTAACGAAGAGGCTCACGGTACGGCGACCGACCTTCCGTGGGCGCAGATAATCGACGGCGTCGGATATCACCCTACTTTTTTGTATGAGTCCGTGTGGTGTTTTTTGCTGTTTATTTTTCTCTTCTCAGTCGGGAATCGCAGGCGCTTCAAGGGGCAGATAACCTGTCTGTACTTTATACTCTATTCCCTTGAGAGATTTTTTGTCGAGGGACTAAGGACGGACAGCCTTATGCTCGGGCCGTTCAGACAGGCACAGGTTCTGAGCTTGGTGCTTTTCGTCACGGGCATCGCGCTATACTTCTTTTTTCGAAAGCGTTCGTCCGGCTTTGCAGACGATATTTCTGAGGAGAAAGAACGGGGTAATAACGATAGCTGTGAAGAATAAGCTATTGAGATAATAATTTTAAGGAAAGGCGAAAACCCCGGTAAATCAAGGGTTTTCGGACAGGTAAATACAGAAATGAAATTAGGAATAATCGGACTGCCGAACGTAGGAAAAAGTACCCTCTTTAACGCCATAACCAAGGCGGGCGCAGAGGCGGCAAACTACCCTTTCTGCACTATTGAGCCGAATATCGGCGTGGTTACCGTTCCCGACGAGAGGATAACGAAGCTGCACGAAGTATATAATTCTAAGAAGACGGTTTATGCGACAATCGAGTTTTGCGATATCGCAGGGCTCGTTAAAGGCGCGTCAAAGGGCGAGGGACTCGGCAACAAGTTCTTGGGGCATATCAGAGAGGTTGAAGCGATAGTTCACGTGGTGCGCTGTTTCGAAAATGATAATATCGTCCATGTTGACGGCAAGATTAACCCCCTCTCGGATATCGAAACGATAAACACCGAGCTTATACTCAGCGATATCGAGATTTTAGAGAGAAGAATTCAAAAAACCGAAAAAAACGCCAAGTTCGATAAGAGCGCGGGCGCGGAGCTTGAGCTTCTCAGCTCAATATACGCTTGGTTGTCCGATGGAAAAAACGCTCGCTCTATGGATATAGATGAAGACGATATAGAGTATGTCAAGTCGCTGGGGCTTCTGTCATATAAGCCTATAATCTATGTGGCTAATGTTGATGAAAGCGAGGTCGCGGATTACTCTTCAAACGAGTTTGTCAAAACCGTAATGCAGGTAGCAGAATCAGAGGGCGCAAAGTGCGTGGTAATCTGTGCATCAATCGAGTCGGAGATTGCCGACCTTGACGATGATGAGAAAGAGATGTTTTTAGAGGATCTCGGCATAGCGGAGTCAGGTCTCGAAAAACTCGTGAAAGCCTCGTATGCCCTCTTGGATCTTATCTCTTATCTTACGGCGGGAGAAGATGAATGCAGGGCTTGGACAATCAGGCGAGGCACTAAGGCTCCGCAGGCTGCCGGCAAGATTCACTCGGATTTCGAGCGCGGTTTCATAAGAGCTGAAACCATTCCTTATGAAAAGTTCGCCGAAGTCGGCTACTCTATGACCGCCGCAAAAGAAAAAGGCCTCCTGAAATCAGAGGGCAAGGAGTATGTGGTAAACGACGGAGACATTATCACGTTCCTGTTCAATGTGTGATTGGTAATAATCAGGGGGCGAAACGAAGACGTTTATCACCGCTTTTTTCTTCCTCTGTGCATATGCACCGCATCGGCTATAAATAAAGCTGCCGCCGTGAGGCTTATCAGTCCCGTGGTTTCGTTCAGGCTTATGAAGAAATCGGGGTACTCTCTCGAAATAAGCCTGACCGCAACCAACTCGCCTGTTATCAGCGAAAAAGCAACTATGATATACGTGCCTGTTCCCGCAAGAATATCATAGAGGTTATACTTATCCTCCGTCATCTTCCGTGCGAGCGGCGCAGCTATTGTTAAAGCAGCGGGCACTGTCAGCCACAAAAGCGATATCAGCGTCAGTACCTCCGGATAAGCTATGCTGTCGTCCGTAAGGTACATTACCGAGATTAAAAAAAGGGCGGCTCTGATATGAACCCTCCCTTTCGCGTTTATTTTCATTTCGGTTGTAAACTCTTCTCTGAGCAAATATAGCTTAGGTGAGTTAACTTCTCTCGAAAAAACCCTTTTTATTATTGTTTCTTTTTTATTTTTCATCATCTAAACCAAATAAGTCGTTTTACCTTTATCTGTGTATTCCGTGGTATCTGAAATATTCTTCTTCAGAGCAGACGAAGACAGTCGATTCGCAGACCGTGCCGTCCTTGAATGTGAACTCGAACTTTAACTCCTGGGGCTTGCTCCTGCCCCATCTGTACATCATATCGCCGTCCCAGATTGCGCCTCTCTGTTTAAGCAAATAACTGCCGTCCGATTTTCTCTCAAGATTCGATTCATATTTTTTTTTCGAAATATACTGCTTAAACGAATAGGAGTATTCCGTTCCGTCCTTTTTAGTTTGATTGGTTATCCTGACGCTTTCAAGCATAACCTCTTCCGATATGGAGGCTTTATCCTTAAACCTTATATCGGCGCCGACTATGAACTTTTCGCCCGACCAAAAGAACTCAGGCGCGCGATATTTTCTCGCGATATCGCTATTATTATTTTTCCTGTTTTCTTCCCACTTCGGCGTGTGCTCTACTCCGAACCGGATAATATCAGCCTTAAGCTCATCAACTACCCTAAAGCTCTTCGTCGCCTCTTCTTCAGAATCGTCATCGAAGGTGACCTTAAAATGAATAATATAGTCTCCCGCCGGTATATCGTCAGGAATATGGAAAAAATTCTCATAGATGTAGGTTGTCTTATCGACTGACTGAGTTTTTTCCTTAAGATTGCCGTCCTTGCTTCCGATTTTTTCTATTGTGAACTCGGTCTTTTCAGGAAGCATATCGTTATCCGCTGTAAGTCTGCCCTCCGTGCTTACGTCGGTTCCTTTTTCGACGGTTTTTTTGATATCGACCGTAACTGTCGCCGTTCCAATCCTGTATCCTTTCTTAGAGGCGTTTATCTCGTTCCCCGCCTTGTCTATCGCCTTGACATAGATATCCCAGTTCCCCGCTTCCGTGAGATAGAATGATTTAACCTTAGTTTCCGTGTTAATGTTCTTCCAGTCCGCGTCTTTAGGCGCGCCCCCCTTTTTCACAATCTGATATTTGGCTTCACGGAGTCCTAAACCCACGTCGTCGACCCTTATATCTATCTTTTGGTGCGTCCTTTTCTTAGAAGACGGCGCTGTTATGCTCGCAGTAGGCTTCTTGTTATCGAGGTTAATAAAAATTACATTTTTTGACGAGCTCACGCCCCTTATATTAGTTGTCTCCGATATCAGCCTGGTTAATGCCGCGTCCTCATATTCCCTGACGTGGAGGACTATCTCAACATCTGCGAACGAACCGTTATCGAGCATATCTAAAAGAGGTATGAAGACATAGCCTTTCTTATCGCCTTTCTTCTGCCTGCCGTCGGTTCCCTTAGGGAAGACGACCTCATAGCCGCTTGCTATCACTGTTCCGCCTTTTCTTAGACCTGCGGTTACCTTATGGTAGTTATCCTCTATTCCGTCGTCGACTCCGACTTCAAGGAAAAGCCCCTTTAGCTGAGATGTGGAAGCGTTCTTATATATTCTGTCGGTATAGTCTTTTATCGTGCCGCCTGAAGCTCCGTCGGTACTATATGTGTCGAGTCCGTATGAGTAATTCATAAACTCCGCGGCGTTTACTATGGTAAGGTCGCAGTCGAGGCTGCTGTTTTTAATGGTAAAGGTAAAGTTTTTTGCTCCCGAGCCCTGCTTGCTTCCGTGGATAATATTATATGCCGAGGTTCTGAGCTCATAAACCCCGTTCTTATATCCTTTCACATCAATACTTGCGGACAGCTTCTCTCTGCCGCTTAGAATTGTTTTCCAAGAACTTGAAACCGCCTTGCCTTTATCGTCATAGATTTGCCTTATCTCGACGCTGTAGTAGATGTCCTTGCTCTCGGCGCTTTGTGTGCCCTTGCCGTCCTTGTTCTTGTCATAAGAAGCGAGATTGAGGTTAAGCTCTCTCGATATGACCTTGCCCTCTATCTGATATGCTTCGGGCGACGTCGGCACATAGTTAATATGGTCGAAGCCTTTGTCCACGGCGGCGGTGTAGCTGTATTCGGATCTGCTGTAGTTCTGGTAGTTCTGCACATAATTTCCTCCCGAGCTTCTATTCGTATGGGTTGACTGCGTATATCTGTTTCTCGCCGCTCTTTCGCTGTATGAGTCTCTCCTTGCCGACTCGGTGTATCTGTTTCTTCTCGCCTCGTCGGTATGCGAGTCTATTTTGGCTCTCTCGGAGTATGAACCTGACGTCCTGTCATACCTTGAGGGCATTTTGTCATAAAAGTCTTGGTCTGTTCTGTCCCTGTGGCGTGTTACTCTGTACCTATTATAATGGTTTCCTCCCCGCGTTTTGTTAATATGATTATAGTGAGAGTTGCTGTTTGCGTGAATATTGTGGTAGCTGTTATTATGCCTCGTGTATTTATCGTATGGAGCTGTATACCTGTTAGTATGTTCACTTTGCACATATTTATTTATGTGCTCTCTCTGCGTATATTTATTAGTATGCTCTCTTTTAGCATATATATTCGTATGCTCGCTCTGGCTGTATGAATCCGCGTCTCTTCCATGATTCGTATGGACTCTCGGGGTCACATAGTTCGTGTGTTCGTCTTTTCCCGCATAGTTCGAGTGATTATTATGCTCGGGCGTATTCGTATGTCTGTTCTCTATTAGTTTAGGAGAACCTAAACGTTCCTTAGCTATGACGCTCTCTCTCCATGCCTTGACCGTTTCCGCATTGGAAAAAGCCATTAAGGACAGACTGTCGGTATTTAATGTTCCCATATATTTCTCCTTTTCTTAACTAAAAAACTCCGGTTAATGCCGGAGCGCTTAATTTGAAAATATACCGTTTTACTTAAAGTCTAAGCCTGATAACGTGAGTAGTGATACCGCTGCGAGACGACCATCGTCATAGTATTGCGGACCCTGTATTAGACAGTACATATATAGCCTGACATTCCGAGTTTTTCCCACTTCGGGGAGCCAGTCCATATTACTGTGCGCCTTTTCTTTTTTTAGAGTGGTCAGGTCTACCGTAACCTCACAGTAATATATCGAATATTGGGTTTCCTCTGAATCAATCGCAAGCTTCTTTATCTCTGCATTCTTAGTCTCGAAGTCTATTCCTATTTCTTCTTTCCACGGCTCGATTGACCTTATGGAATATGGGTTCTCAATTAGCATATCAAGCGGTGCGTAATAGAAGGGATTGGACATGCCAATCCAATATTCAACACCCCTTTTGTCGATATAACATTGATCTTGCGCCTCTAAATCATTATCTTTTAGAAAATTATTTGCCGCTATAAGTATCGCTTCTTCTATTTTATCTAAGTCTTTAAGCGGCGTAAAATATGTATCAAACGCAAAATTTTCGAGTCTTTCCTTAAAAAGAGAACGGGATTCCGCATACACTTCGAATCTCAATGCATTATTTGACGGATTCTTTCTTATGTAGTAATACTTATATCCGTCGTCAACGCTCTCCATCATTTCCTTAGTAGATAGAAAAGACCCGCCTATTGTCTTAGTAACCCTTTCCCTAACATTTTTAAGTTTGTCGGCTTCAAATGTGTGCAGAAGCTCTTCTTCCCCGTCCTTAAGCGCCTTATTTACGGCTTTAACGGTCGATTCTTCTATGGGCTCAACATTGGATTCCTCCGCCGCCTGTTGCTCATCTGCTTTTATCGTTTCAACCGCACTTTCAAAACACCCCGAAAGTGAAAGCGCTATAACTACCGCCAATATTATTGCTACAATCTTATTCATCTTTCTTTTCCTTTAACTCCTTTTCCAATGCATCAGCTCTATTTTTTAGCGACTGCATAAAAATCATAAGTCGATTGTCCTCGCCGTCTTCGCCCGTGTAGAAGCTCAACGAATCATACCCCGATACCGCCTGCATTTCCTGCTCCGGCGGATTGATTGCCCTGAACAGCTCGAACTCCTTATCGGAGAATCTGATTTCCCTTGTGAAATCCAAGCCTTCGATTTCTTTTTCGAGTCCGAGCTCCCTCATGACCTCGGGTATCTCTCTCGGCAAAAACAGCGCTTTATCTATTATAAATCTGCGCAGACTCCTGTTTAAGTCTTTTAGCTCGGTCTTAAGTAGCGCGTTATACGCCGCCATAAGGTTTATGAAAAATATCTTGCAGGCATATCTGTTAGTCCCCTCTGCGCTTCCTGAGGAGTCTATGTCTTCCATAGGACAGCCTCCCTTGCAGTAGTCAAACAGAGGACAGTGTTTTTTGCAGCTCTCCAGTTTTTTTATCCTCTCTGCGCGGAATACCTTGTATTCACGGGTGTTAAATGCGTCATAAAACGACTTGAACTGGGTCACATTCCCCATTCTGTATTTAGCCGGAAGCGCTCTGTCGCAGGGATATATGTCGCCGTTTGAGTTTATTCCCGCCCATTTATTCACGCAGGTGTTCGAGTTCTTACAAACGCACGAGTCGCCGATTAGCAGAAGCTGCATATAGAACGATGCGTACCTGTCGGGCATTGCCGCTTCGCTCTTATCAGTAGCCCAGTACAGGAAATAATCCTCCGTTACCCTTTTGTATTCTCGTCTGTCTGCGGGGGTATCGAACAAAAAATCGTGTTTCTCCGCTTCTCCCGCGTCGCTTATGGCGTTCAAGCTCACCGATATATTGTTATTTTTATAGAAGTCGTATATTTCTTTTACTTTATGGTGATTCTTTTTCGTAAGTACGTCGATAACGCCGATGTCGAGACCTTTCTTTGCCGCTGCCTGCACATTCTTAATTACGGTATCAACCTCACAGCCCTGAACCCTCGAATCGTTATCGGCTCTCGTTTCCCTAAGGACTTCTTCCGTCGCCGAGTATGACGTCCCTACCTCCGTTCCCGTATCTTTGAAAAAATCGAACCAATCGTCGTTTAGCAAGGTTCCGTTTGTCTGCATAGCGAGCGTGAACTCGGTATAGGGGTATTTCGGAAGCAATTCATCATAGCAGCTCCTGTAATATTCTATGCCTGCGAGCGTCGGCTCTCCGCCGTGCCAGAGCAGCGTCACATTCTCGGCATACCTGCTTGCAAGGTCTACAGCCCTTTCGAGTTTTTCACGGCTTAGCACCCCGTTATGTCCGAGCCTTTCTCTGAACGGTCTGTCGTAACAATATCGGCAGTCCAGATTGCAAAGATTCGTAATCTTCATTATGAGAGTAAGGTCGTGTGCTTCCGGCTTCTCTATCAGGTAATACTTCTTATCGACGCAGGTCTCGAAATGCTCAATATTACTGAGGAGCTCGTTTTTTCCGTCATAGAACAAAAAACTCAAGTACGGGTAGTCTCTTTTCACTATTATGTCGCTCGTGAGCCTTGACAGCCTTTCGATAAAATATTCCCATTTCATTATATCTTCGGCGTCTAAGATTTCAAGAATTATTTTGTTCTGCGGCGCGACGCCGATAGATATATTTGTCAGCCTGATATTTTCTATACAGGCAAGTTTTTTTATAAGTATATCGCTTTGAAACATAGCCGCTCCTTATTCCTATCCGTTCTCCCATAAGTTCTCTTATCTTAAAATAGCGTTGGAAATGCTGCCGGTAAGGACGATGAGTCCCATAATGAGCATTATGATTTTTTGCTTGCGGCGGCTGCTTATGAACTTCTTTTTTTGTTTATGATATTCCTGCATGGGCTTCTCCTTTTCTTATCAAACTACCCGAACAGCATTTTATATATGACCTCTTCTATAATCAGTCCGCCCTGAGCTATGTATTCTTTGCCGCGCCTGTTGAACCCCTCGTCGGTATACAGCTCCGCCGCCTGCAGGTCGTTATATCTTAAAAACTGCGCTTGAAAAAAAGGTCTTATCTTCTCGTACTCGTATATTAGAAGCGCGCGGCAACCCGAGTGATAGTCGCAGCGGTTTTTTATTCTGTAGCTAAGCTCTGCCGATATCTTGTCAAGCCCGCGCTCCGCTTCTTTTTTTCTTCTACCGCTCCTCGGCGCTATTTTTCTTTTAGCTTCTCCGGCAATTTCCCCCTTAAGACGCCCCCTGCCGTCATTATGCTTTTTCCCCCGCGCCCTATCTATATATTCCAATATGTCCTCATAGCTCTTAAAGTCATTAAGGCGGTTTCTTATCGCCTCGTCCTGGTCGAAAAACAGCTTGCTCCTTATGTAGATATGTTTTCGCCGTTCAAACGCAGCCTGCTCATAGCGAGCCTGCAATGCGGATATATGCCTCTCGTTTATACGACTTTCTTTTTTGTATTCATAGATGAATACGGGGTCTTCCCCGCTCGCTAAAATATATGCCGTCCCGCGATTGCCGTTCCTGCCCGTCCTGCCTATTACCTGCCTCTCGGTACGCCTCGACTCGAGCCTTTCATAGAGGATAACCTTTAGACCGTCTTCGGCAGTCTCGGGAATAGCTATATCGGTGCCGCGGCTCAATATTTTCGTCGAAATCAGGACGATGTCTTCTGCCGACAGTCTCTTAAGGTATTCTTCCTCGCTTTCGATATGCGTATTATCGAGCAGAAGTACGGTCTTACCGCACCTTTTTTCAATCATCGAGAACATCTCCGCCGCTTTTTTATCGTCTTTAAGGATTAAGAGAAATCGCCCGTCTTCTCTGAGAAGCTCGAAAAGGAAGCTTTCTTTTTCGCCCTTTTTCTCAAAATACCTGTATATCTCTTTTCGCCTGTTTTTACGATGTTCCTTGACTTTAACCACTGCCCTGCCGTATAGCGCCCCGAAATCGTACGGTACGAGGGAAGCCGTACCCGATATCCCGCTAAGTCTATGAAACACCGAGAAAAACACCGGAAAAGAACAGGCGCTGTGCAGCAAGCTTTTTTCGCTTAATTCCAGTCCCTCTTTAAGCTCTATTTCGGACTGCACGAAGATATCCGTCTCGGAATTCGGGGCGATTCTTCCGTTGCCGCCGTTTATGAGGATTATTTTAGAATCCCTTATGATATAGTCCACGCCGGCAATAAAAAAATACTCGGCTTGAAGCGCAGCCGTCACAGCTTCAAGCAGCATAAAGCTGTGCTCGCCCTCGGGCACAATGCTTCCTATATATTCATATCCCCTGCTTGTTATCTTCACCGCCC
Organism: Anaerovoracaceae bacterium; assembly: GCA_041856085.1. GTDB lineage: Bacteria > Bacillota > Clostridia > Peptostreptococcales > Anaerovoracaceae > RUG754. The sequence goes on along the minus strand of JBHAFL010000121.1, from coordinate 12,703 downwards.
TTGCCGCATAGTCGAGGACTGCGTCATACTCATATTCATAATCAAAAAACACGGTCTCCTTTTTCACGCCCGAGGTTTTTTTGACGGTAAGCATTGAAGTCGCTATGTATCTCGCTATTCTAAGAAGCCCGTCCGGCAGCGTTATCAGGCTTTTACCGTCCGACACCGAGAAATCGTGACCGGCGCAATCTACGAGTATATAATCTATCTCATCGATTATAACGGTATCATAATCGGGTCTTATACCTCTTAAGTAGTCGAATATGAGCGTCTCTCCGGTCGCATATATTACATCGTTTTCTTCATAGGCGGATATTTCACCGCCGACCGACTCCTTAAGATGCACGGATTTAATCCCGAGAAAGTCAAACAACTCCTTAGAATAGCTATAGTCCCTATTTGACAGATAGTCGTTCGAGGTTATGATATATATTTTTCTTCCCTCGCGGACTCCCATAAGGGCGGCTATCAAAATCGATATAGTCTTACCCTCTCCTGTTTTTTGCTCGACGATTTCGCCGCGGTGCATAAGAGCGCCCGCTTTCAGCTGCTCCTCATATACCGTCAGCCCTAAAAAAGCGTATATGAGAGCGGATATATTCTCAAGCGATATTTCGGAGAGGGCGTCCGTATGCTTATCCCAAAACTGTTTTCTCAGAGTTTCGGAACGCTGCGTTCTGTCTCTCATACCGACGTCTTCTCTATATCGGGCGGCGTAACTATTCGATTGATTTCATCAAGCTTATATGCGAGGCAGCCGCCTTGACATTTTCCGATATTTCGCTCGTAACAGTTAAAACATTTTTCGCTTGTGGGCACCATATAACCTATATTGTCAACGTTCGTTTCAAAGTATCCGATAAGGTCGCTCTCCGAATGGAACGATGATATCGGAAGAGGTTTAAGCTTACCCGACGCTCCGAAGCATCTTACCGCCGTAAGGTCTTGAAGAATGTCGATTACAGGCGTGCACCTCGAGCATTCCGTAAGGCTTAAACCGACGCCGTATTCTTCCTCAAGTCTCCTTATTTCATCGAGGTCGTCTTTAATAACGCAGTACGGCAGCTTCTGACAATCGAGATGTATCCCGCAGCCGAGGGCTCCGGCTTCTTTCGCGAGGCGAATCAAGCTCCCTTTTATTCCCTCAAAATACGAAAAAGCCCCCTCCTCTATCTTTTCTTCGCTATTCGGCGCGGTGAGCCCTACCCTGAGCTCCCTAAAAGAGAACTCATCGATTATCTTCAGTATGAAGTCGAAGTCCATGTTCGCCTTATATAGGTTGATTCCTATAGAGATACTCACAGCCTTTTGTCTCATCGCCCTGATGTTCGAAACGAGCTTTTCATAGCTGTCAGTCCCTATATCCTCAGAGCTGTTAACATTTATCAGCAGCGATATATCATTTTTCGCGAAATAATCTATGAACCTATCGCAGCTGACGCCGTTTGTGAACACTAAAATCTGCTGATTCGGCTTCCTCACGACGAGCGCATAGTTTAACAAATCCTTGAGCCGAGAGTGAAGAGTCGGCTCGCCGCCTATCAGGGCTATTCTTCCGTCTTCACCGCCGCTCTCATACGAGCGGTTAAGCCAGTCCACGGCTTCCTTGAAGTTCTTATATGTGATTTCTGTCGACGTATCGCCGTTGACATATTCGCTTGCGAAGCAATACGGGCATCTCAAATTGCACACATCGTTTACCATTATATTTCCCATAAGTTTTCACCCCGCTATATTCCTCGGCTTGCCGTCCTTACAAAACGCCTCGTTCCATACCTTTATTTCACCGTCATAAAATCCCTCCGCCGCCGCTAAGAGCGAAGCGAAAAGATGATTGAACTTAGGCGGTAAGTATTCGGAGGAGTGACAGACGAATACATAGTCGAAGCCGATATTAAGAAGCTCCTCGTATTTTTCGGTATATGTGTCAAAATCTACCGGAAAATCAAGCTCCCTTATCGCGCCGGCGTCTATGTACTGTGAGTTTTCGTTATGTATCCAATAATATTTAGCCAGCTTATCGTTTTTTCCGAGATAATACGCCCAGCTTGCGAGCGAGGCGAAGTTGAACCTGTCCACCTCTTCCTTTTGTCTCGGGTTATAGAAGAGGTCGTGGTGGTGATCGAGATTATATATCTCGAAGATTTCATCTTTTTTATCGCCGCCTGCGAGAAGCTCGAGAATCATATCGTGCTCCTCTGCAAAAAACACCGCCCTCTTTTCGAGTCTCCTAAGGTTTTTCACAAGCAGCTTAAGCAGAAACACGTATTTTTTTTCGTCATATGTAAGGAACGGCTCTATTCCCCTCAGTCTGTTCACCTTTTCCCAGAAGCTTCCGGCACGAAAATCGTCCTCGCACGAGCAGTCGTTATATAGCTGTATTGACGGCCCCATTATATAGTCCATATCTATGGATAATACTTTTTTCTTAAGCATAGTTCGCCTTTCCGATGTTAACATACAAAAAATCACACCAAAAATCCCCGCCATATCATATATTATAAGGTTCTCAGCCTTTCAGCTTTCCCGAGCTCTTATATTCATATACTCCGATTCCTATCAGATATATCGGTTTTTCGTCCATATCGAGCGACTTATGAAATCTGAATCTGCCCAAGTCTACTATGCAGGCTGCCGTCGGATATTCTATATTGATTGCACGACTGCCGCTCAGCCTCATCAGCTTATTCCTTGCTTCACCCGTTACGAAGTCATATAGCGGACTTCCCGACTTGAAGCTCCCCTCCGCCGTTTTTTTTCTGTTCTTAAATATGGAATAGCTCATATTTTCGTTAAAAAACAGAACTGTTATCTCCGCATTATCCTGCGTATGTTTGCTTTCGGATATGAGCCTTCGTCCGCCGCTCTCTCCCGTGGGAGCAAGTCCGAGGCAGGTCTCCGCAGCTTCAAAGGCTTTTTTCTCCGCGCCGCCCGCCTCATCAAAAATAATGAAGCCGCTCGCATAATCCGCCCCCTCGCACTCGTCGTCCGCGTTTCCCGTTATAATTGAAAGTCCGGCGGACGCAGCAGCCTCGTTTGCCACGTGATTTACGAAAGACTGTTTGCGGCGGTAGAGATTTATGTCGTTTTGAAACGTCATAAATATCATAAAAAGCAAGATTACAGCTATGCCTGTTATATAGTTTTTCATATTCTCACCCCGTCCACTCGCTCGTCACATAGCCCTTATACTCTTTGTCCGCTCTGTTTTCACTGTCGCTTATCCCGAGGAATCTGTTAGCCGCTACGATATTATCTATCGGAATGGTTACCGAGTATTCTATTCTCTCCCCTCGCCTTACCGGTATATCGCTTCCTCTTATTATGATTGCCGCCTCGTCTGCCGGTCTTATATCTTTTTTTAATTTCTCAAGCAATTCCGCCTTATTCTCAGGCGTGAAGCAGCCGTCCCGCTTGACAGTTTGAAGAGCTTCCTCTATATCTTTCTGCGCAAATAACAGCTTCTCGTGTATAATCTGATTCGAAGTAAATTGAACCAAAAAAACCGACAGCAGAAGCAGCATAGCCATTCCCGTAATAAATTCCTTCACAAGATCCTCCTTTCTCCTGTATTCAGCCGCCGAGCGCTTCTATCTGCTTCTGCATAAATCCCTTTGACGAGGTTTTTAGGCTGTTATTATCGCCCAGAATAAGCGCTCCGATGAAGCAGCCGAGTACGATAAAAGCGATCAATACAATAAAGTCTTTCATGGTTTCCCTTTCTTAAACATAATAGAGAGTCCGTCCGGCATTTTCTCAGGCGGACTCTCACATCCGGCAGTAATCACAGACCGTTTGTGAAGCTGTCGATAGCCGAGCTTCCTTTAGCTCCGAGTTTAGTCGCCTTGTCCTTAAATCCGAGCACTATCCCGCCTATAAACAGACCCAATACTATTACCGCTATAAGCACTATAAGATCTTTCATCGTTTTCTCCTTTCCTAATGCGATATATTTATGGTTAATATCCCCCGCGCAAGGCAGGAAATTATCCATCTTGTTTCTATGCGTTTTACCGCAAAAAAGGCTTTCTTAACCTTTATTTCATAGCTAAAAAAGCTCGCCGAGCGTATCGAGCATATCCATAAGAACCGATACGAAGATAAAATTTAGCAGACAGACGAAACTGACGGCAGTCGCCAGTATATAGACTATCGTGCCTCTTCCCTCGGCTTTTTCAAGTCCCCTTGTGAACATTTCCTCTGAAAGCGCTTCCTGAAAGCTTATCACCTGATTTTTAAGCTCCGTCGGGTTAAGCTTATCCATCTTTTCAAGAAGCAGGGTGAAGCTTCGCGCGTTTTTTGTCCCTACGGCGTCTGAAAAATATCTCATTGCTTTTGTCATATTCTCCGACCTGTACAAGACAAGCGTTCGCTGGTATATGGGCTTAAGCTTTTTCGAGCATTCCATAAGCCTTTCGAGCATGAGGTCAAAGGAAAGAGGACTTGTTTCCTGAGCTATCGCCAAGTTTTTTAGCATAGTAACCGAGCTGTAAAGCTCATAGTCAAGCTCTCCGCTTCTTCTCTTCGCCATTCGGTCGATTATTATTATGAACGGCGTTTTTATCCCCTTATAAAGATATCTTTTGGGTGAGAAAAAATATACTGTTGCTAACGGAAGCACGGCGGAAGCCGCTAAGCCCGAATATGACCCCGCCGCAACCGCTTTTAGACCCCTGCCGAGAAAAAGCAGTACCGAAACCGCGAAGAGACACAGTCTGTATTGATTAGCGCTGATATTTAGCCCCGCCTTGATGAACAAGCCGTCTTCCTTATTCGGAGAAACCGCATATTCGATAAGCTGTCCTGAACGGAGCAGACTTTCATCTATGAAAAAAACATAAAAAATTCCCACGATGAACAGAAAAAGTCCGGCATACACGGGAACTGCCGGGTTCGAATACAGCAGCTCCCTGTACACTCCAAAAAAATTATCCATTGCTTTATGTCCCTCCTAAAAATCATATATCCATTCTGCTCTTGTTTATCAGGTTGACGAGCACAAGCGATATGATATATGACAGGCAAACCAGCATGAACCACGTCGAACCGATATCCGTCCTGAACTGGTTATGATAAAACCGTCCGAGAGACATTCCGAAAAAGTTGGTCGACGCGAATATCGTGAGAAGATATATTGACGGAACGAGATATTTTAATATCCTCACGCCCTCCGAGCCCTGCCTTTTTGTCTCTTCAATCGCCTTTTTAGCCTTGGCTATGGAGCTTATCAAATCCTCGAGAGCAGAGCCGATATTAAGCCCCTCCGTCTGCGCCAATTCTATATCGGTCGCAAGCATATCCGCCCATCGCGTGCCGATACCGAACTTAAACCTCTCTACGGCTCTTCTGACGTCTTCCTTTGAGGAAACGGTATTGAGCTCGTAGGACAGAGCGAGCAGCATTCTCCTTGAATACGGCGCTTCCTGAGAAATCGACTCGGCAGAGCTTCTTATCGCCTCGAATATATTGGAATGATGTATCCTGTAGTTGTTAAGCAGCTCACCCGCGAGCACGCTTCCCTCGCGGGAGCTGAGATTTCTAATCTCCTGCAGCCTTGTCCTGTAAAAAAAGAACGGTGCGATTAGACCGATAACTGCCGCGGGCATACTTACCTTAGGAGTCATCAGAAAAAAAGATAAGACGCCGAGCAGCAGGCAGCAGCCTGCCGAAATCTCATAGAACTTGACAATATGCTCGGGAGCATAGCCTCCTTTCACTACGGTCAGCATATCGGAAATATATTCCGACAGCCTGAATCCGTTTCTTATCTCTCCTCTGTTTTTTGACGTCCTGATATTCAGCTTGACCCTGTTTTTTGCTCGGTACAGCTCCGCGCTCTCTACGAAGCCGGCGGAAAAAATGAGAATGAAACCCGCTAAGATAATAGCGTAAAGCGTATATGAAACTGCAACCTCAAGCATTCTGTCCACACTCCGTTTTTTTAGCGTTTCCCTTGTAATATGACGGGTAAACTACATTATCGCCGATTAACGGGCTTTTTTCTTCGAGCTTACTCAGTATGGAAAGGAAGTCGCTCAGCTTATCTTCCATTCCCATAGCGAGTCTCCTCTTATCATCTCCTATGTCGCACTTCCATCTCCACCTGTCCTCTTCGGCGCTGTATTCGCATATCCTGTGAGCCGAGCAGACGTCCTCCACCGGATCGTATCTGAGCTCCACTATTCCCTTAAGCCTCTTCTTAGAACGATCTGTCGGAACCTCGTACAGTTCGAATACATAATCTATATTACTGTAAAGCTGAGCTATCGTGGCATTCTGTTCGCCTCCGTATTTTGCAGTAATCTCCGTCGCCATCTTATACGGAAAATTGAGGGCGGAATTATCGTGTATCGTACACTTGCACCGTCTCGTGCCCATATTAGTTATACCGAGAAAAAACCTGTACTCCGCCGCGCTTCTCACCTCTGACAATATGATATAGTTCGAATCGAGCCTCTTAAGGCTTTTCTCTGCCTGTTCAAGACGGTTTTCGTCCGTCACTATCTGGATTAAAGGTCCCTTTGTAATCTCCGCATAGTTTGTCTCTTCGTCGGAAGATACGGTAGTTCCCTCAAGAGTCGGGTCTTCATAATGCTGCCATACCTGCAAAAAAGTCGATTTTCCCGACCTCACTTCTCCGCAAAAGAACACATTCGGTCCCAGAGCTGCGAGCAGCTCGAACAGCTCACAGCATTCCATCGGGAACGTTCCGTATGCCGCGAGGCGTTCAAATGTCAGGTTCTCGGGCTCGGAAATAAGGTATTTACGAAAGACCAGCACGTCCTGCTCCGGATATGTGAAGTCACCGCTCATAAGGGTCGCCCTGATGTGCTTCCCGTCTTCTCTGAGCATATAGACTTCGTTATGCCCCGCCTCAAGCCTCTCTTTCGGATAACTCAGAAGCAGATTTCTTCTGAGCTGCTCTCTTCGCTCTCTGCTTATGCTCTGCGGCTGCTTGACCGCCTTGCCGTCTATAAGGCAATATATGTCGTCGCCTATTACCTTTAGCGAAGATGACGCCCTGTATTCCTCCGTGTAATCGTTCACCCACGGCGTTATACCCGCGAAGCCGTACAGCTCCGAAAATACGGCGTCCCCGAGGTTTCTGTAATAAGCGGGATATTCCGCAGAAAGAAGATTGAGACTCGCAAGCGCGGAGTTTATCTTCTCTACGTACAGCTTCACATATTTATGCTCTCCGATTATCGCTTTTTTCTGGATTTCCGTTTCCCTTGATTTTTCACCGTCGCTAAGCCTCTCAAAATCTCCGTCAAGACTTTTCTTTACTTTTTCCAAGACGTTCTGAAACTCCTTGTCGCTTTTGACGGCTGTCGATTCTTCATTAACTTTCTCGACATATATTTTTTGCTCGTCGACCTGATAATTTGTCAAAAAATCATCTATAAAGAAGGTCTCACCCTCGGCATAATCCGCAGATCTCCCCTCTAAGCCCGATATCTTAGGCTGCTCATCATATCCATACATCATTTCACCTGCTCCACTCTGTCGGCAACAGCCGCAATTTCTTTCTTAAACGTGCGATTGACCCTGCTGATAACCTGATTCATCACCTCGCAGGCGGCGCTGGACGCAGCCTCGTGTACCTGACTCACTTCCATTCCGAAGAGTTCCCTCGCGTGGCTCGCATTATACGCGTCCTCTCTTCCGTTCACCTTGTTAAGTATGATTTCGCGTTCGTCGCACATACTGTCCGAGATAGTCATAAGCAAAATCTCCGTAAGAATCCTGAACCTCGAAAACGCCCTCGCTTTCGGGTTAAGCACGAAAAAGCATTTGTGCGCCGCCATCAGCGAGCCAATCGGAAGCGGATATTGATAGTTATGCCCTCCGTCTATTATCATATAGTCGAAGTCTTTCTCCGTAAGCCTTATGAGCCTGTTAAAAAAATACCTCGGCTGAAGCAGCCTCTTGATTCTGAGCGGACGCATTATCCCCTTGATATAGCTAAGCTTTCCCTGCTTGGCAATAACGTGCCTTATGTCGCTATCGCCTATCTCATCTATGTCTATTAAATCGTCTATGCCTGTCTTCACAGATTCCGCCCCTTGTATGTAGCAATCGCACATTTCAGACGACGCGAATACCATAAGCACCCGCCTGCCTCTCTGCGTAAGCTCCTCTGCGACGCTCTGCGCTATCATTGTGGCGCCGACCTTAGCCTCTGCGCCGAAAAAAGTTATCACATTCATAGTCTCCTCCGCCTCCCGCTCTCTTCTCAATTATATGCGACCGACAGGCTCTCATCTTCGGACAAAAGCTCGCTGAGTTTCATAAGCTCCCTCTCGTCAACCTTAACCTCTATCGTCTCTATCTGCCTGCCGCCCTCTTCTGTCTCGGCGGCGCCCGCATGAATCTCGCTTATTCCGTCCATAGTCCTCAGCACGACGGTGTCCGTCACATACATGTTTTTGCAATATATGTGTATTCTGTCGCCCTTTTTTATTGACCTCGGAAATGTGACGAGCTTCGCCGTCTCGAGCGAGAACACGAGCTCGTCGGATTTTTCATCTACATTAAGCTCCGGCTGCAAAAAATACTCGCTGAAAAGCTCCGCCCCCCTCGGTATATACTGTGTGCATACCATACCGATTATGTCGCCCGCCTGAGATACATCTATAACAGCTTCCTGCGGCATATATACGCTTCTTTTTGACAGCATTTCTGCGGTAATCTCGGTATGGGGCTGCACCTCCTGATTAAATACGAGTATTTCGGAAAAAAGAAGCTTCTCTCTCCCGAGCGTCTCCCAGTAGATTATCCCGCTGATTGCGATTATCATCATCAAAATACCTATTACCGTCTTCTTCATAAGCTGTCCTCGCTTTCCGATTCGTCCTGCGGCATCAGAACAAGATTATCTATGCTGCACGATTTCAGGCTGATTTTTTTTATTAACTTCTCTCCTACTCTTAAGCTCTTTATCCGGCAGTTCTCAAGACTGTATTCTTCATGAACTCTCTCCGCAGCCGTCTTAAGCTTCAGTTCCGACTCTAAACCGTAAGCGGCCTCTGAGGCTGCCGCCTGCTCCGCCCGCTCTTCCGCCTTTTCTTCTTCCACACTTTTATCGTCGAAGCCATATTCTCTTTCTGTGAGAATCTCGGTTCTGTAGTCCTCCGAAAATATACGCGGGTTTTCTTCAAGCTCCGAAAAAAGCGACTTCTCGGGCTTCTTCTTTTTCTCTCCTTTCGTTCTCAGTGAAAGAAATAAAAAAACCGCAAGCATGATTATGCCGGCGGCAATAACACCAAGCATTATATATTGTTTCATTCCGCTTCCTTTCCTTTTAGGGCTGTGAGCACCTCTTTAAGTTCATAAGCATTCCTGTATCTTCGACACGACTCCTTTTCGGTCGCCTTTTTTAATATATCCGTGAGCTCCTGCGTAAGAGGCATACCCCTTATGCTTCCCGACACCCTGAGCGCCGTTTTGCCGAGGGAATATATATCGCTCCTCCGGTCTACCCTGCCGCAGAAATGCTCGGGCGACGCATAGTAGCCGGTACCCTCGGCTACATAGTCGGAGTCCTCCGTCACGGCTGAGTTGAAGTCTATGAGGCTTGCAGTCCCGTTTTTTCGAAGCATTATGTTACTCGGCTTAATATCGCGGTAAATTATAGGTATCCTCCTGTCGTGCAGATATATCAGTATGTCGCACAGGTCGGTCAATATCGATATCAGCTCTTTCTCCGCGATTCCGCCTCTCTCGGCTGACTCTTCCCATAATGTCTTTCCCTCGATATATTCCATAATGAGTATTCCGCGCTTCCCGTCCGACAAAAAATCGTGAAAAGCGGGAATGCCGGAATGGTTAAGCTCTCTGAGAAGTTCTAACCCGCAGCCCGCGCGCTCGCCTGAGTTTATATTTATTCGTCCGGCTTCCGAGCCGCTGCGAAGCCTTATATCCTTTAGCGCTAACTCCCTGCCCGTGCTTTTTTCTCTGACTAAATATACCTCGCCGCTTCCGCCTCTCCCTAAAAGCTTTATGGGCTGATACCGCCTGTTTATAATTTTAATGAGATTCATCGTTCTTCTCCGCTAAAAATAAACCTGTAATTTCGCTTAGCGAACCTCACTATCTGCCTGTTTCTCAGCTCCGTGAAGCTATCCTTAGGCAGTCTCGTAAGCGACGGATTCCTGCCGTCGTCATTCAGAAAAAAGCTGCCGTTTGTAGACATATCTTTTATGGCATAGTGGCCGCAAACAAGGTCGATTACGGCGTGCTTTCTCGAAATGTATGCGCCTCTATCGTCGTCCTTTATTATAATATCGCAGCTATCCGCAATTCCTATGATAGACGGAAGCCGCTCTATATATATGAGCTCTCCCGTCGAAAGGTTTTCGAGGCATGGTATTAAGCTGTCGTTTGCGGCATTTTTTTTGCCGTAGGCAGCCCTCATATCTGTATTGATTAAAAATGTTTTTTCTTCAAGCCTCATGTCTGCGAAATCGGATTTCTCTAAAAAATCCGATATGTTGAAGCCCTTGCAGGCAGGTTTAGCGCCCGCCGCAGCGCTCGTTCCCGAGATTCCGCTCGGTCTGTTTTTTATCACCGGCTTTAGCTCTTCCATAGCGTTCTCTCCCTGATTTTTTTCATTAAAAAACCTCCTCGACACACCTAATTAAGCGATGTGCAAAAGAGGTTTATTATTTCAGTCGATTTGTTTCAGCTTACATCTTTCGGCGAGGGCTGAGCCTATCGCAGTACCATATTCACCGTACTCAGGTATAATGAATTTATATCCCTCGTACATATCCTCTATCATCTTCGTGACGGTAAAGCACTCCTGAACATTAGTCAGCGCTCCTATGAGGACTATGTCCTTAATAGAGGATTTCTGGGCTATCAGCGCGCCTGTCTGGCATATAGATTCGATTACCATATGCACTATACCCGCCGCCTTGTCCTCCGAGGACGCCCTCGATGAGACCTTGCCGAAGTTGGAGGCAGTGACGGCATCGTCGAGCCCCGGTATAGGCTCCGACGAAATGTCACCTATTCTCAGGTCAACATTACCCACATCGCCCTGCGCCGCAAGCTCGCGAATCTTATTGATATCATTCGTGGACAGCATCAGCTTAGACAAGCCTATAATAGTACCGCCGCCTATTCCTATTCCTCCGAGGTGAGTCGGTTTACCGTTTTTCACCCCTACGTATGAAGTGCCCGTACCCATACTGATAACCATAAACTCGTCAATGTCTCCGGCAAAATATCCTCCGCCGAGACCGTTCGCGGTAAATTCGTCGACCTTATAGGTAGGAAGCCCGTATATAGGCTGATTAACCTGCGACGAACCGACTCCGGTAAGGTTTACCTGATGCACGTCGGACAAGCTAAGCCTGTTATCATACAGGAACTTGCCGAACGCTCCGAACAGAGAGGCAATCGCGTTATTCGCAACTATCTGTACGGGGATAAGCAATTCCCCGTTTCTGAATCCTACTATCTTAGTGGTGCTGCCTCCAATATCAATTCCAACTACAATACTCATCAAAATCTCCCAATATCATATTAACATATTAAAATATCCTTTTCAGCACAATGACAAAATTCGATTGTACTTAATTCGCGACAATCCATAATATAGATGCAATTATTTTTTGTCGACTAAATGTTCTCCATAGCGTCAAGTATGGTTATCTCTTCGTCAGCTGATTTTTCGCTGTCAGCTTCATTCCGGTATTTTTTCATTATATCCGCGAATATCTCTGCGGTCGACGGCGGGGTATAGCTTATGCAGTCCGCGCCCGCTTCAATCGTCCTTATTATGGAGTCGGCAGTAGGACCGCCGGTCGCTATTATCGGCACGTCCGCATATCTTTCTCTTATGCTCCTTACTATATCAGGAGTCTTCACCGATGCGGATATGTTTAATATCTTCACTCCCGCCTCAAGTCTGGCGTCAATATCCACATTATCGCTTACGACGGTTGCAACTATCGGTATGTCGACCGCCTCGGCAATCATACTTATGTTTTCGTTAGTAACGGGAGCGTTAACAACTACTCCCCATGCTCCTAACGCTTCGGCATCCTTAGCCATTGCGACCGACCTCGCTCCCGTGGTTATACCTCCGCCTACCCCTGCGAAGACAGGCATAGGCGCGGCGTTTATTACGGACTGGGTTATTATCTGCTGCGGCGTGAAAGGATAGACCGCGAGCACCGCGTCCGCATTGCAGCTTCGGATTATCGCAATATCAGTTGTGAAAATCAGGGATTTTATTCTCCTGCCCATCACCACAATGCCTCTTGACTTATATATTTCTTTAGGCATTTCGAGATATTTTGACCTCAGCTTCCCTTCAACTCTCGGCAATTCTTTTTTGTCCATAAGTCTACAGTTCCTTTATTTTCAGCTCCGCGTACTTGTATGCGCCCTCGAACGAAACCTTTATCTCGCTGCTTCTTAAGTCGACTACCTTTTTAGTTCCCTTGTCGAAGCTGAATACGACAGCCTTTGCCGAATATGCGTCCAAGTTTAATTTTTGATCGATAAAATCCTGTTTTGCGGCTAATTTGCCGTTAACATAGACCGAAATGGTTACTATCTTGAGGCTTTCGGCATAAAGCTCATTATCATTTACAATAACAGCTTCATAGTAAAGTTTGCCGTCCTTATAGCCGAGGCTCTTATCAAGCATTCGAAGTCCGCCCTCCGCGCTGTCCGTATATTTAACCTC